>JBBSUD010000025.1:0-47594 GCA_038235225.1 Verrucomicrobiales bacterium
CCACCGCACTCCAAAGTGTGGAGCTTCACGTCCTACCGATCGCCGCAGGCCCTTTGGAGTGCGGTGACAAGGCCGCAGGCTGCGACACCGCTTTGGATTGCATTGTCCCGTGCTTCGCAATCCAAAGCGGTGTGGCGCTGCGCTTCCCACCGCACTCCAAAGTGTGGAGCTTCGCATCCTACCGATCGCCGCAGGCCTTTGGAGTGCGGTGGCAAGGCCGCAGGTCGCGACACCGCTTTGGATTGCACTGTCCTCTGCTTCGCAATCCAAAGCGGTGGGGCGGTGCGCTTCCCACCGCACTCCAAAGTGTGGAGCTTCACGTCCTACCGCGCGACGGGCTTCAGCCGTCGCTCGGAAGGCCAATCCGATCCGTCTTCTCTCAGAACGGAATTTCGTCCTCTTCCTGATAGTCATCCATCGGCGCGGGGGACGCGCCTTGGGGGGACCCGGAGCGCTGCGCCGGCTGGGAGGAGGATTGCTGCGGGCGCTCGGAATAATTTCCGCCGCCGCCGGCGGTGTTTGGCTTGCCGGTGGGCAGAAACTGGAAATTCTCACAGATTACCCGCATTTTGCTACGCTTTTGCCCGGTCGCTTTGTCGTCCCAAGTGTCCAACTGCAATCTTCCTTCGATATAGATTGGATTGCCTTTGACTACGTATTGTTGGATCAGCTCCGCCTGCTTACCCCAGACGCTCACATCCACGAAGGTAGTGTCTTCCTGTTTGATTCCCTGATCGTTAGACCACGTCCGATTGATCGCCAAGCCGATTTCCGACACCGCGGTGCCCTTGGCGGTATGGCGCAGTTCGGGATCCCGGGTCAGGTTCCCGATGAGCATCACTTTATTGAGATTGGCCATGGCGGATCTCGGAAAATTCGCGTGTCGGACGCGGGATGATCAAGCGATGCGCTGGAAGTGCTGAAGATGCACGTGGTCGTTGAGGCGCAAGCGGTCCTGGATTTTGCGGATCGCGGTCGGTTCGCTCTCGAAGGTGTAGTTCACGTAGTTACCGGCATCGAGATGGCCCGATTCGTAAGCGAACTTGTGGCGGCCGAGTTGTTCGATCTGGCCGAGCTTGGCGCCTTCCGCCTCGAATTCCTTGGAAACGGAAGAAACGAGTTCGTCAACGGTGCCTTCGAGGGACTTGGTGTTAAGGACAATCAGGCCCTTGTATTTGCGGCTCATCGGATGGTGGTGATGGTGATTTGGAAGTGTGATAGCGGTTCGCCGCGACGGCGATTCCTTGGGAGCGCGCAAGCTGCACGGCATCCAAAGCGGTGGCAAGCGTGTTTTCGATCGTCTCCCGCTCGTCCGGCGCGAACTTTCCGAGGACGTGACCGACCATTTCCCCGGGCGCGCTACCGCCGATTCCGATTTTCAACCGCGGGAACGCGTCCGTCCCCAGGTGTTGGAGAATCGACTTGATGCCATTGTGCCCGCCGGCCGATCCCTTCTCGCGAAACCGCAGCGCGCCGGGCGGTAGGGCGACGTCGTCGTAAATCACGAGCATTTCGTCCGGCGGCCACTTGTAGAACGAGAGCACCTGCTGGATCGCGCGGCCGCTGAGGTTCATGAAGGTCTGGGGCTTGAGCAGGATCGTGCCGCTGCCGGGGATTTTCGCCAGATGGCTCTGCCATTTCGGCGAGTTCTGGAAAGCCGCCCCGCTGGCCGCCGCCAACCGGTCGAGCAGCATGAATCCGACGTTGTGGCGCGTTCCTTCGTACTGCCTGCCGGGATTCCCGAGGCCGACGATGAGGGAAAAGGACATGCCGCGTGTCATCGGCCAAACCCCCGCGCCGGGCAATCCCGGATCCCGTCGAATGCGAGCGGATTTACAAAGGAAGGCACCAAGAATCGTACGAATCGAGCGAATCTTTGGACAGTTCGGGAACCTTGTCATGCGGAGAGATTTCTGCGAATGCTCCATCTGGGGCGTTGAATTTCTAAGATTCGTGGTGCCGGCTTTGTTTGCTCGTCGGTAATTTGGGATTTGCATTCGCCCGTGCGGGGGGACTGAGCGGACCGGGCTGGAGACCCCTTGCGGACGCCGCGCCGCCCACGCCAGACCGGCAACTCTCGCGAGCAATGTTGTGGTGGGTTCCGGCAACGGCGAGACTCCAATGGCAAATGTCAGCGAAGGGCCTTTGCCGGAGGTTTCGTGACAGGACGCGCTGCGATGCGGAAAAAGGCGAGTTCCGACTTCCGTTTGAATCGGGGAGGGGGTCGCAGAATACTGCCATTCCAATCGAGGCCGCCCATGTAGGATTCCACGCCGTTGTTCATGGAAGGGGGCTTTTCTCCAATAAGCGGATGCCAGAACGACGGGGGTTGCCGGGGTTCGTCAACTCCTCGCTTAGCCCTTTGCCATCGGGCGAGCTTTCGCTGTCAAACGATTGCGAAATCGGTGCGCTGGGCAAGGGGGGCATCGCGGTGGGGTTATCTGCGATTTCGTCCGATTCCCACCCAGACCAGCGCCGCGGCAAGCAACCAAGCGGGTGCCGGCTCGGGAATGTTTGCCTTGATCCAGGCCGAATTGGCCGTGAGGTCGGTGAAAATCGCCACGTCCCCGTAGCGCGAGTCCGTTCGCGCGAAACCTGCGGGTAGCAGGGGATTCACGCCCCACGAGGCGGTGCCGGCCACGCTCCATCCGGCATCCATATCCCACACGAAAAGCGGTCCGCCGCTGTCGCCGCTTGCGGTTGTCCCTTCGAGGAATTCCTCCGCCAAGCCCGGGAAAAAATCCGCCGCGGTCGGCAGCCCGGCAAAGGTCGCCTGACTGGTGGGCGGGTAGGTGTCGAGCACGGTGGCGGTGAGTAGAGAAGCGGAAAATCCGGCGTCGTAGTAAGTCCGCCGCGCCGTCGCTGCATTGAGCGAGTTTCGCAGTGCGGTGCCGTCGTCGAAATCCGTGGCAAGCAAGCGACCGCCATCCGCCGTGGCGACTAGCCGATCGATGATATTCATTGCGAAGTACAGTCCGGGACTTGAGGCCGCGCCCAAAATTCCATTTCCCGTGTTGCCGAAGCCGCCAAGAAACGCCACCTGCCCCGCCGCCACGTTGCTGGAAATCGCCGCGGGGGCCGCATCCGCGTCTGTGGCCAGCCGAATCAGCGCGAGGTCGCTGCCTTGGGTCAGACCGGTCGCTGGCGAGGCCGACCATGCCGCCGGGAAGCGGATTTCCTCCACCGCGATGCGCCTGCCACCGATTTCCACGCTAACCGCGCCGGCCGACGTCCCCCAAACGACATGTGCCGCCGTCAGCAGCCACCGGTCCGCGACAACCACCCCGCTGCCCGTCCGACCGCCGAAACCGATGCCTGCGCGCACTTTCGCGACGCCAGCGAACGCCTCTTGCGCCGCCAACGCCGCGTATGCCGACAAGTCGAGGTCGTGCCTCACGACGACCGCGGGCAATGCTGATGGTAGCGCGAAAATGCAAATTGTTTCAGCTATGCCGATAATCCGCGTGGCCGTGCGCCCGATCATTATAAAATTCATAATTCGTTGGTTTTTTCAAACTTGGATCATTCGGGCACGACTTGGGAAAACTTGAATCACCTCCGCCCTTGCCAGCACCCATGAAATTTCCACAGGTTATACATCATGAAGAGTGCCATTTGTCTGTGCCCGGTTTTCATTTCGCTGACCTGCGTTTCCCAAGCCGCCATCGTCGTTCCCGGTACGAATGGCAGCAGCGGCGTCCTGAACGTCACCGCTAACACCACCATCGACCTTTCCCTAGCAGCAAGCGGTGCGTGGGACGGCGCGAACTCGGCGAATGGAATCTATGACCCCGCGAAATGGGCCGTCGTTTTTAACTACTCCAGCGTCAACATCGCCGCCGGAGCGACGCTCACTTTCACCAACCACCCGAGCACGGCACCGGTCGTCTGGCTGGTCAGCGGGAACGTGACCATCGCGGGAAATGTCAGCGTGAAGGGCGGGGATTTCGTCTTCGCGCCGCTACTCGCCGAGGCAGGACCAGGCGGCTTCCGTGGCGGGGTGGGCACATTGGTCACCGGCCCGACCGCCTCCGCCGGCTTCGGCCCGGGCGGCGGATTTACTCAGAACAATGCCGGCCGCAGCGGTAGCTACGGCACGGCGATTTCGGACTCGCCGACTTATGGAAATCCATCGCTCATCCCGCTCATCGGCGGCTCGGGTGGCGCGAGCGACCCGGAGTTTCACGCCAATGCCAACGCGGGAGCTGGCACTCACAGCGGCGGCGCGGGCGGAGGGGCGATCCTCATCGCCACCGCCGGCACCTTGAATGTCACCGGGCAGATCGACGCCAGCGGCGGCGTCGGCAAGGACAATTGGAGCCAGAGTGGCGGTGGCTCCGGCGGCGGCATCCGGCTGGTTTGCGACAGCATTTCCGGCACTGGCACCCTGGGAGCTGCCGGCGGCACGGGTTGGCAAAATGGCGGTCTCGGACGCATCCGCATCGAGCGGGTGAGTAACTCCGGCACGCTCGCCATCGCGCCGGACCCCTCGGTGGTGCCGCTGACCGCTGGAGCTACCGCACTGATTTGGCCGCCGTCCACTGCGCCGCAGGTGAAGGTGGTTTCCATCGGTGGGGTCACCGCCCCGGCGGACCCGCGGGCGGCATTCGGCGCGAGCGGGGCAGATGTGGCCCTACCGGAAACGGCGACCACGCCGGTGCTCATCGAGACAACCAATGTCGAGCAAGCATCGACTGTGCAGGTGCGGCTCACGCCCCGCTCGAACGGGAATGCCACGGTCATCAATGCAGCGGTCAGCTCGGTGGTCAGCACCACGCCGCTAGTCGTCCGCTGGACGGCGGATGTGCCGGTGAGCAAAGGTTACTCGGCCGTGCAGGTGCGGGTGGTCCGTCCTTGAGTTGTTCTTCCATAAAGGATTGTGGAAAATAGGACGGTCAGAAATGAGGGCGCGTGGGCAATTGCGAACACGCGTCCCGCGATCACGGCGGCGTCCGGAGTTCACGCTTCAGCGTGCGCTTCATCGTCCCGGTCGCGAAGGAGCAGCCTGAAGGCTGGACTCCGGGCGGCGCGTCCTGATTTTGGGAGCTTCTTGGCAGCGGTCTGCTTTTTCATCCTCGCCTGCTCCAGCGCCTATTCTCAGAACCTCTACCGCGAGGTGATCTCGCGGGAGTTTTCCCTGCATGTGGAGGCTGGGAGCGATTCCGGCGAAGTCGTCTCGCGGGAAATCTCGTTCAGCGTGGAGAAAGGATTGGCGGGAAAAGAGGTCGTCTCGCGCGAACTTGTCCTTTCGCTCGCCGATCCCGCGCCGCCGCCGCCGGTAAATAAGGTGGCGGTGACCGTTTCGGCGACCGGCGATTCCGTCGCGCTCGATTGGACGGCCTATAACCCGTTCCTGTTTCGAGACATCGGCGGATTCCGCATTTACTTGTCTGACACTGGCCCGATCACCGACGTGACCGGCCTGACTCCGGTCGCCACCACGAATGGCGAGACGACGACGCTGACGCTCAGCGGCCTGACGAAGTTCACCGACCATTTCATCTCCATCGTCGCCGTCGATTCACTTGGAAATGCCAACCCGCTTGCCAGCTACAGCGCGGCCTACGTGATTTCCCCGGAAGCGATCTCGCGGGAATTCTCGCTCTTCGTCGGCCAGGAAACCGCGTCGCCCTACCGCGAGGTGATTTCGCGCGAGCTGGATCTGGCCATCGTCCCCGCCGCGCCGCCGCCGGCCATCGCGGATTTCGACGTAACCGTCTCGCCCGGCGGCGACCGCGCGACGCTCGATTGGTCGGGCTACAATCAGTGGCTGAATGCGCCGGTCCGACGGTTCGACATCTATCTCTCGGACACCGGACCGATTTCCAGTGTCACCGGCCTGACGCCTTTTGCGACCTCGGGCGGCGGCTCGACCTCGATCCAGCTCACCGGTCTTGCCGCGGGCACAGACCACTTTTTCGCGGTCGTGCCGGTGGACCCGCTGGGAAATTTCCTCCCGACGGTGAACTACGGCGCGGCCTACGTGCTCTCGCCGGAGGTGATTTCTCGGGAGTTCTCGCTTTCCGTCGGCGGCGAACCGGGCGCGCTGGCCCGCGAGGCGATTTCCCGAGAATACGACATCATCGTCCCGGACGCCGCGGTGCCGCCGCCGGTCACC
Source organism: Verrucomicrobiales bacterium (assembly GCA_038235225.1). Taxonomy (GTDB): domain Bacteria; phylum Verrucomicrobiota; class Verrucomicrobiia; order Verrucomicrobiales; family Akkermansiaceae; genus Luteolibacter. Next base: position 6,119 of record JBBSUD010000025.1, read on the forward strand.
GGCGCGGGCAGCGGGTTCTTCGTGGAAACCTCGACCGATGCCTTCGGCGCGGTGGTGCTGGATTTCACCAGCTACAACGAAGCAGCCGTCGGCGACATCATCGGCTACGACGTCTATGTCGCGGCCAATTTCTTCGACACCGTCACCGGATTGACGCCTTTCACCCGCCTCCCCGCAGGCAAGCTGCGGCAGACGCTCGGGGGGCTGCCCGGTGGCTCGATCAACTATTTCGCCGTCGTCGCAGTGGATGCGCTAGGCGGCTTCGATCCGGCGGTGCGCTCGTTTTCCGCGCAGGCGTCAATTTCCGGCGTCGGGGAAATCGCGAACCTCGCGGGCCACAGCACCGCCACGACTCTGAGCTTCTCGTGGGATCCGCCGCAAAACGCCTCCGCCTTCATCCAGAACTATCGCGTCCGCTTCGCAAATGACCCGCCGGTCGATCTGCCACTCTCGCAGACGACCTTCTCCAAAACCGGCCTCGCACCCGGCACCGGCTACGCGTTCCGCATCGCGACGATCGACATTTTCGGAAACGAAAGCCCCGGCACTTTCCTCAACGCCGCCACTTGGCTGCCGAATCCCGCCAACCTCCGCCTCACGCTTCGGAATGGCCAAGTCGTCGCGTTGTGGGACGCCGTGCAGCCGAACGCGCTCGTATCTTATTACCGTGTCTTCGACGGGGCGGGAAATTTCACCACCACCACCGGCCTCACGCCGCTGACGACGACTCTCGCCACCGAGTCCACGCTCGGCGATCTTGCCGCGGTCCAAAACCGCTGGTTCGCCGTCACCGCGGTCAATGCGCTGGGCGACAGCAACCCGGCGGTCGTCGCCGTGCAGGCGAACAAACAGGGCCAGACAATTTCCTTCCCACAGCCGGTCGCCGGACCCTCGCCGCTGCCGCTCGCTGCAACGGCGACCAGCGGGCTGCCGGTCGCCTTCGCTGCCACGCCCGCCGCGACGGCGCGGGTCGTTTCGGTTTCGGGGAGTCCGAAGCTGGAAATCCTGCGCGGCGGAAGTGTGGAAATCACCGCCACGCAACCCGGCAACCCGTCGTTTTGGCCGGCCGATCCGGTCGTTCGGACCCTGCGCGTGCCGCCGGTCATCGCCACATTCACCGCGGACGGCGTGGAAATCGCCAACGGCGCGGTGCTTGGCGGCTTGGACAACTTGCTCAGCGTCGTCGCATTGGATGCGGACGGCATCGCCAGCGCGGAGTTTTTCCTGAAGCCAGCAAGCGGCAGCGAGGTCTCGCTCGGGAACGACATCATCCCCGGCAATGGCCTTACCGCCACGCTCGCCGCCGAGTCGTTCCAGCCGGGAAATTACGACCTCCGCGTGCTGGTCCGCACGCCCGGTGGCGTTACCGCGCAGCGCGTCCATCCGGTCACGCTGGAGCTGCTTGCGCCAGCCGCGCCGGTCGTCGTCTCGCCGGCAAATGGCGACCGCTTCACCGCTGCGGCCATCACCCTCACCGGTACTGCCCAGCGCGGCGCAGCCGTCACGATCCGCCGCGGCGGCGTCGCCATCGCGGGGCCGGTCACGGCGGATGCGGCAGGAAATTTCAGCGTCCCGGCGACGCTGGTTCCCGGCATCAACCTGCTCACCGCCCGCGCCGCGAACGCCGCCGGGACGAGCCCGGATTCCGCCGCGCTGAGCGTGGAACTGCGGAAAATCCTCACCCTCGCGCTTTCGCCCGCCGCTTTCACCGAGGGCGCGCAATCGACGCTCACCGTCACTCGAAATCACGGCCAAGGCCCCCTGACGGTCGCCATCCAGGCAAATATCGCGGGTCAGCTCGCTTTCGCGGGCACGGTTTCCTTCGCCGACGGACAGCTCTCGCGCACTGTCATCGTCACCGCCATCGACGACACGGTGGCAGAGACGGACAGCGGTGTGATCCTCACGGCGACGGCGTCCGGCTACACCTCGGGAAATGTCCTCGCCACCGTTCTCGACAACGACCGCCCGGCGCTGACGCTCACCGCGAACCGCTCGTCGATCGCCGAAGGTTCCGCGCCGGGCGACTTAATCGTGACCGTGAAGCGCCAGCCGATCACCGGCACACCGTTCACGGTCCGCCTCGTTTCAAGCAATCCGGGGTCGCTGTTGCCTCCTGCGCAGGTCGTCATTCCGGGATTCACGGCCTCTGCCAGCGTCGTCGTGGAAACGCCGGACAACGCGCTGACGGACGGCGACCGGCTGGTATTTCTGACCGCGCGGATCCTCGATGTTTCTACCGGGGAAACGATCGCGGAAAGCCTGGAAGCCGCGATTCTGGTGACCGACAACGACGGCCCCGCGCTCTCGCTGGCGATTTCCAAGCTCGGCATCCGCGAAGGCCAGTCGACCACCGCCACGGTTTCGCGGAACGGCCCGACGACCGCCGCGCTGGCCGTCCAAATCGCAATCAATGACGCCAGCGAGGCCAGCGCACCGGCCAATGTCTCGATCCCCTCGGGCGCGGCGTCCGCGAATTTCCAAGTCGCCGGTCTGGACGACGGGACCGTGGACGGCAATCAGCCGGTCCTACTGACAGCGTCTGCCACCGGCTTTTCCATGGCGCAGATCGCCTTCACTGTGACCGATCTCGACCGCCCGGATCTCGCCGTCCTGAACGTCACCGCGCCGGCTGCCGCCCTGACCGAGGCCACCGCGCAGTATTCGTATCGGATTGAAAATCAGGGAACCGTCGGCATCACGGGACCGATCGGCGTGAGGGTTGTGCTTTCGCGGGACGCGCTCATCAGCGCGGACGACACGCCGCTGAACAGCTACGTCTTCGGTGCCGGCCTGCCTGCCGGCGGTTTCTTCGCGCGGACCGAAAGCCTCTTCACCCCGCGCGAATCCGGCGGCTACCGCATCCTCGTGGAAGTCGATGCCGAGGGCGCAATCCTCGAAACGCTGGAGCTGAACAACACCGCCGCCAGCTCGCTTTTCACAATCTCGCCCGCCTACTCGGCGACCGTTTCCACCGCCGTCAACACCGCGCCGAGCGGGACCGACGTGCCGATGACCGGCCACGCCCAGACGCCCGGCGGCGGTCCGGCGGCGTTCAAGTTGGTAAACATCCAGCTCCGCGTCCGCGACACGCTGCGGACGATTGCCGCGCTGACCGATTCGGCAGGAAATTTCAGCGCGGTCTTCCACCCGCTGCCCGGCGAGGGCGGCGTCTATACCATCGGCGCGGCGCATCCCGGCGTGGCGGTCGCGGCGGTGCAGGACACATTCACGCTGCTTGGTTTCTCGGCGGTGCCGGCAGTGCTCGTGGTCGAGCCGTTGCGCGACGGGCCGGAAACGGTGGGAACCTTGCAGGTCACGAATCTGGCGAATGTGCCTCTTGGCCAAATCACCGTCAGCGGCGTCGGATTTTCCTCGGGAATCGCGATTTCCGGCAGCCAGACCGGTGGCAGCGGCGTCGGTCCGCTGGGAGTAGCGACCGTGGAATACGGCATTTCCGCCACCGCCGCCGCGCCTGCCGAGGCGTCCGGATTCCTGCGAATCGCCAGCCCGGAAGGCGCGTCGCTCGACCTGCCGCTCACCGTCCGGGCGCGCGATAACACCAGCCGCCTCGCCCGCGATGGCGGCCCGCTGGAACGCGGCATGATCCCCGGCCAGCAGAGCTTTGTGAATTTCACCGTCCGCAACGACGGTGGCGTGCCGACCGGGCCGGTCAGCATCCTTTTACCGCCGGTTTTCCCATGGCTCACTGCCAGCAGCGGCTCGCCGATCGCCTCCATCCCGCCAGGCGGCACGGCGAATGTGACACTTCAGCTTAATCCGCCCGTCGGATTCCCGCTCGGCCTCGCGACCGGGAACCTCCAGCTCGCCGCCAGCGACAACACGCTCACCGTGCCTTTTTCCTTCCGCGCGCTGTCGGAGGCGAAGGGCGATCTGGTCGTCCGCTGTGAGGACGAATACACCTATTTCGCCTCCGGCACGCCGCCGCTCGCCGGCTGCACGGTGAAAGTCTGCGACCCGCTCACCGGCGTGGAAACCGCTAGCGGCGTGTCCGGCGCAGACGGCGTCGTTTCATTTCCCGCACTGCGCGAGGGCTACTACCGCATCAAAGCCAGCGCGGAAAAACATGGCGGCTTCGACCAGACGATTTTCGTGAAACCGGGCGTGACCAATGAGATTTCGGCATTTCTCCAGCGCCAGACGGTGACCTACACGTGGTCGGTGGTGCCCACGGAAATCCTGGATCGCTACCGGATCGTCATTGAGACCGAGTTCGAGACGAATGTCCCCGCGCCGGTCGTCACCATCGAGCCGTCTTACATCGACCTCGCGGCGCTCACGCAGGAGGTCACGCAGATCGACATGACCATCACCAACCACGGCCTGATCGCCGCGGACGACGTCGCGCTGAATTTCAACTCCAGCCTGGACTGGGAAATCACCGCGCTGGCGGGCAAACTCGGCCGGCTGCCCGCGAAAAGCTCGCTCACCGTGCCCATCACTATCCGCAATCTCAACGGCGTCGGACGCTCGCACGATTGCGGCCCGAGCGGCTTAGCGGCGTGGGACTACATCTGCGGTGACAAGAAAATCCACGGCGTCGCGGGCGTCGGCTTCAGCGGCGGCCCATGTCCGGGCGGCAGCGGCGGCACGGTCCGCGTCACGGGTGGCCCGGGCGGCACCGGCGGCACGGTAGTGGTCGCCGGCGGCGGTGTGGTGTCCTGCGATCCTTGCGTGCTCAAGGCCCTGCTGGACTGCGGCATCGGTTTCATCCCGAATCCCGCCTTCACCTGCGGCTACGCTGCCGGCGGCACCTATCAAGGTTGCTCCGATGCGGCCACCAAATCCTCGGACTGCTTCATCGACGTGGTCCAGACCGTCCTCGGCTGCGCTTGTGGCTTCACGCCGTATGGAAATGCCTGCAACGCGGTGAACTGCTTCATCGACATCGCTCAGTGCTCTGGCGCGAGCGGCGGGGGTGGGGCTGGTGGCGGGGGTGGTGGTCTCGGCGGTCGTGCCGGCTATGCCGATATCCTTCAGACCTTCGAGCAGCGCGGCCACAGCGTCATGGCGATGGTCGATTTCGAGATCGCCATGCTCGGGGATGACGCCTGGCGCGTGATGATGGAAACCGAGGGCATCCAGGACTTCTTCGCGCTCTACAAAACGACCTTCGCGGGCGCTGATCTCGACGCCAAGCACATCAACTCCGCGGAAAGCGCCGCTTTGCTCGCATCAGTCATCGGCCAGGCGAATCCGCCGCTGGTCAGCGCGCTGATCGCCCGCTGGAACCGCACGATTGACTACTGGAATGCGGGGATTTTCGAAATCTCGGCCGTGCCAGCCGGCCTGAGCGACGATTTCATCACCGACAGCTCGCTGAAAGAGGCCTCCATCCGCATCGTCGCCGCCTTCGACGAGGTGCGCGCCGCCGGTTTCGACGATCCCGTCGGCGCGTTCGGCGCGGCGCTGCGGGACATGTTCGCCTTCCTTTCCTCCGGCGGTGGCGTCTGCGCGCGGGTGAAATTGCGCACTGAGCAAGAGGCCGTGATGACGCGGGATGCCTTCGCCGCGTCGCTGGCCATCGAGAACTCCGCCCCCACACCGCTGGAAAACGTGACGGTGGACATCAAGATTCTGGATGCGGCCGGCTTCGACGCGACCGCGCTGTTCGGGATCGACGGCCCGCGGCTGACCGGGACAAGTGGCAATACCGTGGACGGCGGCACCACCGGGCTGTGGGAATGGACGCTGGTGCCCGGCCAGGATGCGGCGCCGACGGAACCGGTGGTTTACCAGGTCGTCGGGAAAATGAGCTACATGCAGGAAGGGCTGACGATCAACATACCCATGCTGCCGCGGCCGATCACCGTCTTCCCGAACCCGAATCTCAAGCTGAAGTATTTCCACCAGCGCGACGTGTTTTCGGACGATCCGCACACCGACCCGATCGAGCCGTCGATCCCGTTTTCGCTCGGCGTCATGATCCAGAACACCGGCGCGGGAACGGCCAGGAATTTGAAGATCACCTCCGGCCAGCCGGAAATCGTGGAAAACGAGAAGGGCCTCTTCATCGACTTCAAAATCATCGCCACCGAGGTCTCCGGCGTCGGTCTCTCGCCGGGGCTCACTGCGGATTTCGGAAATCTCGCGCCCGGGCAGATCAAGGTCGGTCGCTGGCTCATGACCTCCACGCTGCAAGGGCTTTTCCTGAACTACTCGGCCGAGTTCGAGCACCTCGACGACCTCGGCGGCCAGCGCTCATCGCTGATCGAAAGCGTGGACATCTACGAGACCATTCACGTCGTCCAGGCGCTCGGCGCGCTGGATGACGGCCTGCCGGATTTCCTCGTGAACAACACCTTCGACGTGCTCGACCTGCCGGACGAGATCCACCTCAGCGACGGCAGCGTCCAGCCCGTTTCCGTCAGTCTCAATGCGACCACGACCGCGCCGACGGCGGGAAATCTCACCGTCATGCTCACCGGAACCGGCCTCGGCGCGGGCTGGGGCTACCTGCGCATCCCGGATCCGGGAAATGGCGCGTTCCGGCTCGTTTCCTGCGTCCGCTCGGATGGCCTTGCCATCCCGCTGGACGTCAATGTCTGGGCGACCGATCGCACCTTCATCGGCCTCGGCAAGCGCCCGATTTACGAGAATCTGCTCCACCTCACCGACCGCGACAGCACCGGCAGCTACACGCTCACCTACGCCGTCGTCGAGCCGCCGGACGTGACGCCGCCGACCAGCTCGGTCGCGCCGCTCGCTGCCACCAGCGGCAGTTTCTTCCAGGTCGCGTGGTCCGGCGTGGACGCAGCGCGCTACGATATTTTCGCCTCGGTCAATGGCGGGCCGTTCCAGCCGTGGCTCCAGAACACCGCCAATACCTCCGCGCTCTACACCGGCCAGCTCGGCGGAAATTACCGCTTTTACAGCATCGCCACCGATGCTGCGGGAAATCGCGAGCTCGCGAAAATCACCGCCGAGGCCACGACCACCGTCACCTTGGAAAACCTGCCGCCCACCCTCGCCGCCGCCGGGCCGCTGGTCATCACCGAGGGCACGACGCTTTCCTACCAAATGATGGCCGACGACCCCGACGGCCCGAACTCCGGCCTGCGGTTCTCGATTTCCTCGCCGCACCCCGGCGTCACCGTCGGCGCGCAATCCGGCCTTCTCCGCTGGGTCACCGGCGAGGCGGACGGCGGCACTTCCGTCACAGTCGTCGTCACCGTGACCGACTCGGACCCCATCCCGCTCACCGCCTCGCAGACCGTCACCATTCAAGTCACCGATACCAACTCGCCACCGGTCCTGGCAGACCCCGGCAGCTACGAGATCGATGTCGGCCAGACACTCAGCCTCACCCTCATCGCCGAAGATGGCGACCAGCCGGCGCAAGTCGTCCGCTACCGATTCGGTGGCACTCCACCCGCCGGCATCGCGCTCGACCCGGTGACCGGCGCGATTTCCTGGACGCCCGGCGACGCCGCCGAGGACCAGTCGTTCTCGATTTCCGTCCAAGCCTACGACGACCAGACACCCGAGGGCGTGGCGACCCGTTTCCTGAATATTTCCGTCCTGAAAAAACCCGGCGAGCCGCCCGCCTTCGCCACCTTCCCGGCACTCGTCTGGAAGACTGACGGCGTCTCTCGCTACGAAATCGTCGCCGCCGATCCCGAGGGCGAACCGGTCACCATCACCGCCGACCTTTCCGCCCTCGCCGGCGGCTGGCCATCCTTCTCCGCCGTGCCCGGAAGCGGCCGCGGCACCCTCATCTGGGGCACTTGGGGCGTCGCGCCGGGCACCTACCAAATCCCGCTCACCGCCGCGACTTCGCGCCAATCCACTACTGCTCAGCTCACCGTCCAAATCGCCGCCCGCGCTCCCATTTCCAGCTACGCGACCTGGGCCGCCGCCTATGGACTCACGCCGCTGGAATCGCTGGAGGAAAGCGTCGCCAATCCGCTCGGCCTGCCGAACCTGCTCGCTTACGCCCTCGGCATCGATGCGCGGAACGGCACCGCGCCCGGCCAGCCATACCCTGCTCCGCAGCCGATTTTCCCCGGCGAGGGCGTCTCTATGGTTCTACCCGATTTCGGCTTCGGCCGCGCCGACTTGCGCTACGTCATCGAGCGCTCCCGCGACGGCATGAACTCCTGGCAGACCGCGGCGGTGAAGCTCGGCATCAACCAATGGACCGGCGCCGGCATCCAAGTCACCGATACCATTCTAAAAGGCTCGCTCGACCGACATTCGGTCCGCACCGCGGCCACGCTCGTAGCAACAGTTTACTTCCGCCTCCACGTCTCCTACTCCGCCGATCTCCTCTCCGCCTACAACTCTTGGTCCGGCGGCGCGAATCCTGACGCCGATGCCAATGGCGACGGCCTCTCCAATTTCCTCGCCTGGTCGCTTGGCATGGCATCGCCTGCCGCCATCACCCCAGCCGAGCGAGCTGGCCTGCCTCGCGCTTTCACAGAAACAGGCAGCCCGCGGTTCCAGATCGACCTCCCAGGCGGAGCCAAACCCGGCGCCCGCTACCATGCGGAAATCAGCGGCAACACGCGCGACTGGAGCACCTTCGCCGTGAAACGCGGCACCGCGCCGTGGTCCTGCGCGCTCCCCGTCATCCCTGTTTCCGGGGCCACCGATGCATGGAAATTCACCTTGCCCGCCGGCCCCCGGAATTTCCTCCGCCTATCCGCCACCGCCATCCCGGCGGAGTAGCAGGACGCTTCTGGAGAAACCGCTCTCGGCAGTCCGCCACGCGATTCCCGTCCGGAATTCTGACAACCCTCGCGATGGCTTCGCAATTCCTTCAAACTTAGCGAACCGGGAACTACAGGAAATCCGTTACCCCAAAGCACCGTCTGCCGCCCCGCTTCCCATTCGTAAGAGTCGCGAGATTCGTGGTGCATTCCCTACCCAGACAAAACATTCCCCCACCAGAGAACCTCCGAATTGCCGGAACACCCGCCGTTTCCGAACTTAAATAACTCAATTCCCTGCTTAATAATCTTGAGGTCGATTTGCAGGATCAATAACTTCCGCGGAGAAATCCGATGGGAAATGAATCCATACCGAATGCACGGATGGTCGCACGGTGTCCGGTTTGCGATGGCGATCTGGAAGTCCGGCGGCTGGGCTGCTGCGGTTGTGCGACGACGATCGACACCCATTTGCCGATCCCGGCGCTGTTCCGGCTGCCGGCGGATTTGCAGGAATTCGTGCTCATTTTCCTCCGCTGCCGCGGGACGATCCGCGAAGTGGAGAAGGAACTCGGGATTTCCTACCCGACGGTCATCAAGCGTCTCGAATCCGTGAATGTCCTGCTCGGTCTCCGGCAAGCTCCGCCGGATCGCACCGAAATCCTCGAACGCTTGGAGCGCGGAGAAATCTCCGTGCCGGAAGCGACCCAGCTTCTCAAACAAACCTGAATATCCCGTCCGTCATGTCCTCCCCATTTCCATTGAATTTCATCGCCAAGGTCACCCTTCACAATGAGCCGCTGTGGCTCGTGCTGCTCTCCATCGCCACCGCGCTGGCGGGAAGTTTTCTGCTGCTCAGCTCGAAGTCGTCGGGACTGTCCCGCCCGCAGGCGATCATGGCTTTCGCGTTCACATGGCTCGGCGTGATGGTGGCGGGACTCATCCTATCCACTAGCCTTCCCATGGAGGATTGGGGCGACGAGCGGGTGCTGCGGATTGCGGAAATCATGCTGTTGTTCGCCTTCGGAGTTCCCTTTGTCATCCGGCTTTACAGCAAGTGGATCGGCGGGAAAACGGCGCCCGCCGAACTCGCCGCCGGCGGGGCGGGCGTACGGGCATGGCTTTCGCCCTCGAATGTCATCATGGCCAGCGTCGTGTCGGTGATGGCGTGGCTGGCATTCGATATCTCTTTGGCGTTGATGCTGGTCCTCACCTTCGGGCTGCTACTGGCATATCCGGCGCTGCACAATATTTCCCCCAGGGCGATACCGGCGGAACCGGGTGCCGGAGAGCGGGAAAAGGTGCTGGCGATGCTGGAAGCCGGCCGGATTACGGTCGAGGAAAGCGCGGAACTTCTCAATGCGCTGGGCGCGTCCCAGCCCGCGGGGATGGTCCCGCCGGAGCCGCTGTCCGAGGCGCGGCGGTTGACGATCATCGGTGCGTGCGTGGTGCTGGCGGGATTCTTTTTCCCATGGTTCACCATGTCGCCCGGCAAGGAATTGAGCCGCGCGATGGAGAGCATGCGCGAGCAGTTGGGCGAAAATTTCCCGATAGAAATCCCCGGCATGACACTGCCGCAAAATGCTCCCGGCTTTCAGATTTCGACCGTCGGTTCGGAAATCCCCCATGGCATGGGATGGATGGTGCTGGCGTTCGCCATGACCGCCGCGCTGCTGCCGTTTTTCGCTAAATCGCTGGATCGAGCGACCTTGCGCCTCCTGCAATTGCTGGCGCTGGGTGTGGGGACGGTGATGCTCTTGTCGGTGCTCGGCACCGGCATCCGCTGGGTCAGCTACGGACTGGTGGCTGCAGCCGCGGGTTACGCGGTCACATGGGTCGGTCTGCTGCGGGAAGGCAGAACGAGGCTGCGCGCCGACTCTGAAATTCACTAAACAAACATCGCAAACTCGGCCGATTGAACCAATTCGGAGGACCGATCATTCAGCCACTCCCAAGGATCCATTGGTTCGGCTCGGCCTGAATCAATAGCATTCGAGGTAGGAGGAAATTGCGTGAGGGAAATGTGGTGGCCCTGAAAGGTCGGCAACACGTAACCAAACTTCGTGTAAACACAGGAGCGGACCGAACGGACCGCGTCCGGACTCCCCGGGTTCGGCCGATTTCCGGGCTGGCGGCGATTCCTCGTGCCGCGCATGTTCCGGAGTGCTCCGCCTCGAACCCGTACTGAAACCTTGGCTTCTCATGAAATCGTTTTTCCTGATCCGCTTGCTTGCCGCCGCGTTGCTGCTCCTGACGCCGGCGTCCGCCGGCTTGATCGCCTCGGACGATTTCGATTCCTATCCGTCCGGAGCTCTTGCCGGCCAGGGAGGGGCGGGCCTCGGTTGGTCCGGAGGATGGACCGCCGGATCTCTAACTGGCGTAAACACCGAAGTTTCGGATACCTCTGGGACCGGGGCGCTTGATTTCGCACCGGCGGGCGGATCATGGGTTTCCGGCGGAGCGCGAGCCGTGGATTTCTATCCGCCGGCCGGGGGCGGCACGGCCGGGAAAACCGGCATCGCCATTACCCGCGCGCTCTCCGTTCCGCAGACCGGAACATTCTATGCGCGGTTTGCGATCACCTGGCGATCCGGGAATTTCAATACCAACGACACCATCGCGCTTCACCTTACCGACAGCGCCGCGGACGCTGACAAGGGCTTCAACTTCGGTTATCGCGGACTTCCCACAACCTTCGGCGTGATGGCTCGCAATGGAACCGCATCACCCGTAGCCGGCGCGTTTTCCAATTTCACGGGCAACTCCACAGTCCGCCATCTGCTCGCCAAGCTGGAAAAGGCGTCCTCCTCGAACTACAACAAGATCACCGTTTGGATCAATCCGGGCACCACCTCCGAGACTGACCTCCCCAATGGCAATTGCCAGCTTGTCGCCGACTCCGGAGTTTCGGAAATCTCGTCGTTGAACATTCGTGTCGAAAACCTGAAAAGCCCGGATGCGGGTGCCAATGGCAATGACCGCGTGACGATCGATTCGCTAGCACTGGCCACCGGATTCGGAGACCTGCTGGGACCGGCCGCCTCGTATCACACAATCCGGGTGGAAGCCGCCGCCGATGGCAGTGCCAATAGCGCTCTCCCGGCGAAGCTGCTTGCCACCGGGGCCACGGTGACCGGTTATGCCATTGCCCGCGATGCGGGAGGAGCCTTTATCGCAAATGTTCCGACAGGCTGGACTCTGGCGGAGGTGAACGGCTCGGTGGTTCCGGGAGATCTGATTCCATCGGCCGATGATAAAAGCGCGGTATTCACCGGTGGAGGTTCTGGTAATGCATGTATCTCCGCCCTCGGCAGCGCCGCTAACACGGTGAATTCCGGCAAGATCACGGTTCAGGACGCGGGCACGACACGCCCGTTCATCTGGGTGAGAAATTCGGACAAAAACGCCATTCTCGCCAAGATCGCCGCGAACCCATGGGCGACCAGCGTTTACAATAGGATGATCTCACGCGTCGCGGCGGCTGTCACAAGCCATCAGTCCAACCGCGATTCCTTCCTGCGCCAGCTTCCCATATTTTGGAATCAATCGCCTCCCGTTTTCAGAGCGATCGGCACCACCGCCACCGAATCGGAAGTGAGGGGACCCGCCGAAAGCAAGTTCAACACCGGCGTGGACTGCGCCGTGTTATACTATCTCACGGGCGACGAGAAATACGCGCGGTGCGCCGCTGACATCCTATTCAACTCGGTGCAGGCCTTCGTCCCGCTGCCGGTTTCGACCAGTGTCGCCAACGGTGGCTGGCTATTTCAAGACGATCTGCTTTTGGAAGCGCGGGTCACCGGAACCCAGCTTCCCATCATCCATGATTTCCTCTATTCCTATCTGCAGACCCACCAAGTTTACAGCGTGCCCGCCGCTGGGATGGTCGCATTTTCCGAAACCAACGCCCAATTCGTGTTCCGGAAATTCTATCAGACAGTCCGCGACCACGGGCAGAGCGGCTCGAACTGGTCGTCGCTGATGGCCACCTGCATGGTGAACAATCTGCTCGCGCTGAATGACGCCGCCGAGCGCGCGGCCGCGCTGCAGGTTTATCTCGTCACTGGTGCCTCGCGGCAGGATTCGCTCCGGAAGGACGCCGCCAAATATGTGCGGGAAGGCGACATCTGGCCGGAATCCCTCCAATACTCCAACGGAGTCGGTGAGAACGACACGTTTCTAATGGTACTGCTCGAGCGCTACGATCCATCACTTTCCCTTTTCAATACGTATCCGAATTTGGCGAAGAGCCTCTCCCGCGCCAGTTATTTGCGTTATCCGAATGGCGAGCAAATCTCGTTCGGAGACGGTCACCGTAACACCGAGGGTCAGCCATTTACCAGCTACGAGGTGGTCTATCGGCATGCGAGGGACCGCGGATTGACGGACCTTGCAAATCTCTACGGACCCTTGATCAATGGCGGAATCGCCGCGGGGGCATACAACCGTTCAGCATTGGATCAGTATGCGGATCTCGGTCGCCACAATGAGCCGCTTCAGTTGTTATGGTTCAATCCAACCATCCCGGACCCCGGCGTGGCGCTGGAGATTCCGCGCACGGATGTACTACCCTTCGCGGGAGTCGCGTTGCAAAGAAATCCGTCACCTTCGAACAATGTGATCAACGGCCTGATGTGTTTCGTCGGCGGGGCGGGCCACATCCACAGCCACGCCAGCGGCATGAGCATGGAGCTTTATGGGATTGGCCAGGTGCTGGGGGCGAAGAGCGGGAGAACTTCCTACGGCGCCATAGAGAACGAAAACTATTACCGTGTTTTCGCGGCCAACAATACGGTCGTGGTCAATGGCGCGTCGCGGGGCGAAGGTGGTTGGAAGAATTTCGCGATCAATACGGTGCAAGTGGCCGCCATGGAGCCGCAGCCTTTCCAGACCCCCGTCTCTGCCGATCATTCCTTCACTTGTTCCACTTTCCAGGATGACAAGGGCACGCTCGCGGAAGCCACCCAGCAACGCACGCTCTCCATTGTCCGCACCTCCCCGACGACTGGCTACTATGTCGATATTTTCCGCTCGGATTCCTCCCGGCCCGGTGAGTTTCATGATTATATCTATCGAAATGTGGCGGACGGTGTGGCGCTATCGACATCGGCGGGAGCGCTTCCACTGACCAGCCAGCCGGGGCGCTTCCAGACTGACATCGGCGATGCGAACAAGCAGCCGGGGTGGCGCTATTTCGAGGACACCGAGGTTTCCGCATCCACCGCCGCTTCGGTGACGGCCCGGTTCACGGCAGCGCTTCCGGCGGGACAGACGTTCATGGACCTTCACATACCCGGTTCCGCCGGCCGGGAATACTCAAAGGTCACCACTCCGAAAATCGTGGAAGCTCCCGGTTTGTATGATTCCAAGCGCGCTCCCGCGCTGGTGGTGCGGCAGAACGGAGAGGCGTGGAACCGCCCGTTTGCGGTAGTGTTCGAACCGCACCTCGGAGTTGCGGGCAGTGTGAAAAACGTTACGAAAATCGAGAAAAACGGAGCGCTCGTTGGCCTCAAGGTGGAAAGCTTCGTAGCCGGAATGAAGATTGTGCAATATGTGCTTTCGAATCCCGGAGCGGCGGACACCTATGCGGATTCCTCCATCGGGCTCTCTTTCACCGGGCGCTTTGCGGTTGTAACGGACAACGGCGATTTTTCAGGATCTTTATACATGGGACAGGGGTCGAGGTTGGAATACCGGGGGCTTGGCATAGTGTCCGTTACCGGAGCGAACACCGAGGCGAACGCGAACTTCGCATCCGGTCGGGAACCGATGATCACTTCGAATGCCCCGGTTAGTTTCATCTCCCGGACCCAGCCTGACATATCCGCGGTTTCCGACCAGAGTCTGCTGATGAACAATATCTCCGCTCCGATTCCATTCACCGTGGGAGATCCGTCGGTTCCCGCCGGATCGCTGGCAGTAACCGCGAGTTCCTCGAACCCGGCATTGATCCCGGTGGATGGCATCGCATTATCCGGCACCGCGGAAAACCGCCGGGTGGTGCTCTCGCCGCTCGCCAACCTATTGGGAACTTCCGTAATCCGTCTCAGCGTGAGCAATGGCACGGAAACCACATTCACCAGCTTCACCCTGACGGTGAATCCTTCGTATGATATTTCCGGCGTGATGATCAGTCGTCCCACGGACACGGGCATCAAGGAGGACGGCGTGCTCGAGAGCGGCACCGCGGTGTCAGCGCTCGTAGGCACGGGTGGGGCCGATCCGTGGGTGGACCGTTGTCTGGTATTTGTTTTCCAACTACCGGACCTGGGCCCGGTTGCCAATCCCTTCGGCACCGCTTCCTTTGCCTTTCAGTACACGGGAAAAACCGGGACGTTGAAACCGAACGACCTTTACGGACTCGGCCGCCGCGACACCCCGGCGGTCAACGGGAGCGACTATTACGGCCAGACGTCCGCCATGGATTCCTCGGACGCGACCCTGCTTCAGGCGAATGTTCTTAATAACACCACCGTGTTCGGACGCATCAATACCGATGCCGGAGGAAATCTCGCTCTCGGCAACTATCTGAACGCGGCCTATCAGGCAGGAAAGGGTGCCGGAAACCATGTCTTTCTTCGGATCAATACCACCGGTCCGAAAATTGGTATCAATCGCGCCACCCTCACCATGTCGGAGGGCGGCATCACTGCCGGTCCTTCGGAGACACGGCCGGTGATCACCTATACCGCGAGGGAATCGAACACTCCGCCGACGATCTCCAAGGTATCCGCCCAATCCCTTGCTTTGAATGCCGGCACCGGTCCGTTAGCATTTACGGTTGGTGACAGCCGGACCGATACGGCACTTCTGATCGTAACTGCGGTTTCCTCCGAAACCTGGCTGGTACCTCTGGAAAACATCAAGCTAGGCGGCGCCGGCGCGGATCGCACGGTTAGCATCACACCGCTGACCGAACGCCTGGGCTCCTCGACGATCACCCTTACGGTTAGCGATGGCGATTTGACCGCCGTGTCCGATTTCACGGTCACAGTAACCGGCACGCCATTGGAGACATGGCGCTATGCATACTTCGATGACACCAGCAACTCCGGCGACGGCGCGGACGGTATGGACCCTGATGGCGACGGCCGCCTCAACCGGGACGAATACGTGCTCGGCAGCAATCCCAACATCCCGGACAACGTTCCGGCTCTTTCCATAACTCCGGGCAGCTCCGGACCGCCGGTGCTGGAATTCATCGCCACCCCGGCGGCGGGACCTGGATACGCCGGCGTCACCCGAAGTTATGACATCGAGAGCACGGGCGATCTGTCGGACCGGGACTCTTGGCAAAAGGTGCCGGGGTATTCCGAAATTTCCGCAAACGGACAAAGTGTTACCTGCGAACCGGGTTTCTCCGG
The DNA here is from genome assembly GCA_038235225.1 of Verrucomicrobiales bacterium. Classification (GTDB taxonomy): domain Bacteria; phylum Verrucomicrobiota; class Verrucomicrobiia; order Verrucomicrobiales; family Akkermansiaceae; genus Luteolibacter. Next base: position 22,155 of record JBBSUD010000025.1, read on the forward strand.
AATCGCCCGATTCTATCGCTTGAGAGTGAGTCTGGAATTCCGATGAAATTACGGGTGTGGCCGCCTTCCCGGAGTGTTATGGATTTCCGGCTCAATCCCGGTGGGGACTCAAGCCGCAATGTCACCCGGATCTATTCCGAGAATGCAAACGCAACATTGAAGCTCAACAGCGTGCCGGAGCCAGCCGCGGTCTTGCCCGGTGGCATCGGTTTGCTGGCCTTGCTGCGGTGCGTGAGCTATCACTTCCGAGTCGTTTTGAATCCGCTACAATCAAGTGCGGAAAATGCGCGGCTTGCTGAAGTCTGCCATGAAGTCCGGGTAAGCATCTCCAAACGCCCGCCCGTCAATGTCTGGCAGACGCTGGCCTGCCGTCCGAAGAATCCAGTTCTCCCACCACAATCGACCACCTCGGAACCCCGACTCTGGCCCTACAGATCCGTAACTCCGGAAAGAATCTCCCACTGCGTTCAAAGCCCTCCGAAGCAGAGATGAAGAATTCCACCCGCCGAAGTCGTATCGATAGGTGGAGGAAGAGGGTTCGATGGGCCTGATGGATTGAGAATAGGGTGAACTTATCGAGGCTGCTTTCGTAACTTGACCGTGAAAGTGCTTGGCTTTGTGTCCTATAAAATCTTCCCATATGGGCGCGTTCCACCTTGCAATATTCGTTTTTTTTGGGACGGCCTCTACTCACTGGTTGAACCACTTCCGCCGACTCCTATCCTGACTTTCATGCGCCACGAAGGATTGTTGGATTTACGTGTGGATATTGCAGTCCAAGGACTCATTCAACAATCCGAATGTGTCATTGATCTGTGAGCATGGGCAATTTTCCGCACCTGCCCTTGCCTCGCCGGTGTAAAGCTGTTGGAATGCCATCCAAGCAGCGGTCATGTCCTTCTCACCCATCGAATCCTTCATTTCCCGTTGGCAAAAGTCCGGTGCCGCCGAGCGCGCGAACTACCAGATGTTCCTCTCCGAACTCTGTGACATCCTCGAAGTCCCGCGCCCCGATCCCACCTCGCCCGATCCCGCGAAGAACCTCTACGTATTCGACCGCGCGATCACCCGCGTGAACCCCGACGGCACGACCTCCACCAACTACATCGACCTCTACAAGGCCCGCCACTTCGTCAACGAAACCAAACAAGGCTCCTCCGTCGAAGCCTCTCCGGACGAGCTCGCCAAACCCACCGCCACCAAATCCGGCCACGGCAAGCGCGGCACCGCCGCCTTCGATCGCGCCCTCGAACGCGCCTTCCACCAAGGCCGCGGCTACATCACCTCACTCCCCGTCGCCGAAGGCCGCCCGCCGTTTCTCCTCGTTTGCGACGTCGGCTACAGCATCGATCTCTACGCCGAGTTCTCCGGCACCGGCGGCCATTACGAGCGTTTCCCGGACCCGAAAAACCACCGCATCCTCCTCACCGATCTCCGCCAGGAAAAACACCGCGCCACCCTCCGCGCCATCTGGACCGATCCCTACTCGCTCGATCCCACCAAGAAAGCCGCCGAGGTCACCCGCGACATCGCCGGCCGCCTCGCCAAGCTCGCCAAGTCCCTCGAAGCCGACAAACACGACCCACGCGTCATCGCCGGATTTCTCCAGCGCTGCCTCTTCACCATGTTCGCCGAAGACATCGGCCTGCTGCCCGAGGACGGCTTCAAGAAACTGCTCGATCAAGTCAAAGCCTCGCCCCACGGCTTCCTCGTGCTCGTCTCCGCGTTGTGGAAGGAAATGGCCACCGGCACCGCCTACAGCGCCCTGCTCTTCAAGGAAATCGCCTGCTTCAATGGCGGCCTGTTTGAAAACACCACCGCCCTCCCGCTTTCCCCGGTCCAGCTTGCCATGCTCACCGATGCCGCCAGCACCGACTGGTCCGCCGTCGAGCCATCCATCTTCGGCACCCTGCTCGTCCGCGCGCTCGATCCCCGGGAGCGCCACAAACTCGGCGCGGAATTCACCCCGCGCTCCTACGTCGAGCGCCTCATCCGCCCCACCATCATCGAGCCGCTGCGGGAAGAATGGGACGCCACCCGCATCGCAGCTGCCAATCTCCACCGCGAGGCCGAAGCCGCCGAAGACGCTGCCGATGATAAGGAAACCGAGGCCAAAACCCACCTCGCAGCCGGAAATTCCGATCTCGCCAAACAAACCGGAGCCGCCGCCGCCAAGCTCCGTGCCGATGCCAAAAAGAACGATGCCGAGGCCCTTAAACTCGTCACCGCCTTCCACCGCCACCTCTGCAAAATCACAGTCCTCGATCCCGCCTGCGGCACCGCCAATTTCCTCTACGTCACCCTCGAACACCTGAAACGCCTCGAAGCCGAAGTCCTCGAACTCATCACCGCCCTCGGTGGTGACGCCACCTTCGAAATGAACGAATACAAAGTCCGCCCCGAGCAATTCCTCGGCCTTGAACTCTCCCACAACGCTGTCGCCATCGCCCAGCTCGTGCTCTGGATCGGCTACTTCCAGTGGCAGCGCAAAACCACCGGCAAGGCCGACACCGGCGACCGCCCGCTGCTCCCGAAAACCCAAACCATCCGCCAGCAGGACGCCGTGCTCGCCTATGACGAAAAAATTCCCCGTCGCGATCCTGTCAGCGGGGAAATCCTCACGATCTGGAACGGCTACACCACCAAGACCCACCCCGTCACCGGCAAGGAAGTCCCGGACGAATCCGCCACCATCGCGCTCTTCGATTATATCAATCCCCGCCGCGCCGAGTGGCCGCAGGCCGACTACATCGTCGGCAATCCGCCCTTCATCGGAACGAAACGCATGCGCGACGCCCTCGGCGACGGCTACACCGAAGCTCTCCGCAAAGCGTGGAAAGGCGACGTCCCCGAGTCCGCCGACCTCGTCATGTTCTGGTGGCAAAAAGCCGCTGCGGAAGTCGTGCAAGGGCGCTGCAAACGCTTCGGCTTTATCACCACCAACTCCATACATCAGGCTTTCAACCGCCGCGTCATCGAGCCCTTTCTCGCCGACACGAAAAAACAGCTTCACCTCGCCTATGCCATCGCCGATCACCCCTGGGTTGATTCCGCCGACGGGGCCGCCGTCCGAATAGCCCTGACCGTCGGTGCCCCCGGCAAAGCCGAAGGCGTGCTCGATAAGGTTCTCACCGAGCAAGTCCGTGATGACGGCGAAAACGAGGTGACTCTTGCGAGTATTGGGGGACTTATTGCTCCCAATCTTCAAATCGGTGCAGACTTGAATTCATGCAAAGGTCTCGCCTCTAATGGAAATCTTTCCAATCGTGGCTTCTGCCTCTTCGGGGCTGGTTTCATCGTCACGCCCGAAGTCGCTCAAACCTTATTAAACTCCTCTGCTCCAAACGAAGATCCCGTCATTTGGAAATATAGACACGGCAAAGATATTACTGACCGTCCGCGTGGGGTCATGGTCATCGACGCGTTCCCATTTGCGATCAAAGACCTGCAAACAAAACATCCGGGCGTCTATCAACATCTTCTCATTCACGTCAAACCTGAGCGTGATCAAAATGCTCGCGAAGGGAGAAAGACAACGTGGTGGGCATTTGGAGAACCCAATAAAAAACTCCGAGAGCAACTGGCGGGGCTGTCTCGTTATGTTGCGACAGTTGTAACCAGCAAACATCGCTTCTTCACGTTTCTGGACAAGTCAATTCTACCTGACGACGCCTTGGTTAATATCGCTCATGATGACGCTTGGATTCTTGGTGTTTTATCCAGCGCTGTTCACGTTCATTGGACACTCGCTACTGGGGGCACCCTCGAAAATCGCCCGCGCTACATCAAATCCAATTGTTTTGAACCCTTCCCATTCCCCGCGCTCGAAGAATCCCCACTCAAGCAGCGCATTCGCGATCTCGGCGAGCGGCTCGATTCGCACCGCAAGCGGCAGCAGGAGCAACATCCCAGCATCACGCTCACCGGCATGTATAACGTGCTCGAAAAGCTCCGCAGCGGCGAGCCGCTCACCTCCAAGGAAAAGCAAATCCACGACCAAGGCCTCGTCACCGTGCTCCGCCAGATCCACGACGAACTCGATGCCGCCGTGTTGGAAGCGTATGGCTGGAGCGACCTGGCGGTCGAGACACAAGACTTCAAGACACAAGACGCAAGACAAGAGCAAGCACGGGAAGAGCTGTTGAGTCGCCTCGTCGCCCTCAACCACGAGCGCGCCGCCGAAGAAAAGCGCGGCCTCATCCGCTGGCTGCGGCCTGACTATCAGAATCCGGCCTCCGCCGCGCCCCAACCGATCCAAGCCACCCTCGCAGGCACGGACCCTTCCTCTTCAAATCAAAAATCCAAAATCAACAATCCTCAATCGTCAATCTCCCCCTCTTCCCCGCTGACCTGGCCCGACCGCCTGCCCGACCAAGTCGCCATCCTCCGCAAACTCATCGGCGCTTACGACAAAAGTGTCGCAACTCCTGACCCCGAAACACTCTCCTCCCTCTTCGGCCGCAAAAACAAAAAACGCACCGATCAGATCGAGGGAATTCTGGAGACGCTCAAGGGCCTGGGGCGGTTGTGAGAAGCCTTCCAAGCGCAGGTTTGACCCCGACTCTCTCATTCACTAATCTCCATCCGACACCACCATGATCTCCTTTCTTAGACTTCACCAAATCGGTCCCGCTCCTGAACTTGAAGCGGATTTTGGCGAACGATTGAACCTCATCACAGGTGACAATGGATTGGGAAAGACCTTCCTTCTGGATGCCTGTTGGTATGCGCTGACCCAGACTTGGGCGGATGGTCGGGAATTCCATCCAGCGGCGCACATTCCCAAAAGCGATCCGCCTGTCATGACATGGGGAAGCCGTGGCAAAGTGGGGGGAGATACGGAGGGAACGACGGAATTCTCCTTCGAGTCCCAAAAATGGAAGGGAACGAAAAAAGGCAGACGCACCATGCCCGGTATCGTTCTCTATGCCCGGATCGACGGGGGATTTTCCTTATGGGATCCCGCTCGGAATTACTGGCTAGACCGTGACGAGAAGGGAGAAAAGACGCCGCCCTTCCAATTTACCAAAGCAGAGGTCTGGAATGGATTTCCCCTGGGCGCGGTCAGAACCGAAGACATCATATGCAATGGCATGCTCCGTGATGTGGAGAACTGGAGGCTGAAGAACAACGGAGCCTTTGCCATGTTGCAGAACGTCTTGAAGCGGCTTTCACCCGATGATAGCGAAGCGTTGAGCATCGGCGAGGGTGAGCGTGTTGGATTGGGCACCACGGACATCCCCACCTTGGTCATGCCATACGGAAAAATTCCGGTCACGCTTGCCGCTTCCGGAATGAAGCGGGTGTTGGCATTGGCCTACTTGTTGGTGTGGGCATGGCAAGAGCACCAGATTGCATCGGAGAAGCGTCGCGAGGAACCCGCACGGCGCATGGTTCTGCTGTTTGACGAGATGGAAGCCCACCTCCATCCCAAATGGCAGCGGATTTTCCTTCCCGCGCTGCACGAAGCCATCCGATCACTTCTGGCTGGACAGGAATTGGATTCCGTCCAAATCATTGCCTCAACCCACTCGCCCTTGGTGATGGGTTCCGCCGAGGAGCTTTGGAATGATGACACGGATCGCCTTTTCGATTTTGATTTGGAGGGTAAAAAGGTGGAGTTCGAGTGCATTCCCTTCGCCAAACTTGGCGCGGCAGAGCATTGGCTCGAATCGGATTCCTTCGATCTGCCGAGCAGTTACCCGGTGATGGCCCAGAAGGCGATCGATGCGGCGAACGGATTCATGGCCAATCACCCGGAACCACAGACCGCGCCTTGGAAAGATGCACAGGCAATCGATACGGATTTAAGGAAAAACTTGGGCGGTGATGACGAATTCTGGCCACTCTGGAAACCCTACCTGGATCGTGTGAAAAAACCGTCATGATCCCCGTCGCAAATCCCATCCCTGAACCGGAAGCTTTCCATACCGACTGCCGACTACGAGGCAGTAAATGGTTTGCCGCCCGCCGTCTTGCTGGTGAATACCCGAAGACATCAGAGTTTCCCAATCATTGGGCGCAGTATGAAGGCGATCTTGCCCGAGCGTTTAACGGTCGATGCGGGTGGTGGGCAATGCGGATCGACGACGGCGTGGTCGATCACTTTCTATCTAAGAAGAACAGACCAGAACTGATCTACGAGTGGAGCAACTACCGCTACATCGCAGGTTCGGTGAACGGCTCGAAGGGCAACCATGACGACAAGGTATTGGATCCCTTCGAGGTGCGCGACGGGTGGTTCGAGGTCATCCTGCCGTCCATGCAATTGGTGATGACTCATCAGATTCCGGCGTCTTTGGTTGCAAAAGCGGAGTTCACTCTCAAACAGCTTCGGCTCCGCGATGGAACCAAAGTTGTAAGAAATCGCAAAGCGTGGTATGATCAATACAAGAATGGAATGCTAACCCTGGAGGGCCTGCAAAGCAACGCGCCGCTTGTCGCGAAAGCCGTGAAAAAGCTCCAAAAAGTTGGGGAGTTACTGCCCTGACAAGAAACAACCAACATGCCCACGAAAAAGTTCAATGACCATGTGATCAGGAAATGTCCCCATTGCGGGGTAGGCAATCGGATTCCCTTGGATTTCCATCACAAGAAAGTGCGATGCGGAGAATGCAAAGAAGAGCTTCCGCACGTACCCGAACCCAAGATCAAAACCGCGGATACAGTGGCGGCCCCTTTGAAAACATCCAAGTCTTCCACAGAGAGAACGGTAACAAAAGACGCCGACGCACCGAAGGTTGCTGCCAAAAAGAAGGCTCTCAAAATTTCTCAAAAGCAGTCAAAATCTGTTCCATCGAAGTCTCAAAAAATTGTATCGCCACGAAAGCCTATCAGGCGAGATGTCAGCTTGGACGTTATCGAAGTTCCTTCAGTGGCGATGATTCAGGAAATGGACGATTCAAACTCCATCATTCCCCGGCAGGAATCCATGCTCTCAGTCTCCTTCGATGAGGCCATGCGAATCAATCCGCTCTTGGAACAACTTGGCAAGCAGGTGCAGTTCGATTTGGTCAAACACATCGCGGCACATGGCGGCGACGTTTTGGCAAATGCGCTCGCAGGAGCGGCAATCATCTCTGAGCGCGGCACCGTAGTGGTGAAGTTCACCGCGGAGGGTGCGAAACTCCTAAAAGCCAAAGAGCTAAGGTTCATGGGCAAGTTCCCAACTCTGCTCAACAAAGCTGGAAGAACCGTGGAGAATGCGAAATTAACGGGTCCACTGACTACCGGCACACGAGTGGCTGCAAACCTGACCATGGCAGTAATTACCGTGGCACACGTCATCAGCGGAGCGGACTTGGCGAAGAAGCTCAACAAACTGGACACGAAGGTCGATTTCCTAATCGCCGCCCATCGGATCGATCAACTGGCCCGTATCGAAGGCGTGTATCGACAGGCGAAGGAAATCCTGCACATGGAGCAAAGTGACAATACCCGCTGGGAGTTGCACCGCCTGGGCCGGGAACTCTTCGAAGTCCGTAGTGCATGGCGCAGGGAGATTTCCTTCCATGTCGGAAACCTACAGAAAACCGAAGAGAGTCAAAACTGGTTCCTGAAACGCTTTCAATCGCTTTCAAGGATGGGCAAGGACCAGAAAGTGGCCTTAACGATTTCCGCGTGCGATGCGGAAATCCAGCTCATCAGTGGCAGCATCGCCATTCACCTCGCTCTGGCCCAGGCTGCCGGGACTCTTGAGACATTCCTCCAAGTTTCACTCCCAGACGAGATTGTGGAACTCCAACGCGTCCGCAGTCTGCTTTACGAACGTCGCAGCTTCATTCATGAAAAGCATCCGGAACTCCGTGAAAGTGTGACCGCAGTATGTAACCGGTTGGAAGACGTCGCCCGGATTTATCGGCCAATGATCATGCGATCAGCCAATCAACTGACCCCCCCCTGAACTCGGGCAGTTTCACCCCTTTCGCGGCTAAGTCCCGCACAATCTCCTCCTCATTCGCTAGCTCCCGGCCACTAAATTCAAGCTCACGAAGGAGATTATTTTATCGGGTATTACCAAAGATTGGAACAAGCTTATTTGATATCAAAAATCCCAATTTCATGACACCAAAAAACACCTGGATGGTCCGCTCTGACGGCGGCAACGCGCTTAACCTGTTTGAAGAAGGCGTGGTGGGCATCCACTACGGCATTCCGGACGATCTCACGGGCAAGAATCTCGATGAGATCCGGGAACTCTATAAAATATACAATCCAGGCGATTCTAAAGGCAAGGCAGCGGGAGCGGTTGGAATGCTGGACCGCATCGTTAATAAGATCCAATCAGGCGACGGAGTAATTACTTACGATCCGGGAACTCGCCAATATTGGGTCGGTCGCATCTCCGGAGCTTACTTCCGTGCTCCGGGAGACGTAGAACTACCCCACCGCCGGAAAGTCGATTGGGACGCGGCGAGGGTGTCCCGTGATGACCTGAGTCTCGCTGCTCGCAGAAGCTTAGGTCCGACAACCGCTCTCTTTTCTGTTTCGCCTGAAACTTGGGAAGAAATCCTCGCCGTGCAGAAAGGGGCCAACTTTTCTACCAAAACCGCTGATCTGCTGGATGAAGTCAAAGTAGAACTGGTTCAGGAAAAGAAGACCCTCATCGAAAACGCAAGAGAACGTCTCAAGGACAAAATCGTGAGTCTCGATGACGGCGAGATGGAAGAACTTCTGGCGGCAGTCTTGCGCGCCATGGGATTCCGGACCCGGGTAAGTGCAAAAGGACCGGATCGGGGTGTCGATGTTCTGGCTTCCCCCGATGGTCTTGGCCTCCAGGAGCCTAGAATCAAATGCGAGGTGAAGCACCGTAAGAACACGGTCATCGGTGCTCCAGAGGTTCGCAGTTTCCTTGGCGCTCTTCGTGCCGGTGACCGTGGAATCTATCTTTCGACCGGCGGTTTTACCCGCGAGGCCCGGTATGAGTCGGATCGCGCGAACGTCCCCGTCAGCCTGATGGATCTCGATGATCTCGCCCGCCTGATTGAAACGCATTACGAATCTTTCGACACCGAGGGCCGAGGGTTATTGCCACTCACCAAGGTTTATTGGCCGGTGGACTAGCTTGGCATCCATCTTCTTCCGCTTCAAATTTCACCGCAAATTGCCGCGCGTCAGGTTTTGTGGAAATTGGGGTTGGGCGATTTCGCGAGCGAATGGGGCTCTTCCGTGTCGATCTCTTGAAGCCGGAGGCTTCGCAGCTTTTAGCCGGTGGTTGAGCGAAGCGACACCACCGGATGCTGAAACCGCAGAACCTGCGCATCCCGGAGGGATGCTAGCGCCGTTCTTTGTCACTCGCGCAGCTGGCATCCCTCCGGGATGCGGATTGGTTCGCGTTGATTTCCGGTGGTGTCGCTGCGCTCAACCACCGGCTCATGGCTTGCATCCCTACCGGGATGTTGGATGCCCTGTTCCCGGAGGTGCCGCAGTCCCCTGGAAGTGCCGTGCCCATCGGTTTCCGAAATTTGATGCGCGGCAGAATATCCGGGGAAGAAAGGCTGAGTTTCCTAGGGTGCCGGGCGGCTGTGTGGTGGCGAATCAGGTGGATTTGAGCAGGACTTCGAGTTCGCTGGCGAGGGTGGCGAGGCGGTCGTGTTGGGCGGGAGGGAGCGGGGCGGGATCGAAGCGGAGGCGCTGGTGGAGGCGGATGGCTTCATCGAGCGGATTTCCGCCGGGGAGGGCGGGGCGGAGGCGTTCGAGCCAGGCGGCGAAGGGGACGTGGGAGGGGCGGGGGCCGAGGCGGCGCTCGATTTGCGTTTCGAGGGCATTGAGCGGGGTCCGAATGACGGGTCCGGCATAGATGCCGGCGGCGGCCTCGGCGGCGAGCTGGCGCTTGGACCGCCACAGGCGCTTGATGACGAAGGCGGCAACGCCGAGGCCGATGGCGGTCATGACGAGAGAGGCAGCGAGGCGGTTGCGGGGGCGGTTCCGCCAGAGGAAGAAGTCCTCGCGAAAGCGTTTGACGGCGTCGCTGAAGGGTTGGGTGCGGGGGACGAGCTGGGCGACCTCGCCGATCCAGGAGCCGGGGGTGGTGTCGAAATCGATCCATTTCCCGGCGGCTTCATCCCAGACGCGGCACCAGGCGTGGAGGTGGGTGCCACGGAGGATGAATTCCCGGCGGTCGGCATCGAACTCGGCGACGGCGTAGCCGATGGCGTAGCGGGCGGGGATGCCGGCCTCGCGGAGGAGGAGCACGGTGGCGGTGGCGAAGTATTCGCAGTGGCCCGTTTGATTTGTGGTCAGAAATTGGGCGATGGCGGTGGGTTTGTCGTAGGAGCTGGAGTTGGGGTTGCCGACGATGGTGGGGTGGCGGGTGTAGCGGAAATCCCGCGCGAACCAACCCCGGAGGGCCTCGAGCTTGGACTGGAGGTCGGGTTGGCGATCGATTTCGAGCTTGGCGAGGACTTCCTGAAGGGTCTTGCGCTCGGGATTGTGGATGAGCGGGTTGCCTTCGTCATCCCGGCGGACCGTCCGCCAGTCGAGGCCGGGAATGGGCGCGGTTTCCGGGTTGGTATCGCCACGCCAGAGGATTTTCCCCTCGATGACGGAGTTCTTGGGGTAGACGCGGACGGTGCCGAAAGAATTCCGCTCGATGCCGTCGAGTTCGAAATCGCGCAGGCTGGTGGCGTCGCCGGGGAGGGGCAGCGGGGTTTCGCCGGCGGCGGCTCCGCGGAGATCAAAGCGGGGAAGGCGGGGGCTTACGGCGCCGGTCTCGGCGGCGGAATCGTCCTCGGGGGTGAGGAGATAATAAGGGATTTCCTGGTAGAGCTTGCTGGAGAGGTCCTTGAACTTGGTGGCGGTGCCGGGCTTGCACAGCCAGGTGCCGAAGCCGTAGCTGTTGTAAGTGGCCGTCCGGAGCAGGCGGGGGACGGCGGACCCTCGAGCGGTGCGGACGCGCCAGACGATGTCGGTGGATTGGACGATTTCGGCGTCGCGGCCGATGCTGGTGGATTTGCTATTGGGATCGAAGTTGGAGCCGCCGGGGCCACGGGTTTCGAGGCGGTTGTAAAGCTCCTGCATGCCGACCTGGCCGGCGATCGCGATGCCGCCGGCAAAGGCGAGGGCGATGACGAGCGAGGCCGGCCGGCTGCCGCTGGATGCGAGAAGGCGCCAGCCGGTGAGGATGACGATGCCGGGGAGAAACCAGAGGGTGTTCGACTTTTCGCCGAGAGTGCAGGCGATGAGGGCGATGACGAAGTAGATGTTCCCGAAATTGACGCGGACGACGGACTCGGTGAGGCCGAGGCGGAGGTTGCGGAGGCGGCGTCGCTTGGCGAGGAAGGAGAAGGTGTTGAGCGGCAGGGAATCGGCCATGCCGTAGGATTGCACGAACTGCATGGGCAGCAGCAGGGGCGGCATCCAGACGAGGAGATTGGGGAGGGCGTCGTATGGATTTCCATCGAGAAAAACGAGCGTGCCGGCGATGAGCATGGCAACGGTGGTCAGCCGCCAGGCGCGGGCGCAGGCGCGCTCGTCGAAATCCCAGCGGAAGCGGATCCAATGGGCTCCCTCCACGATGAGGGCGAGGGCGGTGCCGATGAGGTAATGCTGGGTCATCGCGCCCCAGAACAAGACGGAAGCGCCGAGGATGAGGCGGGGCGGTGGATGGACGGTTTCCATGACGGATTCCTAGATGCGGGCGGCGTTGCCGGCGATCTGGCGGGGGAGCCCCTGGAGACTTCGCGCGATATTTCCGGACTCCAGCCAGTGGCCGGGCGCGCCCGCTGGGGATTTCCCGCGGCCGATGACGATGGGGACGCAGAGAACGCCGCCGCGCTGGAGGGATAGGAGGAAACTCGCGCGGGCCTCGTCCCAGCCGTTGAAGATGACGATGCACGAGCTGAGGTCGTCGCGGTGGCGGAGGACGAGGCGGGAGAGTTGGGGGAAATTCGCGGTGCGTTCCGGAGTGACGCCGGCGAGCACTTCGAGCAACTTCTCGGCGCGGGCGACACCGCGTCCGGCCGTCACGCGGTGGGCCTCGTCCTTGATGAACATGAGGTCGAGGAGGGATTCCTGCGTATCGATGGAGGCGGCGAACGAAGCGGCCACGGAGATGGCTTCCTCGAACTGCTCATCGGTGCGCTCGCGGGAGAGGGTGTCCACGATGAGTCCGTAGCGCGGATAATGGGTGTCTTCCAGCTCCTTGACGATCGGCCGGCCGGTGCGCGCCCAGCTCCGCCAGTGGATTTGACGGAGCGGATCGCCGGGGCGGTAGTCACGCAGGCCGACGAATTCGCCGGAATTTCCGATGGTGTTGGTGTTCGCCTCGCCGGAAATCTTGAAGGCCGCGCCGCCGGGCAACTCGATGGGCGGCAGCGGGAAGCGGCGCGGCAGCACGATCAGCGTGGCGGCGGGGGCAGTCACCTTCCGGCAGCGCTGGAAGAGGCCGAAGGGGTCGGGAAGGAGCAGGCGGAGGTCGTCGAAGCTGACGATGCCGCGCCGGAGCGGGACGATTTCCAGCGGCACGCGGAAGCTCTGGCCGCGCCCGACGTTGACGCTGGCGTCGGCCTGGCCGCCGGTGAAAAGGCGGTTTCCCAGCAGCAACCACTCCCAGCGGAAATAGGCGAGGCGGCGGTCGAAGGGATTTCGCTCCTCCTCGCCGGGCTCGCGCAGGGTGGCGAAATCGTCGGCAGAAGGCCGCGGATCGGGGGGGCGGTCGAAAATCCAAGCCCGCCGGAGCCGCCGTGAGGAGAGATTCCGGACGCGCACGGTATAGCGCAGCGGCTCGCCGGCGGTGCCGAATCGCGGCAGCTCGCGCCGCGCCTCCACCCGCGCCCGGCGCAGCATCGCCCACGGCGCGCCGATCGCGATCATGCCCGCGCTGAGCGAGAAAAGCTGATAGACCGACGTCCGCGGATGACCGGTGCAAAGGCAGGCGGCGAGAATGAATACCAGCCCGAGCCCCATGCCGGCCGGGCGCAGGCGGGAAACGAAAAAGTGGCGCACGCCGGCGGCCCGGAAATAGATTTTGTGAAGCCGCCGGTCGAAGCTCCGCCCGGTTGGCTCGGGGACTGGCGCGCGGGATTTCATGACGGAAATCAGGCTGGCACCGGCGTTTTCTCGAGGATTTCCTCCACGATCTGGCGGGCGCTGGAGCCGGAATAGCGTGCTTCCGGCGCGAGCACCATCCGGTGGGCGATGACGTCGGCGGCGACGCTCTGGATCAGCTCGGGCGAGACGAAATCGTCGCCTTGGAAGAGCGCAAGTGCTTGCGATACCTTCATCAGCGCCAGCGAAGCACGCGGGCTGGCCGCGAGCTGCACGGCGGGATGGCCGCGGGTGGCGCCGACGAGCGCGACGACGTAATGCCGGAGTTCCTCGCTGAATCGCACCTGCCTCGCCGCCTCCATGAGCGCGACGATTTCCTCCCGCTGCGCCACCGGCTCCAGCAGCTCGACCGGATGGGCGCCGGCTTGGTCCGCGAGGATCGCAGCCTCCTCGGCGGGGCTGACGTAGCCGAGCGTGCATTGCAGCGAAAAGCGGTCCATCTGCGCCTCGGGCAAGGGGTAGGTGCCGCGGAATTCCACCGGGTTTTGCGTCGCGATGACGAAGAAGATCCCGTTCAACTCGTGCTTCAGTCCTTCGATCGTCGCCTGGCGCTCGCCCATCGCCTCGAGCAGCGCGCTCTGCGTGCGGGGCGAAGCGCGGTTGATTTCATCGGCCAGCAGGATGTCCGTGAAGACGGGGCCGGGGTGAAATCGGAATTCCTGCGTGCGCGGATCGAGCACGGACACGCCCAGAATGTCGGACGGCAGCAGATCCGGCGTGAATTGGACGCGGGTGAACTTCGCCCCGCCGATCGCCCGGGCGATCGCCTTGGCCAGCGTGGTTTTGCCGGTGCCGGGGAAATCCTCCAGCAGCACGTGGCCGCCGGAAATCATGCAGGCCAGCACCCGCCGGATGACCTCGGCCTGGCCGTGGACTACGGAACTGACGGCGGATTCCAGGCGGGCGGCGGTGTCATGGATCGTCATGGGTTGGGCGAAGGGAAAGTCAGGGGCGGACAGCGGTGCGTCGAGAATTACCCCGCCACTCCATGCCGCGGATCGGCTGGCGCGCCACCAGTTTCGGCGGCGGCGAGGGCGGTGGCGATTTCGCTAACGAGTGCCGGGCCCTTGTAAATGAAGGAGGTGTAGATCTGGACGAGCGCGGCACCGGCCTCGATTTTCCGGCGCGCGTCATCGGCAGAGGAAATCCCGCCAGCGCCGATGATAGGAACCCGCGCGCCAAGCTCGGCCGCGAATTTTGCGAGGACGCGGGTGCTTTTCTCGAAAACCGGCCTGCCCGAGAGTCCGCCAGCCTCGCCAGCCCGCGGGTGGCCGGACACCGCGTCGCGGTCCAGCGTGGTATTCGTGGCGATGAGTCCGTCGAGGCCGCCGTCCAGAAACACGCGGCAGAGGTCGCGGATGTGGGCATCGTCGAGATCCGGCGCGATCTTGAACAACAGCGGGACGCGCCGGCCGTGCTCGATTTCCAGACGGGACTGCTCGGATTTCAACTGGCCGAGCAGGCGCGCGCTCGCCTCCGCGCCCTGCAAATCCCGCAAGCCCGGAGTGTTCGGCGAGGAGAGGTTTACCGCCACGTAATCGGCCACCGGAAAGGCGTCGCGCAGGCAGGCGAGGTAGTCGTCCGCCGCGTTTTCGTTCGGCGTGTCCTTGTTTTTGCCGATGTTGAACCCGACGATGCCGCCGAATGTCCGGGCTGCCCGGACGTTCGCCACACCCGCTTCGATGCCGGGATTGTTGAAGCCCATCCGATTGACAATCGCCTCATGCTCAATCAGCCGGAACAGCCGCGGCTTCGGATTTCCCGCCTGCGGTCGCGGCGTGATTGTGCCGATTTCGATAAATCCGAAGCCCAGCCGGCCGAGGGCGTCGATCGCATTGCCCTCCTTGTCCAAGCCAGCGGCCAGACCGACGCGATTCGGGAAATCCAGTCCCATGACGGTCACCGGATCCGAAACAGCGGGTTGCGCCGTGCCCGCCAGAAATCCCGATTTCTCCGCCAGCCGCAACCCTGCAAGGCTCAGATGGTGCGCGCGTTCCGCGTCCAAGCGGAAGAGCAGGCAGCGGGCGGCTGGATAGACGGCATCGATCACGCGCCGATTTTGGGCGGCCGCCCGCAGCATGTCGAATCCCACTGTGCCAAAAGTGGCGCGGGGTGTGCGTAAAGTGCATCCATCGTGCAATCTGTCGCGGCTTCAACGGAAGTCACCGTTGATAATGAATGACTTGCCGATGAAATCGTAAAGGCATGTCTTTTGCTAAACTGGGTTTGTCGTTTTGCAAGGAAGCAAACGAACTTTTCCGAGTAGGGACACAGTATCCGCAATGACCATACTTCGGAAAAGATTTACGGAATAATTGCCTCTCCCGCGGCGCTCATTTAGCAACCAAACCAAATCATCCCATGGCCTACGAATCCGACAGCAGCCTGAAACTTTACTTGCGCGAAATTTCCAAAACCGCGCTCCTGACCGCCGAGGAGGAAGTCTCTCTCGCCGAGCGCATCAAGAACGGCGACGCCGAAGCCCGGTCGCACATGATCCGCGCAAATCTTCGCTTGGTCGTCAAAATCGCTCAAGACTATGCCAATTACGGCATGCCCGTCACCGACCTGATTTCCGAAGGGAACATCGGCCTGATGAAGGCCGTGGAGCGCTTCGACCCCGAAAAGGGCGGCAAGCTCTCGACCTACGCCGCCTGGTGGATCAAGCAATCGATCAAGCGGGCCTTGGCGAACCAGTCCAAAACAATCCGCCTTCCTGTCCACATGGTGGATAAAATCGCCAAGATGCGCCGGATTGCCGCGATCCTCACCGAGGCCCTGGGCCGCGAGCCGACCGATCAGGAACTCGCTGACGAAGTCGGACTTCCGCATCGGAAACTGGCCCTTCTTCGCCAAGCATCCTATCGCCCGACCTCTCTCGATGCACCCATCAACGAAGGCGAAGCAACCGAGTTTGGCGAGGTAATCAGCGACGAGCGTGCGGTGAATCCGCTGGAAATGCTCTCCGACAAGAACCTCCACGGCGAACTCGACGGACTACTCTCCGTGCTGGACGACCGCGAACGCCGGATCATTGATGAGCGTTTCGGCCTCAACGGTCGCAAAGCGCTTACCCTCGAAGAAGTGGGCCGCGAATTCGGGGTGACCCGCGAGCGGATCCGTCAATTGCAGAATTCCGCGCTGACCAAAATGCGGCGCGCCCTCCGTAAAAAGGAAAAGCCACTTCCAAGACCGGTGATTGGTGACTTTGTGGAGGCCTGATTTTCTAGGTGTTTGTTCATGTGCGTAGCCGCGGTGGAAGAAATTCCGCCGCGGCTTTTGCCGTCTTGGCGCAATCGCTTCCTCGCGATTAAGGCGTTGCGGCCATCGGCCGAACCGGCATCGTGCGCGCATTCATGAGCGCTGATGAAATTCAGATCGTCGCCTTCACGGTGGCGATGGCGCTTCTCGGTTGCGCGCTGATCCTACCGCCGGGCGTAGGTCTGGCCTGGCTGCTCGCGAGGAAGAACTGGCCGGGGAAATCGCTGGTCGAAACGCTGGTGGCCATGCCGCTGGTGCTCCCGCCCGTCGTCACCGGCCTGGTGCTTCTACGCCTCTTCGGCAGGCGGGGACCGCTCGGCGGTTGGCTGGAAAATCATTTCCAGATGGATGTCGTCTTCACGTGGAAGGCCGTCGTCCTGGTGCTTTCCGCGATGTCCCTGCCGCTGCTCGTCCGCAGCGCGCGGGCCGCGATCGAGGAAGTCCGGCCGGAAATGGAACAAGCCGCCCGGACCTTGGGCGCGCCCGAGTGGCGCGTGTTCCTGTTCATCACGGTGCCGCTGGCGCGCCGCGGCATCATCGCGGGGCTGCTGCTCGCATTCGCCCGCGCTTTGGGAGAGTTCGGCGCGACAATTATGATCGCCGGTAACATTCCCGGCAAAACCACCACGCTGTCCGTGGCGATTTACCAACACGTCCAGCTCGGCCGCGACGATACCGTCTGGAAACTCGCCGCGATCTCGGCCGGAATCGCCTTCGTGGTGTTGTGGGCGAGCGAGAAGCTGCAAAAGGGGAAACGGTGACGAGTGGAACCTCAATATGCGTCCCCGCGGGGGCCGATATAGTCCACATAAAGAACTTCCCCGACTTGTTTCACCACCACCTTCATAATCGCCCGGTAGCTGCCCAGGCGAAGTCGATGCCAGTCCTTCTTGTCGCCCTTCATCCGTCGAACATCGGGGTGGGTCGCGAGTTCGGAAAGTGCCGCCACCTCTTCGAGGGCGGCGATCATGCGGATTCTTAAATCGGCGGGCATCCGCTCCAAGTATTTGGCAGCACGATGATGGAACAAAATTTCCCGGCTCATCCGATTCCGTAGCGAGACTTGATCGTGGAGAGGCTGACGAAGGCTTCGTCGTTTCCGTCCCTCCGATCCCGCTCGGCCTCTTCCATCGCCGCGGATTCCTCGTCGCCGGAACCCGCGTCATCCATAAGATCCTGGATTTCCTCGAAAACATCCCAAGGAATGATCGCGGCGGAGGGACGACCGTCCTTATCGATGACGATTTGATGGGTAATGCTCATACTTGCGAACTTACTGACGAATCCGATTTTGGCGAGGACCGCGAATCACTCCGCTTTAAAATTCCGCGAGGCGGAGAGGGCGAATTTCTCGGGATCGTACATGGATTCCACCTTGGCGGGCGGGGCGGTGGCTTGGCCGGCCACGGTGCAGCGGGCAAGGTAGGTAATGGTGTGGGTGCCGGCGCGCCAGACGCGGTCCAGGAAGAAGACGGCGCGATCGGTCCGAAGTTCCGAGTGGCTGATATTCCAATCGTTCTCGCTGGTGTGGACGCCGGCGGCGGAACGTTGGGATTCGAAATTCTGGTTCACCGTCTCGAACAGCGAGGGCAGGGGATCTTCGATCACAAGGTAGCGGGAATCGTCCTGCGGCAGGGTGACGCGCAGCGAAACACGGATGAGGTCGCCGACCTTGGGTTCGGTCAGAACTTCGACGCTGCCATTGCCGAGGACGCGTTCGTAGGTGCGCTCGATGGACAGGCCGTCGGTGGAAACCGGTTGAATCGGGGCGATTTGCGGTTTGGAGGCAAGATTGACGCGGACAAATGCCTCGCGATCGGCGGTCAGGGCGAGGTCCAGACCCGGCGCGAGCAGGAAGCTGCGGGCGGCGGCGGGAGTTCCGGCATCGAGCGAAATCGTCTCGGTCTTGCCGCCGGCTTCGAGGCCGAAACTGGTAACAGGGCCGTTGACCGAGTGGGCGTCGGCATAGCGGGCCAAGGCGAGCAGGCTCCAGCCATTGACCCACGTGGTGCGCCAGTGGCCGTAGGGATTCCGGGCGCGGAACATTTTCTCCAGCGATTGGGTGGGCTGTTCGCCGGACGGATCGACCGCGAGCCAGGCGATCAGCCGATAGGCATCATCGGGTCGCCATGGCATCCAGTTGCCGTTGTCGCCGCGGAACGGAACGGTCGATTCCAGCACGGCGCGGGCGGCGGCGAGATTGGCCGGATTTCCCGGATCGCCCAGCGCGATGGCGGCGGCGAGTAAGCTCCGCGCGTCAGAAGTGAGATCGGCAAGGCGATCGGCAAGCAGGTTCTGGTAGGAGGCTTGGGGCTTCCCGGCGATGGCGAGGACGAGGAGGGCGCGAGTCTGGATTTCGAGTTCGTAGGAAGAGTTCTGCGAGGAAATCCCGCGGAGGCCGGCGATGAGCGATTTCGTGAGGCTTTCCAAGGCGGATGGCGGGACGCTGGCGCCTTTCTGCGCCGCCAGAATCAAGCCGAGTCCGCCGTAGGAAGTGGCCCACGGCACCGGTTGGGTGCCGCCCGGCCAGTAGGCGAAGGAGCCGTCCGGGAGTTGCATCGAAAGCAGTCGGTCGGCGCCGGCTTGGATGGCTCCGGCGACGGAGTCCTTGGACATTTCCGCGAAGCGGGGGACGACCGGGGCGAGCGAATCCACGGCCAGCCACGGGATCAGCGACGATGTCGTCTGCTCGACGCAGCCGTACGGATAGTGGAGCAGGTAATCGATGGAACCGGCGGCCTCGATGAGCGGAGAGCGGGAAAATTCGAGGGAAATGTCGCCGGTGCCATCAAGGAGCTTTTGATCAAGCAGCTTGCGGAGAGCGACCCGCGAACCGTCCTTTTCCAGGCGGATAAGCACCGACTGCCGGATCAGCGGCATCGGGTATTCCACATTGAAGCGGTTCTCCACCGAGTCGGAGAGCTTGGTGCGCAGCGCGACGGTGAGTTCTTGATTTTCCAATGAAACGGGCGTGGCGCGCCAGGTGAGAACCGCCTCGCCGGTGGTTTCCGCGCGGGTCGGGAAGACGAGGGAGGCGGATTTGCCGGAGGCGATGGTAACGGTCTGAGTGACCGGGCCGTCGGGAACGGCGCTGGGCGTGCCTTCGCCGCCGCCGGTGCTGAACGCGATTTCCCAAGTGCCGTTGAACTGAGAGGCGTTTTGGACGAGGACCCGCGTGTCGAAGTGGTCGCCTTGGTTGGCGAAACGCGGGGCTTTCGGCTCCAGCATAAGGTCCTTTTTCACGACGATCGATGACTCGCCATGACCGAATTTCGCTCCGCCATGGTGGGCGATGGCGATCAGGCGGTAGCGGGTAAGCGTGTCCGGGACGCGGAAGGTGTGGCTGAAGCGGCCTTCGGAATCGGTCACGAGCGCGGGCGCCCAGGCGGCGCACGGGTCGAAATTTTTCCTCAGCAGGTCGCGCAGTGCGGACAGGTCGCCGCCGCCGCCGATGAAGAAGCCTTTGTTCCAGAACGAGCGCTCGTCGGGATCTTCGGAAAGGAACGTCGAGAACGAGGTCCCGGCGTTCACGTCCAGATTCCGCGGGCTATAGAAATAGTCCATCGGCCGCGGGGTTTCATAGCCCATGACAGCGAGCGTGCCCTCGTCCTCGGCATAGAACGTGACCTCCGCGCCCGCCGCCGGCGCGCCGCCGGCGAGGGTGACGGTTCCCGCGAGCTTGACCTCATCGGCCGGGCGGTAGTCGGGGAAATCCGTCTTCATGGTCACGGCAAGCGCGTCGCGGACCGGTTCCACGATGAGTTCGCAATAGCCGAGCCGGAGCTGCGGCTCCTTGCGCTCGCGGGCGGATTCCTGCGAACCCTTGACGATCAACACGGAGACGAAAGCATTGGGCGCGTCCTCCTCGCCGAGCGGGATTTCCACGACCGGATTGTCCGCCTTCAGCTCAACCTGGAACGAGCGCAGGACTTTCTCGCGCTCCACGGTGACCAGCGCGGTGCCTTCGATGGGCGAGAGCACGAGCACGCGGGCGGTTTCACCGGGTTTGTAGGACTTCTTCTCGGCAACCAGCTTCACGCGCATGCCGTCCTCGTAAAGCCATGGGTATTCGTCGGTTCCATAGACCTTGAACGACGTGACGGTAGCGAATGCGTGGCCGTCCGGATCGGTGCCGCGGACGGTCAGAAAATGTTGGCCGGTGGCGCGCGGGGTCACGGAAAACGGAGTGCCGCCGGACGCGAACGCCTTCGGATCGATGGCGATTTCCGCAGTGCTGACGGTTTCCTCGCGGGCGTCGTTGCGGGTGACGGTGTCGCCGGCATCGTTGCGGCTTTTCACTGTGGAATTCACCTCACGGGTCAGCGTGGCGGTGACCCGGAGCGCGCCGGGGAATGGTTCGCCGTCGGTCCCGGCGGCCACGATTTCCAGCGGCACGGCCTCACCGGCGCGGACCAGCCGGTCGATCCGCGAAATGCCGGCATAGACAGACGCGGGGTGGACGGTGGCCTCGCTGGTGGAAGTGAGCGTCTGGTTGTTCGCGTCGGTCACTTCCGAGGAAATCGCGACATTCCGTGCCGTCGGGAAATCCGCCTGCGGGATTTCCACGGCCAGGCTCGCCTTGCCATCCGCATCGAGAGTGGCGGTGCCTTCCTGCTGGTTGGTTTGGCGGTATTGACTGCCATCGTCCCAGCGATAGCCGAAATAGTGATACCAATACGCCCAATCGGCGGTGCGGTGGTTGCCGAAAAGGTAGTCGCGGAAGCGCTCGGGGTAGAAATTCTCCGCGCTGACCCGGCTGAAATACTTCACCGTGCCGGCGGCGACCGGCTGGCCTTGGTAGTAGGTGGCGGCGAGGTTGGCGGAAATTTTGGCTGCTCCCATCGCCGGAGCGGCGATTTCCTGGGCGATTTCGAAGGCGTTTCGGCGGAAATCCTCCACTTGCAGCGGGATTTCGAACTGCCCGCTCCGCTCCAGCGCATCCTGCCCGCGCCAGTCGTTCTTCATCTTGGCGGCCTTGGCCAAATCGTCCGGGAATTCGAGCCGGATGGTGTATTGACCGGTCTTTTCCAGCGGCAGCTTGTAGGTCAGGTCGAAGGATCCGCTGGCGGAAATCGCCGCCGGACTGGTGTGGATCGTCTTGTCCGTGGGGTCGCGGATGACGATTTGCGCTTTTGCCGGCTCATCCATTTTCACGGCATTTCCCTCCTGGTTCCGGACGATGCCTTTGAGGCGGACGGTTTCGCCGGGGCGATACACCGAGCGGTCAGTGAACAGAAAGGCGCGGCGCTGGTTGGCCGCGGCTCCGCTCCAGGAATATCGCACCGGGAAATGCCAGAGGCCGACGGTATCGAGCGAGGTGTCGAATGCCGTCAAATAGGCGTCCTCGCCAAGAGAGGCGCGAAGGTGGCGGGCGTCTTTTGGTCGCGGGACGGTGACCAATCCCGCCTCATTGGTGGCCAACGTCTTGAGCGGTGCGGCGTCCTCGCCGAAAACCTCCATTTCCACGCCGGGGAGCGGCTTCCCGGTCGAGCAGGAGAACGCATAAATCAGTGCCTCTTCGCCGGACAATTTCCACGCCAGCCCGATGTCCGTGAGCTGGATGAGTGCCTGCACCTCGCGGCGGCCGGCCGGTTTCACGCGGGGCTTGCTCTTGCCGGTCACGTCGAGAAAGACGGCGGCGGCGCCCGGATTGGCCGGCAGGATTTCATCCCAGCGAAGTTCGATTTCCCGCGAGGTGTCGAGATCGTTGCCCAGCGTGATTTCCTTGTCGTAAACCGTCTCGCCGGGCACGAGCGACCACGGCAAGGGCGCGGTCGGCTGGATGGATTCGAAGTCGTGCCCGACCCCGGAATACGTTTGGTAGCCTTGATAGGCGCGGACGAGATTGTCGCCGCTGAGCCGCTTCACCCGGATGTGGACGCTGGCCATATTGACCGTGCGGATCTTGTAGGTGCGGCTGCCGACGGCAAGCTGCGCCTCGTTCCCCGAGGGTAGTTCGAGGCTGGCCGCGAGGCGTTCGAAGACGATCGGCTTGCCGAGCGGCTCGGCCAGATCGAGTCCGGCCCGCGAGGGGAACGGCCCGGAAAATCGGACGTGGTAGCGATCGGCAGCGTTGAAATCGCCGGTGAGGACGATCGTCCGGTTCTCGAAGGTGGCGGCGAGGTTCGCCGGGCGCGGCGTGATCTCGATGCATTTCGTGAGGAAGTCCACCGGCAGGAATTCCGGGATGGGCGCGTTGAAATCGAAGACGATTTCCCGGGGCGAATCCGGGCTGACCGACGGGCGGATGTCGATCACCTTGAACGGCTCGATTTTCCCAATGGAATACGACGCGTCCACGACGGTGCGCGCGGTGGCGGCGGCGTTCGGCAAATTTTTCAGGACGACGAACTGCCAATCCTCGCCGGGCGGCAGCGGCTTCGCGGGCGTGACGATCATCACGTTCGGCACCGGTGTTTCCGGCGCGGCATCGGCGGGGATTTCGCCGTCTTCCGCGCCGGGAAAGCGCGCCGCCCACGGCTTGTAGCTGCGGGCGTAGTAGCTGGCAGTCTCCACCGTCGCGCGCTCGGCCTTGCCGCCGACGCGCTGGCCGGATTTCGAGACGAAGGTGAGGAAATTCGGCGCGGCGGCCGGATCAATCACGTCGCTGAACGCCACAATCCAGGAAATCGTGGAGAGCGATTCATTCGAAGAATAACGCTTTGGCGCGTAGGTCGCGAGCACGCGGAAGGCCTCGCTTTCCGCCGTGGCGAATTTCCCCGTCGGCACTGCCGAGCCGTCGAGGTAGTGGCGGCCTTCCGTGATGGAGAACGTGTATTTCGTGCCCAGCAGCGGCGGGCCGTCCGGCACGAATCGCGCGATCTCCGGGGCTTTCCAAATCAGCTTGCCGGGCAGTTCCGGGGAAATCGCCAGCCAATCATTGGGGACCGTTTGTCCTAGATCCCCGGTTGCGATGGCGGGTGCTTCGAGCACCAGATCGATGGTGGATTCCGGCGCCAGCGAGGGCGTGGAAACGACAAGCCGGGGAGCGGCCAGCGCCGCCTGGACGAAGGCCAAGGCGGCCGCGAGGGAGAATACGGGATTTTTCATGGCGGTGGAAGTGACGGGAAAAAACGCAGCGAAACGACAGGGCGGATACGCGCGCTGCGGCGGAAATTGCAGGGAATTCCCCGTCCGCCTTCGAGGATTGCACTATCGCGGGGATGCTGCGAAGTTTCCGCCCCCATGAGCAAGCATTCACTCGTCCGCCGCATCGTCATCGCGGCGTTCGTCGTCCTAACCGCCTGCGCGCCTGACTACACGCTCGTCTCCCATCACAATCCGCAGGCCCGCAAAAAGGACGCTTTCGGCTACCGGAAATGGATATCCGAAACCACCGAGCCGGACGTCGTCCTCATCGGCATCCACGGCTTTAGCGGAGCCTCGATCGATTACGAAAATCTAGGCAGGCACCTGCTCGCGCATCAGCCACGGACCGGGCTTTACGCCTACGAAGTGCGCGGGCAGGGCAGCGATCCCATCGCCAAACGCCGCGGGGATATCGGAAATCCCGAGGAATGGTATCGCGATTTGTTCGCCTTCACCCAGCTCGTGGAGGAGCAGCATCCGGACGCGAAAATCGTCTGGTTCGGCGAAAGCATGGGCGCCTTGATCGCCGCCCATGCCTTGTGCGAGGCCCCGGCGAACGACCCGCCGTGTGACGGGCTGATCCTGTCCTCGCCGATCGTCCGCTTCCGCGACGACATCCCGGCATGGACACCGGCGCTGGCGGAAGTCGTGGCGGCGACGCTGCCATTGGCGCGGATTTCCCAAAAAACCCTGAGCGGCGGCCAGGACGTCCAGATGACCCAGACCTCCCTCCACAACGAGCAGACGGCCAAGAATTCCTACAATATCGACCAATACACGCTCCGCCTCATCGGCACTCTGGCCGGCCACATCCGCACCATGAACGAATGTGCCGCCAGCTTCCGCGAGCCGGTCCTCGTGCTCCACGGCGGCCGGGATTTCTTCAACAACGACTCCGATGTCCGCGGCTTCGTGGCGCGTGTTCCGACCGGCCTTTCCGCGACCTATCACAACTACCCGAGCGCCTACCACCTGCTCATGTATGACCAGAAGCGCGACGCGATTTTCAAGGATGTGGAGCGCTGGGTGGACAAGCTCCGGCGCGGGAAGTTGAAAGGCGGCTGAACCTAATTCCCGGCGGCGCGGGCTTTCAAATACTCTTGGTATTTCACCTGTTGGGCGATTTTCGCCCGCACGTCGGCAGGGATCGTGGTCGGCGGCGCGGGCTGCGGGTCGAAGGCATACACGCCCGTCATTCCGCCGGCTTTGAAAGCAACGGGCAGCCCGGTTGCCAAGCTGAACCATGCCTCGCGAACTTCGTATTTCGACGGGTCGATCACGTCGTCCATCTTGGAAGCATTCAGGTCGGCCTTGGCGGGATTGTCGTCGCGGAACCATGCGCATGGCTGGCCTTGGGAATCCGCGACCTTCACGAAAAGCGCCGGAGTCACCCACGCCACGCCGGGAAATTGCGTGCGGAAAAGCTGCTCGGCGGTCGGGTAGCTATCGAGATTCGTCGTCAGGATTTCCTTCCCGTCGGCGGAGGCGCGGAATTCGAAATTCCCGTAGTAGAACGCGTCCTCCTTCTTCACGTCGCCCTCGTAGCGGACTTTTTTGGTCGAAACGGGCTTGGCGATGACGAAATCCGCTCTCAACGGGCGCGCCAGATCGGAAGCGTCCAGCGCGATGGAGGCATCGGCGGATTTGGAGGCTTCCGGCTTTTTCGCCGCCGAAGCGTAGGTGTAGCGAATCGTCCAGACCAGCGGCCCCGGCGGCGGCGCGATCAGGATTTTCGGCTTCGGCGCGGGCTGCGCGGCGGCCGTGGAAATCGCCACCATGGCGGCGGCTGCGAAAACGAGAAACTGGCGGCGCGATTTCATGCGGTGATCTATTCGGACGGGATTTCCCGGTCCGCAGCCACGATTTCGCCCGTCAGCCGATCCATGACCAGCCGATACCAGTAGTGGCTTTCCGCCCGGAGGACGAAGCGGTCTTGGCTCTTCGCCGCCGGCTGGTAGTTGCCGCTCTGGGCGATCACGTCCACCAGCAGCTCCCAAGTGCGGGTTGTGGAAACGTCGGCCAAAGCGCGGGCGACGACCTCGA
>JBBSUD010000026.1:0-47486 GCA_038235225.1 Verrucomicrobiales bacterium
CACCAGCGCCACCGCGGCCAATCGCCATTTCATGCCGCCATGCACGCCGCGCCCGCCCGCCGTGGCAAGCGCCAAACCCGCTACGGCAGCTCGCGTCCTTCGATGATTGCCAAGGAAAACGGGTCGCCCGCGGCGGCGAATTCCCGCAGGTGCGTCATCGCCAACTCGCGCACCCGCTCGTCGGGGTTTTCCAGCGCTGACTTGAGCACCTCCCACTCGGAATAGCGCGCCAGCATCGCCTTAGCCTCTTCCAAAGTCGCAGCGGGCAGGCGGAGTTTATAATCGGCGCGGACGACGCTTTCCAGGTAAGCGATGTCCTGCCGGTCCTTGTCGCGCACGGTTTCCAGCTTGGTCTGGATGAGATCGAGCGGCTCGGGTAGCAGCGAACCGTCGCCGTTGCGCGTCGAACGGCGGACCACATCGTCGAAGGCAATTTCATCGAACTCGTTGGGCCTTCGGAAAATATCGAGCGGACTGTCGAGTCCGAGCACCCGCACCATCCCGGTTTCCTCCACCGCATCGGCCAAGCCGGCGCCTTCCACCCGCACCCATCCCGGCAGACGATGGAAGGTGACTCCGGGAAACAGCCCTGCCACATCCTCGACCCGCCTCGCCCATTCGGTGGCGGAAACCAGCGGATCGAGCCAGATGTCCGCGTCTTCCGTATGGCGGGAATGGCCATGGGCGATTACCGCCAAACCGCCGATCACCACCACTCGATGGTTGCGAATCAGTTCGTCGAGGAAGGATTGAACCGTGATCGCCATTTGATTTCGCTCTCGCGGACCTTGTTGGAGATATAGATGTAATCCGCCACGCAATTTGGGTTCTCCAGCCACGGGACGCTGTTGTCCGTGATGGTCTTCGAAGTTCGCGGGCGGCCCGCCAGCATCCGTTTCCGGGCCAGACGGCTCGCAAAATCGAGCTGAAGCCGCCGGATCGAAGGGTGGTAGGCGGTGAGATTCACGGGCGGAAACTACCACGATTTCAAAACCCACAAAGCGCGAAAACCGGCAGCCCCGCCGCCGCCGATCAGCGGACAAAATCCAGCAATCCATAACAGCGCAGGATCACCTCGTCCCGGAACTCCGGTGGAAATAGCAGCCCCAGCGGCAGCGCCACCGCAAGCAGCGCGGGCCACCGGCCGAAGTCCCTGCCGCGTTTCCGCTCCGCCAGCACCAGCAAACCATGCAGCAGGAAATACAACGTCGGCCCGCCGAAGCCATTGCGAACCGGCAGCGTGATCGCCAGTTCGTGCAGCAACCCGGACGCGGCGAAAACCGCCATTACTCCGGCAGATTTCCCGGCCACCGCGGCGACCGGCCGGCCGACCAGGCGTTGCAGCATTTGCGAGTAGCCCACATTCCACCGCTTGCCCCAGAAATCGCCGATGCCGCGCGTCTCCAGCAGATTACGGAACAGCGTTCTAACGGGAAATCCGGCCAAGCGCAGCACGCCTTTCAGCACCCGCAGCGCGCCGAAGTGAAAGCCCAAACTCAGCGGCAGGAAGATTACTACAATCTGCCGCCAGTCCATCCGGTGAACCAACAACGCCGCCGCAGTCCCGATTCCCATCAGCGCGAATCCCCGTCGCACATCGATCTTCCATGCCAAGTTCGCGCGCCGCGTGGCGAAAGCCGCCGGGTCCATGCCGAACCATAGGAACGCGAAAATGAGATAGCGGGAAATCGATAGCTTTTTCTGCCCGGCCCATTCCGCATAAACCAATCCTTTCATACCGCCGAGCAACACGCTGCAAATGCCAACCATCCGCCAGACCGCGTTCTCATTTGCCAGCGAAACATCGGCGAGCGCAACCAATGCAATCAACCACAACCAGCCCGACAAGCGCCGCAGCCATACCGCCGGCACGTCCGCCAGGACCGGACCAGCCGTGGCTCCGGCTGTGACGATAAATGGAATTGCCGCGATCATGAACTATGCGAACCAGCCGGCGTTCCATGCCAGCAATGACGAAAACAAAACCACAAGTCCAGCGAACAACAGTGTCAGAAGATGCTTCGCCACCCGGTTCGCCGCGGTCTTCTCGATTTCACCAAAATCGAATCCGAAGAATTGCAGCCACAGCCTCACCGCCCACCATAGCGCGATGAACGCACACATCGCCATGGCCGGTCCGCCGCCGCCCATCAGCCAGCCGCCGAAGCGCAGCGCCAGCACCGCGAAGAAGACATGGCTGGCCCACACATAGATGGAATACGTCCACCACAGTTCGCGCATCAGCGGCGTAAGACCGGCGAGTTTTTCCCGCCAGCCCAGCGCTTTGGGAATTCACAAGCTGGCGATCGCCAAGGCCACCAAGGACCAACCGCCGACCGCCAGACCGATTTGTAAAAGCTCTTTCATCGATGGAATGCGGCGATCGCGAAGGCCGCGGTTAGCGCTGCGAACACGCCGAGAAAAAACACATCCCAGCCACGTTCCGCGCGGCGGAGGTCGGGGTCATAGTAAGTCAATTGCACAATCACCCGGCTGCCCCAGAAGATTGCGAAAAATCCGGAAACCACATTGGACATCCGTCCTTCCAGCAGCAGCTCCGGCCAGCCGAGACATAGCAAAGCCAGCACCGCGATGATGCCGACAATGTATGCGCAATGCACATGGAAAATCTGCCGGACCATGACATCAGCTCCCGCAAGATTCCGCGCGTAGCCGAAGCGCCGCGCCGCCACGAAGTTCGCCACTACCAGACCCGTGAGGATCAGTCCGGCACCCCGAAGTATCAGTTCGATGGAGTGAGTATTCATGAACTTGTGCAGGTTCCATTGGCACACGCGCCGACCGTCATGCGGTGGAGCTCGTCCCGCACCTCGCGGTCTTTGCGGCGGAAAAATACTTTGCTCAGTGCGTGCCGGTTCGCGGCCAGCAACCGGCATGCATGGATGGCGACGGGGAGCAGCCCCGGCCCGGCTAATTTCCGCGCCGCAGACTGATAGTTCGCGCAACTGTGCAGGCACCAGACCCACGCCTCCGCCCCGCGGAAAATGCCGCCATCGCTCGTTCTCACCACCATTTCCCGCGCCGGATCCAGCGTAGCCAAGCCCGGGAAAATCCGCTCCGCCTCCGCCGCCTGGTACGGCACGAAAGCGATCGCAAAGGCCCGCGGTTGTCGGTTGATCCACTCGTGAAAGGCGCAGCACATTCCGCAGCGCCCGTCGTAAAACACTTCAATTCCTTCGATTTGGTTTGGTAGTTTCATGGCAATTCCTTTCTGCGTTTTCAGAAAATCCTGAAAATCCGAAACATGCAAGGAAATTTTTCCCCGGACACATCCGGAGCGATTTGGAAATTGGCACAACTCTTGCGGATTTTGCCGGGCAGATGATCCGGGTTTTCCTTACAAAGAACTGCATGCGCGGCCCGGATACCCACAACCGCAATTTTGGAGCAGGGCATCGCCCGGAGTTCAACTTTGAGGTTGCCCTCCCGCCACGGAAACGCCGACGAAGAGCAACCTGAAGGTTGAACTCCGGACGCCATCTGGCCGGGCACGGCTCCCGTCGAATCCCTTGCGGGATCGATTTGGCGGTCTGTGAAATCCAGACTGCGGGATCAGGCGAGCGCGGACAACAGCTTCTCGTGGATGCCGCCGAAGCCGCCGTTGCTGAGGACTGCCACGACGTCGCCGGGCAGGGCATTTTCCGCGACTTTGGCGACGATTTCCTCCAGCTCCTTCACATACCAGCCGGTGCCACCGAGGCGGGCGATGTCGTCAACCAAGCGGACCGGGTCGAGCCGGTCGTTTTCCGGGATTTTTTCGAGATTCGGGATGGCGGCGACGATGGCGAAATCGGCGGCGGCGAGGGATTCGGCGAGTTCTTTTTGGAAAACGGCGCGGCGCGTCGTGTTCGAGCGCGGCTCGAAAAGCACCCACAGCCGCGCGTCGGGATGGCGCTGGCGCAGGCTTTGGACGGCCAGACGGATTGCGGTGGGATGATGCGCGAAATCGTCGAAAACCTTGATCCCGCCAGCCTCGCCGCGCAGTTCCTGACGGCGGGCGACGCCCTCGAAGCCGGCCAGCGCCGCACGAATTTCCTCCGGCGCGAGTCCGGCGAATTTCGCCGCCACCACAGCCATCGCCGCATTGCGGACGTTGAATTCCCCGGTCATCGGGATAAAATACGTTTCCCCGCCGAGCGCGAAAGAACTCCCGCCCGTTTCATAGTCCGGCGCGCCGATCCGCAGATCGCACGTATCCCCGAAGCCGACCGTCGTCACCGGGCAGGGCGCGCAGGCGGACACGTCGAGGCAGTTTTGCTCGTCGCCATTCACGAACGCCATGCCGCCGCGCGGGACGATGTTGAGCAGGCGGCGGAAGGTCAGCTTGATCTCATCCAGCGAGTTGTAGATGTCGGCATGGTCGAACTCGACGTTGTTCACCAGCACGCATTCCGGCAGGTAGTGGAGAAATTTCGAGCGCTTGTCGAAAAACGCGGTGTCGTATTCGTCACCCTCCAGCACGTTGAAATCGGAGTCGGTGAAATGGGCGCCACAGCCGAGATTTTTCGGCAATCCGCCGATCATGAAGCCCGGATCGCGGCCCGCGTGGCGGAAAATCCACGCCAGCATCGACGCCGTCGTCGTCTTGCCGTGGGTGCCGGTGACCACGAAGTTCCGTTTTCCCCGCAGGAAATACTCCTTCATCACCTCCGGCAGCGACGAGTAAAGCAGCTTGCGGTCGAGCGTGGCTTCCGCCTCCGGATTTCCCCGCGAAATCGCGTTGCCGATGATGACGACGTCCGTGTCCGCCGGGATGTTCTCCGCCCGGTAGCCTTCCGTAATCGCAATTCCCTGACCGCGCAGGAAATCCGACATCGGCGGATAGACGTTGGCGTCCGAGCCAGTCACCGCGAACCCGCGTTGTTTCATTGCTGCGGCGACGGCGCCCATGGCCGTGCCACAGATGCCGGTGAAGTGAAAGCGGGTCGTTCCTGACATGGGGCGGCGACGCTAGGCGGCCATTTCCAGCCTGCCAATGCGGAATCCGGAGGAAAGACAGGGCAGCAGCATTTCAGAAATTGAACCTCAAATGATCAAATCCAATGCGATTCACTACGGCTATCGGTCACCCCCGCCCTCCTCGATCAAGTCCCGAACCACCGGCCAGCATCCACGCAGACTCCCGTGATGCACCTTCAAGAAAGGATTGCGTCCGATTCAATTCGGTCGCCCCTGTTCATCCACGAAGGCGACGCCCACGGATAGGTCGATCAAGGTGTCCGCCACATGCAGAATTTGCGTCTCGGCGAGGTCGGAGATTTCCAACCATTCTTTTTTCATTTCGATGGGATCGAGCTCACGGGCCATCAGCTTGTCGAGATTTCCGGGTTCGGTTTTGGCGAAGCGACGCATCATTGCCAGCAGGGACATCGGTGAGAATCCCTCATCCTTGCCACAAGCTGCCCAGATGATTGCTTCGAGCGGGTAGATACGGGACAATTCCAGGATATCGATGTAATCCCGCGTCACCGTCCTCGCGGAGAGTGCGAGTGCCTTGTTCACCGCCATATCGAACAAATGAAGCCTCCACCCGTGCAGCGGGTCCTCCACAATGGGGAAAAACCGGAATGCGGAATCATGCGCCCAATCGACCGCGGCCTGTCCGTCACCACGCCGGATGATTTCCGTCCGGAAGGAGGCGGGCTTTTCCCACTCCCCGTTCCGATTGTCTCTCTCCACCAGGAATCCGGCCGCTTCGAGAGCATCGGAGTCACACCTGCTATTGAAATCAAGATCGCGAATTTCATCGTGGAACAAATCGAAGTCCTTTGAATAGCGCGCCGAGTCAGCCGCGGCATTGAGGACCAACCCTCCCGCGAAATGGATTTGCTCCTAGCGATTGCCAACGATCACCGCCAGCACCTCCGGTTGGAAATCCGTCAGAGGCATCGTTGCAATTCCTGTGCGGCCAGCCAGGCCCGTCGGTTTCCGTTTCGCCGGAGTTCCGCAATCACCTCGCGGACATCCGCCATGGTCCGGATCCGGGCTTCCGGGTGCCAGAACCAAAAACATAGCACCTCATATTCACGCACCGCCGCCTCCGCCTTCACCACCAGTTCAGGTGGAGCCGGAATAGAAGTTTCAGATAGCGCCATGTCAACCATCGCGCCGGAAACTACCTACTCCGAATCCTGAAAGCAAGTCCCCGACCGCTCCCTCCCAATTGGACGTAGGAGATTCGACGTTTCACCGTCGTTGCGGGCCATCGCGGTGAAGCAACGAACCACGGTCGGGCCGTCGCCGACAAGTTACCTGATTTCAAGCCGGATCTGTCGCTCTCCCAACCGAGGTTTTCCCATTTTGATTTTATTTCTCCAATCGGAAAAACCGCTTCGGATCCGCCGTCAGCGGCACGGTCACGGTGTGCTCGGTGGCGGTATCGACGACGGGAGCGGTGACGGTCGTCCAAGTGGTCAGGTTGTCGCTGCGCTTCAGGATCCAAGATTGTTCGGCGAGCGGCCAGGAAAGCAGGGTCTCGGTGCTGCTGAGCTGGATCGTGAGCGTTGGAGCAACGGCGACTTCGGCTTTGAGGGTGATGACAATGGGATCAAGCGCGCCGCTGAAGCCGCCGGAGTTCTGGCTCAGTCCGTTGAGGGTGATGGTCTGGCTGAAAGTGCCGAGAGCGTCGGTTTTCAGAACCATGGACATCCCGCCTTGGCTTTGCCCGGCGGCGATTCCCGTGAAGGAATCGAATCCGGTTAGCGTGAACGCGGGCGCTGCGGTTGCGAAGGACCCGGCCAAGGTATCGGCGGGGGCGGCGGCGCTGTTAGTCAGTCGGAGGACGACGGCGGGCACAACCTCACCGATGGTCCGGCGACCGAAATCCACGGTGTAAGCGGAACCGCTGCCGGTTATGGTGGCGGGGCCGGAAACGAGGGAAAATGCCGGGGCGGCGTAGTTATAAACTTGGCCGGTGGCCGTGATGACTTGGGACGCGAGCGCGGAATTCGCCAAGCCGCTGCTGCCCGTGCCGTTCGAGACGAGCGCTAGGGTGGCTGTGCCGGCTTTCGCACCTGCGGTAGCGGTATCGAGAGTCACCTGCGGCGTGGCGCTGGTCGCGCCGGAGGCGAGTCCGGTGAAACCGCCGCTGCCGACGATGTCGCCGCTGCTGGCGGAGAACGAGGCGTTGAGCGACTCGGAAAAACCATCGGCGACGGCGGCGTTTTTCACGGTGGCGGATTTCGTGACGGTTTCCCCCACATGGACGATTCCGAAATCCAGGCTCGTCCCGCCGACCAACGACGGAGAGGCAAGTCGATAGACATTCCCGGTGACGTCGACGGTCTGGCTAGTTAGGGCCGTCAGGGCGAGCCCGCTGCTACCCGCGCCGTTGCTGGTGAGCGTGAGCGTGGCGGTGCCATTTTTCAATCCGGCGGCGGCGGTGGAGATGCCGACAGCGAGCGAGCTGCCGTTGGAAGACCCCGGAGTGAGGCCGGTGAAACTGCCGCCATTCGTGGTCGCGCCGCCAGTAGGGCTGCCGATGGCGGCGTTGAGCGACTCGGAGAAATTGTCGTTGGCGACTTGGTTGACGACGGTGAGAACCTGCGATGGCGCGGCGTCGCCGACATGGAAGTTGCCGAAGGCGACGGGCGAGGCGGCGGGGTTGTTTGGCGCGGCGTAGCGGTAGGCGGAGCCGGTGATGGAAAGAGTCTGCCCGGCGACGTTATCGAAATTGTTGATGATGCGGAGATTCTGGCTGGTTAGCGCGCCGGCGGTGGCGGCGGTGAAGGTGACCGCGAGGTTGCCGGAATCTCCACCCGGGGTGATTGGGCCGAAATTTCCCGCGGCGACTCCCGCGCCGGACAATCGGCTGTCATTGAGGCTGCCTCCGTTGACGGTGGTCTGGATCGCTCCGCGGAGGCTGGCGCCAGTGGGTCCGGTGTTTTCAATCCGATAGCCGAGGGTGGAACCCGCCCCGACATGGCCGCTCCCGAAGGCTAGGATCGGAGTGGCGGTCGCGCCGCCGGTCGCATTTCCGCCGATAGTCTGGCCGGTGCCGCCGACAGCTTGGATGCCGCCGGAGCCGCTGACATTGGCGCGAGGCTGGAAGGAATTTCCGACGCCGAAGTTGGCATTGGTATAGTCTCTGCCGACAGAAAGGCTTTTCGTTCCAAGAGTTAGACTGCCATTTAAGATAAGGAAATCCGCGACGCTTCCGGCGGCGGGTCCGGCATCCAGAATCAGGGCGGCGGACGCGTCGGCTTGGACCGTACCGGTGCCTTGGAATCCATTTGCGAATGATAAGCTGCCGCCGGCCGCGCGGATGAGGCCGGTGCTACCCGGCCGGATCGCGACCGAGCCGAAACCAAAAAGCTCGCCGGAACTCGCCAGCGAAACCGGGGAAAACGCACCGCCGCCGAGCTGGATGACGCCCGCGTTTGTGAAAGCGCCGGTGGTATAACTCCGGCTACCTAAGATTTTCAGCGCGCCGGCGGCGGTGTTTGAGGCCAGTAAGTCTTCCAGCGGGGTTTGAAAATTGGAGACGAGAATTTTGGCTTCTACTCCGTCCAGGATCAGATCCGCTGCGTTGATGGAAAACTCGTTTTGGGAAAACCATAGCATTCCGGACGATTGCGCTTTCCAAGTTCCGCCGGTCAAAGTGGTCGCGTTGAGATTGGTCAGATTCGTGGCCTGAATTGTCAGTATGGCCCCCTCCTTCGCTATGACGGTGCCTTGATTGGTGAAGACCGACGGATTGATCGACAGGGTTTGTGCAGTTAGATCGGCGGACACAATGCCTTGATTGACCAATGTGCCGTTTCCTCCAACGAAGAATGCCTGGCCGATGTAGCCCGCGCCGCGGACTGACGTGGTGGGGGCGAAGGTGATGGTGTTATCGCCATCGACGGCCAGATAGGCGTTGCTATAGAGTGGGTCGAGATTGAGGGACTTTCCAGACAGTGTAACCGTCTGCTCGAAGGCGAGGACCCCATAGTTTCCATCCGGTGTTCCAAGGTAAAGATCCCCAGTGAAGGAAGCTCCGTTCTGGAGACGCAAAAATCTACTGGAACCAGGCTGATTCAACAGCAAATCACCCTGATAGGTAGCACCGTCGAGAATGCCATAACCACTGCCGAAGTCGAGCTTCGCCCCGCCCGCCTCGGTGATGGTGCCGCCGGCGATGGTACCGCCCTCGAGCTTGAGATCGCCGGTAGCTGCAGTGAGAACGAGTGTGCCGCCGGTGTTATTGAGTGTGCCGGTAACATTTACACGGGAGTCGCCGCTCCTTACCACATTACCGAGTCCGACCCCGGCGGTGGTGAAGGTCCCACCCAGGTTCAAAGTGGCATCGGTCAGCGAGATGGTTCCGGCGTTGGTATAAGTTCCGGAAAAATTCAATACGGCGTCCGGACCGGTGGCGCGGATGGTCTTGCCAGCAGCGTTGGTCCACGTTGTGGAACTGACGGTCAAAGCACTTCCCGCTTTTGTTTCCAACAAACCAAGATTGATGAAATCGGGCGCTTGAATGTCTACATTTCCTCCATCCTTCGCCTCAACATCGCCTTGGTTGCTAAAGAGCGAGGGATTGATATAGAGCCATCGACCGTTCAGATCGGCGGAGATGAGTCCTTGATTTACCAGAGTGTTGGTGCCTCCGACGAAGAATGCCTGACCGATGTAGCCCGCACCACGGGCGGTTGTGGTGGAGGCGAATGTCAAGGTGTTGTCGCCGTCGATGGCGAGGTAGGCGTTGCCGTAAAGTGGATCCAGGTTGAGGGTTTTTCCGCTTAAAGTGATGGTCTCTTCGATGGCTAGAGTAGCTGTGTTCCCGTCAGATGTTCCTAGGAACAAGTCTCCCGTGAATGATGCTCCGTTCTGGAGGCGCAGGTAGTTGCCGGTTCCTGGCCGGGTCATCATCAGGTCGCCCTGATAGATGGCTCCTTCGAAAACACTGTAACCATTGCCGAAGTGCAATCTCGCCCCACCCGCCTCGGTGATGGTGCCGCCGGTGATCCTACCTCCCTCGAGACTGAGATCGCCGGTCGCTGCTGTGAGCGCCAGGGTGCCGCCGGTATTTTCAAGCGTGCCGGTGAGGTTCACCAAGGTGTCGCCGCTGCGGACCAAGCCTCCGAGGCCGAGTCCACCTACGGTGAAAGTCCCGCCGAGATTCAGGATAGCGTCGGTTAGCTCGATGGTTCCGGAATTGGTATAGCTTCCGGAGAAATTCAGCATGGCATTCGGTCCGGTGGCACGGATCGTATGACCGACTTTATTGGACCAGATTGTGGAACTGATGGCAAAGATGCTTCCCGATTTCGCTTCCAGAAGTCCTTGGTTGGTGAAGTCTCCGCCTTGGATGTCGATGTCTCCTTCATCCTTCGCCTCGACAGTGCCCGAGTTGGTGAAGATGGAAGGGTTGATATTCATCGTTTGGCCGGCCAGGTCGGCGGTGATAAGGCCTTGGTTGACGAGAGTGCCGGTGCCTCCGACGAAATAGGAAGATCCGATGGATCCAGCGCCGCGGGCGGTCGTGGTGGAGGCGAAAGTCAGGGTGTTGTCGCCATCGAGGGCCAGAAAGGAATTGCCGTAAACGGGATCGAGATTGAGGGTTTTTCCGCTGAGGGTGACGGTCTGTTCGAAGGTAAGGATAGCAGTGTTGCCATCGGGAATACCTAGATGAAGGTCGCCGGTGAATGACGCGCCGTTCTGAAGTCGCAGAACCCTGCTAGCTCCGGGTTGGTCCATCAGCAAGTCGCCGCCGAGTGTCGAGTGATCGAGGATGCCGCTGCTGATGAGCAGATTGCCACCGGTGGGTGTGACCGTGGTATCAAGAAGAGTGCCGCCCAGGAAATTAAGTGTGCCAGCGGAGAGGGAGATGCCATTAACAGCGGTCAGCTTGCCAGCCAGCAATCCCACCGTGGCGTCCGCAGAGCCGAGAGTAATGTCTTGGCAGACGATGTCCGTAGAAACGGATACCTGATAGGGCGCCCCAGCAGCGGAAATGACGGCGTCATAGGTGCTGGCTCCGTTGTTCGGAGAGGCGTTCGGGCCGGGAACGCTGGTCCAATTGGCGTCGTCCTCCCAGTTGCCATCGGCGGCGGCGGACCAGGTGGAGGTTACATCAGCGGAGAAGCCGCTGGGCGCGGTGGAGAACGTCAGGACAATGAATCCGACGAAGACGTGGAGATGGCGATGTGCTTTCATTGTTTCAGGGGAGTGGGTTGCAACTGTTTTGGGGGAGGAAGATTGGATAGGAAACTGGCGGTAGGTTTGACCCTCACCCAAAGTTCCCGGGATGAGGGTGCCTGGGTAACCATGGAGGAATCGGGGGGATGCCTTCTCAAGCGATGGGATACTTTCAGAACGCCCTTTTCAGCGCAATCCCTCAGATTTTGAGAAACAACGTGGGTATATAACTCGTCTTCAGCGATTTCCGCCGTCGTCTCGCTTCAGCCGTTCTGTCAGGGGGCACAACTCCGCCAAAGAGATCGAAAGTTGAAGACCACGAGGATCTGGTGGCTTTCTTGTAGAGGAAAACTGGCCGTTTGACCTAAATTTGCGGATGAACCAGACGCTGGCGGGAGGTTTCGAGATGGACGCGGCGGCGGCAGCGCGCGGGTTAGAAAGTTAATTTCAAATTGCCGGAGAACGATTTTCGCGGGATCCGGCGCGGTGCGGATGGGGCGGTGCCCATTTCCGGCAGGTGGAGCGAGGCATGCGCGATTTGTGGAAAATCTCGGGTGGCCTGCGGGGTGATCCGGGGTTTCTTGGCGGATGAACGAGGATCGGCGGGCGGCAATCATGGGAGTGACGGGATTCATCGGCAGCGGGCTGCCGGAGCTGCTGGCGGGGCGGGGGATTTCCACCACGGGACTGAGCCGCAAGAGGACGGGCGAGGTGAAAGGGGTGGAGCGCTGGCAGGATTCCCATCATCCGGATCTGGCGGGGCATGAAATCGTGATCAATCTGGCGGGCGCGGCGATCGACCGGCGCTGGACGGACGAGGCAAAGCGGGAGTTCCGGGAAAGCCGGGTGGGCGCGACGAACCGGCTGGTGGAGGCGATGGCGAAGCTGCCGGAGGACGCGCGGCCGAAGGTGCTGGTGAATGGCTCGGCGGTCGGGATTTACGGGGACCGCGGGGACGACATTCTGAAAGAGGATGCGCGCGCGGGGACGGGCTATCTGGCGGATTTGTGCCGGGACTGGGAGCAGGCGGCGGAGGAGGCGGAATCGCTGGGAATCCGCGTGGTCACGCTGCGGACCGGGGTGGTGCTGGGGAAGGGCGGGCAGGCGTACGAGAAGATGAAGACGGTTTTCAAATGCGGCATCGGCGGCCGGATGGGCGATGGAAACCAATGGATGCCATGGATCCACGTGGCCGATTTGCGGGGAGCGATCGTGCATGCGGCGCTTTCGGGCACGATGCGCGGGCCGATGAATGGGTGCGCGCCCTACCCGGAGCGAAATCGCGATTTCACGCGCAAGCTGGGCGAAGCGCTGCACCGGCCGGCGCTGATTCCGGCGCCGGCGTTCGCGTTGCGGATCGTGCTCGGGGAATTCGCCAGCGCGCTGCTGGCCAGCGAGCGCGCGATTCCGGCGGCGCTGGATTCGGAAGGATTCCAGTTCGAATTCCCCACGCTGGAAACCGCTCTAGCCGACCTGGCCTAGCAATCCGGCGCAGGCCGCCCGGACGCCGGCGGCGTGGGCGGCGACGCGATCCGCGAGCGGGGCGCGGCTCGGCGTTTCGAAGGTGAACGAGACGGGGCAGCCGCGCTTCGCCAGGAAGATCGCCTCCGGCCAGCCTTCCGGGATATCGGGTTCGGCGGCGTGGTAAATCCAGCCATCGCCGCGGACCTCGTGGCCGTCGATTTCCGGCCCAGGTTCGGCGGGGAACCATTTTCCTACCGCGGCTAGGATGCTCTGGGCGCGTGCGGGATCGTCCTCGCGGAGGTTGATTTCGTAGAAATAGAAGCCGCTGGTTTCCCAATCCTCGTGGAGGGAGACGAACAAATCCGGCGCGGGCACCGTCTCCAGCCACGCGGCGTGGGCGACGACTTCGGGAGCGCTGCGGAGCCAGTAATCGCGGTTCAAATCGACGCCCTCCGGGTTTTCGCGGGTATTCGCGGCGAGGCCCCGCGGGTTGAGCGTGGGGCAGAGCGTCCATTGCGCCGAGTTGCAGAAAAATCCTTCCCGGAGCAGCTCCAGGAGCGCCAGCGGGCCGGCCGGCTCGTCGCCGTGGATGCCGGCGGAGAGGTAAATGTGCGGGCCGTTTCCCCCGCGCTGCCACGCGACGACCGGCCCGTCGGCGGACGCGGCCAGTTCGCGCCCGGCAAATCCCGCCGCTTCCGCGAGATCCCGGAAGATTTTCTGAAATCCCGGCCAATCCAGCGAACCGATCATCTCACTTCGCGAAAATCTCGTCGAAGAACGCCTTCATCCGGGCCCATGAGCGCTTGTCGGCGCGGGCGTTGTAAGCGGCGCCCTTGCTGTTGTCGTCGCCGGCTTCCTTCTGCGTGAAGCTGTGGACCGCGCCGCTGTAGAGGTCGATTTCGAAGTCAGCGTCCGCGGCTTTGAGTTCCGTTCCCAGCGCGACCACCGTCTCCGGCGGGGAATACGGATCGTCCGCGCCGTGGAGGACGAGAATTTCCGCCGGGATTTCCCCTTTCTTCGCGGCCATGCCGTCGGCGGCGTCGAGGCCGCCGTGGAACGAGACGACGCCGGCGATTTTCGTCCCCGCGCGGGCGAGTTCCAGCACGCCGGTGCCGCCGAAGCAGTAGCCGATCGCCGCGATTTTCGAAGTATCCGTCCGTTCGTCCGATTTCAGTTGATCGAGTCCGGCGGCGAGGCGGGCGCGGAACAGCTTGCGGTCGCCTTTGTATTTCCCGGCCACCTCACCGGATTCGGGCGGCTGCGGGCGGACACCCTTGCCGTAGATGTCCGCGGCGAAAACGTTGTAGCCGAGCTCCGCGAGCAGCCGGCTGCGCCGCTTTTCGTATTCAGTGAGGCCGGTCCACTGGTGGATCACGAGGATACCCGGGCGCTTGCCGGAAATGGCGTCGTCATAGACGTGGAAGCCTTCCAGCTCCACGCCGCCTTGATTGTAAGTGACGGATTTCTCAACGAGTCCGGCATGGGCGGCGGCCAGCGAGGCGAGGGCGGCAAGGGCGATCGGGGTCTTCATATCGCCCGGACCATATGCGGAAATCCGGCCTGTCAAACCACGAAATCCGCGCCGGTTCGCGATCCGGGATGAGCGTTGACGGGTTCGGTTTTTCGGGCATGCTTCCCCCGAAATCCCTATCAGGAACCCCAACTTAGCCATCCGATGACCTTATTCCGAAGCCTTTTCGCCCTCGCCTTCGCGGCCACTCTCGCCACCTCGGCCCATGCCCAGGAAGGTAAGCTCAACATCGCCACGGTCGATATGCAGGAGCTATTCAAGCAATACTACCGGACCAACGAGGCGCAGAAGCAGATCAACGTCGAGCGCGCCCGCATCCAGAAGGAGAACAACGAGCGCCTCGCCCGCATCCGCGAGCTGGAGGAAAGCCTCGGCAAGCTCCGCAAGCAGCTTGAGGACCCCAGCGCCAGCGAATCGAAGAAGGCAGCCGTCTATAAGGATTGGCAAGGCCAGCAACAGGAAGGAATCGCCCTCGACCGCGAGCGCCGCGAATTCCTCCAGCGCCGGAACCAGGCGCTCAATGAGAAAATGGTCCAGCGTATGAAGGGCATCCTCGAGGAAATCCGCAAGCTGGTCGAAGAGCAGGCGAAAAAGGACAACTACGACTACGTCTTCGACAAATCCGGCCTCAGCACCTCGCAGGTTCCCTTCCTCCTCTACACCAAGGACGCCACGGACATCACCTCCGTCCTCCTCAAGGATTTGAACAAGGACGCACCTGCCGAGTCCCTCCCATCCGCGGATGACAAGGCGGCGGAAATGCCGGACGCCGCCCCTGCCGGCGACCAGTAAATCCCCAACGCGATTCCGGGTGGCATTCGCCCTCTCTCTTTCCGAGCTCGCCCAGTGGACCGATGGTGACATCGTCCGGGGCGGGCTCGATTTGTCTCTCACCGGCATGGCCGCGCTCGACGCGGCCGGGCCGCGGGACGTGAGCTTCCTCGGCAACGAGAAATACCACGCCCAGTTCCTCGCCACCCAAGCCGCCGCCGTCCTCGTCCCGCGCGGCGTGACGGACGGGCCGGCGGGCGTGGCGCTCGTAGCGGTGGAAAATCCCTCGCTGGCCTTCGCCATCGTCGTCCGCCATTTCGCCGCGGAGGCGCGGAAATTCGCCCCCGGCATCCATCCGCGGGCGTTTGTGGACCCGACCGCCACGCTGGATCCCGCGAAGGTCCGGGTCGATGCCGGCGCGGTCGTGCTTGCCGGGGCCAGCGTTGGCGATGGCACGGAAATCGGCCCGAACGCCGTGATTTCCGAAGACGTGGCCGTCGGCCGGGATTGCCGGATCATGGCCAATGCCAGCATCCGCGAGCGTTGCGTGCTCGGCGACCGCGTCACGCTCCAGCCCGGCGCCGTCATCGGCGCGGATGGCTTTGGCTACGAATTTTCCGGCGGCCGCCATGTGAAGATCGACCAAGTCGGCATTGTGGAAATCGCCGACGATGTGGAAATCGGCGCCAACACCACGATCGACCGCGCGCGCTTCGGTAAAACGCGGATCGGCGAGGGCACAAAAATCGACAATCTTGTCCAAATCGGCCACAACGTCGTCATCGGCAAACACTGCCTGATCGTCTCGCTGACCGGGATTTCCGGCAGCACGCAGCTCGGCGATTACGTCACGGCGGCCGGTCAGGTCGGCATCGTCGGGCATGTGAAAATCGGGGATAAGGTCACTCTGACCGCCCGCGCCGGAGTTACGATGGATCTGGAAGGCGGCGAAATTTACGCGGGCCGTCCGGCCCAGCCGTTCCGCGAGGAAATGAAGCTCCGCGCCATTGTCCGCCGCCTGCCGAAGCTGGTGGAACGCGTGAAAGCTCTGGAGGCCGCCGCAAAAGCGAAGCCCGGCTGACGGGCCTGCGGCTGTGGCAGGCATTGTCGCCGAGGGGTGGATTTATCCGCGCCGCAGGTTTCGCCATCGCCCAGCCGGAGCAACAGGGGAGAAACGTCCCGACCCAAATCCGGAAGCTGATGCTCCAAATCAACGGATTGTGGAAATTTCCGATTTATTGTTGCAAACCAGTCTCAATTGCCGACCTTCGCGCCGATGAACTTCGCACGGGCCGCAACCTTGGAAGCCGACAGCGCCATGACTTTGAATCAGGTCAGCGCCGGCTGCGACGTGCGCATCCGCGGAGTTAGCGGTCCCGGCTGCGAGCGCTTGCGGGATCTCGGATTCTGCGAGCAAATCCAGGTAAGGAAGATCGCCGGCGGGCGGAATCTCATCTGCTCGATTTGCGGCACGCGCATGGCCATCAGCCGCGAGCTGGCCGAACAGGTGCTCGTCACGCCGGTTTGAGCGCGTCCTGATTTTGCCATGTCTACCACCTCGGAAGGACTCTCGACCATCGCCCTCATCGGGAATCCGAACGCCGGCAAGACCACCCTTTTCAACGCGCTGACCGGCGCGAACCAGCGCGTCGGCAACTACGCCGGAGTGACCGTCGCCGTGAAATCCGGGGAAACCTTCACCCCGCACGGCCGCAAGCTCCGGGTGCTGGATTTGCCCGGCTGCTACTCGCTCAAGGCGAATTCCCCGGATGAGAAGGTCGCGCTGGACGCCCTCAATGGCGAGCTGCGGGGCGAGCCGAAACCCGATCTCGTCGTTTGCGTCGTGGACGCATCCGCGCTGGAGCGCCACCTCCAGCTCGCCCTCCAAGTCATCGAGCGGGGAATCCCTTGTGTGCTGGCGCTCAACATGGTGGACGTGGCCGAGCGCAACGGGCTGCGGCTCGATCCGCAAAAACTCACGGAAGAACTTGGAGTTCCCGTCGTGCCGATGCAGGCCAATGCCAAAAAAGGCATCGTCGAGCTGAAGCAGGCGATGCGCCTCCCGCTGCCGGTGAATCCGCGGCTCACGTGGACCGGCAGCGAATCGGACGCCGGACGCAGGGAATTCATCGACCGTGTCTGCGAACTCGCCGCCCGCCGGCCGGACGCGCACCAGCAGACGGTGTCCGATAAAATCGATGCCGCGCTGCTCCACCCGGTCTTCGGCTGGATCGCCCTGATCGCGATCTTCTTCTCCGTGATGTGGGCGATTTTCTCATTCGCGCAGATCCCGATGGGCTGGATCGAGGCCGGGCAAGCCGCGCTCGGCGGCTGGGTGATCAGCCTGATGGCGGAGGGCGACCTGCGCTCGCTGCTTGTCGATGGCGTCATTGGCGGGGCGGGCGGCGTGCTGGTGTTTCTGCCGCAAATCGTGCTGCTGTTCCTGTTCATCGGCCTGTTGGAAAGCTCCGGCTACATGGCGCGCGCCGCCTACCTCATGGACGGCGTCATGTCCAAGGCCGGGCTGAGCGGGAAATCCTTCCTGCCGCTCTTCAGCTCCTACGCCTGCGCCATCCCCGGCATCATGGCGACCCGCACGATCGACTCCGCCAAGGAGCGCATGACCACGATTTTCGTAGCGCCGTGGATGAGTTGCTCGGCGCGCCTGCCGGTGTATTTCCTCATCATTCCGCTGTTGCTGCATGGGAAATCCGGCACTTGGAAACAGGCGCTGATCCTGTTCGCGATTTACTCGCTCGGTACCGTCACCGCCGTCATCGTCGCGCGGATTTTGCGCGGCCGGCTCGGCGAGGACATCAGCCCCGGCCATTTTCTGCTGGAGCTGCCGCCCTACCGGAAGCCGCAATGGAGTTACATTTTCCGCCACGTGGTTGACCGCGCGTGGGCGTTTGTGGCCAAGGCCGGGACCATCATTCTCGGCCTCTCGATCCTGCTTTGGGCGCTGAGCACCTACCCGAAATCGCCGGGCGCGGACGCGACGGAGACGCTGGCCCACAGCGCCATGGGCCGCATCGGCAGCGCCATCGAGCCGGTCGTCAAGCCGCTGGGATTCAACGGCCAAATGGGCACCGCCATCCTCACATCCTTCGCCGCCCGCGAGGTTTTCGTAGCCTCCATGGAAATCCTCTACCGGGCCGATGCTGGCGATGACGATGCCAAGGACGATCTCCTCCGCCGCAAGCTCTCCGAAGCGAGGTGGCCCGACGGCCGCCCGGTTTTCACCACGCTTTCACTGATTTCCCTGCTGGTTTTCTTCATCTTCGCCCTCCAGTGCCTGCCGACGACCGCCGTCGTGGCGCGCGAGGCCCGCTCGTGGAAATGGGCAATCGGACAATTCGTCTTCATGACCGGCTTCGCGTATGTTGCCTCGCTGGTCGTCTTCCAAGGCGGCAGATTGATGGGATTTTGAAATGAACGAGAATTTACAAACATGGATCGCGGCCGGCGTGGTTTTCCTCACCCTGGCGGCCTTCATCGTGCGCTTCCTGAGACGCCGGAAAAATCCCGGCGGCTGCGGCGGCGGCTGCGGTTGCGAAGCCACCCGTGGCGGCGGATTGCATCCGCCAAGCCCCGCCAAAAAAGCCGCTCGGTGAGGTATGCAATGGTGATTCGCCATCATTCCGGAGGGTCAAACCTTGGGATTCCCCCGCGCCTTTCAGGGCGGGAATATCATAG
Source organism: Verrucomicrobiales bacterium (assembly GCA_038235225.1). Classification (GTDB taxonomy): domain Bacteria; phylum Verrucomicrobiota; class Verrucomicrobiia; order Verrucomicrobiales; family Akkermansiaceae; genus Luteolibacter. The sequence continues at coordinate 18,611 of JBBSUD010000026.1, forward strand.
ATCACCCTTTCCCGGGGCTGAAGCCCCGGGCTCTGTTCCCTAGCCCTTTCAGGGCCGTACAGGCAGGCTGTAAGCCTGATGGAACATAGCCCCGGGCTTCAGTCCGGGACTGCCTTCCACTTTCCGCGCCGACCTCAAGCCGAGCGCTCCGTTAGAGCAAACGCGCCCGGAGCATTTCCGTCACTTGTTTGGGATTCGGCTTGGTGGCGGCTGATTTCATCACCTTGCCGGTGAGGAAATTGAGCAGCTTCTCGTTGCCGCACTTGATGGCCTCCACCTCAGCGGGATTCTCGGCAATAACTTGGTCCACCAGCGCTTCCAGCTCGCCGGCGGCCGCGGGTTTGAAGCCGAGACTGTCGGCGATGGCGGCGGGTTCCTGTTCCGGTGAATCAAACAGGACGGCGAAGACTTCATTGGCTTGATTCGATGCCAAGGTGCCGTCTTCCACCAATCGCAACAGCGTGCGCAACTTCTCCGGCCGCACCGGGCAATCCGCGATTCCCAGCGAGCGCTCGTTTAGCGTGCCCAGCAAATTGTTGATGATGAAATTGGCGACCTTTTTGCCGGGAATGGCATCATCGGTCACCGCCTCGAAATAGGCCGCCAGATGTTTGTCCGAGGACAGCACGGATGCATCGTACGCGGTGACGCCCAGCACATTCTCAAAGCGCGCGGAAAGTTCGTGCGGCAGCTCGGGAACCAGCTTGCGGACTTTCTCCAACAGCGGCGCGGTCGCTATGGGTAACAGATCCGGGCAGGAGAAATAACGATAGTCATGGGCGTCCTCCTTGGTGCGCATCATCTGCGTCTCGCCGCGGTCGTCGTCCCAGCGGCGTGTGCTTTGGATTTGCGGGATGCCGCGGTCCAGTTCCTCGGTCTGGCGGGCGATTTCAAAATGAATGGCACGGCGGATCGCGGAGATGGAATTGAGGTTTTTCAATTCAACCTTCTGTCCAAGTTCATCCTCCTTTGCCTTGCGCAGGGATATGTTCACATCGCAGCGGAGCTGGCCCTTTTCCATATCCGCATCCGAGACGCCGCCTTGCTGGAGGATCATTTGCAGCGAGCGTACATAGGCGAACGCCTCCTCGCCGGATTCGAGATCGGGCTCAGTTACGATTTCCATAAGCGGCGTGCCCGCGCGGTTGAAATCAATCAGAGAGGAACTGCCCAAATGGGTGGATTTCGCGACATCCTCTTCCAGGTGGATGCGGTTGAGCCGGACAACCTTTCCGGCATTGGTTATGCTTTTCCGCGCGTCGGTCGGATAGCAATGTTCATATAGCGGCACGCCGCCGCCGATGCAGAGCGGCAGGTCCATCTGCGTGGTCTGATAGTTCTTCGGCATGTCCGGATAGAAGTAATTCTTCCGGTCCCATTTCGAAATCTCCGGCGAGCCGCAGTCGATCATCAGCCCGGTAAGCAGCGTTTTTTCGATCGCCTCGCGGTTGAGCACGGGGAGCGCGCCGGGCAGGCCGAGGCAGACGGGGCAGGTGTGGGTATTCGGCTCGTCGCCGAACGAGGTTTCGCAGGCGCAGAACATCTTGGTGCGCGTTTTCACCTGCGCGTGAACTTCAAGGCCGATGGTAACTAGATAAGACATGGACGGGGAAATGGGAGGTATGGATTCCAGAGTTATCGATTTAGCGATGAATGCGGCCCCGCAGGAGGCGTTTGATTTTCGGATCGTCGAGCGCTTTGGTGAGTTCCGGGTGGCTCAGTAGTGTGTCGTATTTCCCTTCGCGGGCAAGATTTTGGAGGGCGGGATCGGTCACGACAATGGCGCGGGGATAGGGCTTCCCGGTTTCCGGATCGATCACCGGCTCGCGCTCCGGCTTTTCCTGAAACGCGATCAGCTTGGCGAGCGCGAGCCGGTCCGGGCGGGCGAGGGGGTCGAGCCACGCCAGCCAGGAATCCGGCACGATATCGGCCACCGCGGTCTTGAGCTTCGCGCGCAGATCGTCGGGCTTTTCGGAATCCTGCGGACTGCCGGTGGACTCGCGGATTTCGGAAATCGCTCCGGCATGGTGGACCAGCGTCGCGCCTGACAGCCAGATGACCGAGGTTGGGACCAGCGCGAAAACCAGCCGCACCAATCCGCCGGCGAATGACGCGGGGCGGGATTTCGATCCGCCTCCGAAGGGTGCCAGGAGGAGCTTGCCGATTGCCCGAATCGCCAGAAACGAAACCACGAACGCGGCGATCGGCAGGCCGTTCTCGAGCCATGGCACCGATTTCCCGAGAGTCCGCACGGAGAGTTCCGGCGCTTGTTGCCAGACCAGGAATCCGAGCCACGCGCTGGCGGCGATGACGGCGGTGCTCATGAGCATCCGCGTCAATCCGCGCAGCAGCACATACACGGCGCAGAGCGCGAAAATGGCGAGAGCGGCCGTGCCGAGGCTGATTTGGGGAAGCGAATCGGGCATGCGGCGAGCAAGCGACAGGGTCGGAACGATTGCAAGCGGACGCCGGCCAGCGGCGGCCGTCAGCCCGATTTTTCCTGCATGCCCAGATATTTGAGCGCGACTTTTGTGCGGCCGTGGACGTGGAGCTTGCCGTAAATCTGCTTGAGATGCCAGCGGACGGTTTCCACGTTGATGGAGAGATATTCGGCGATTTCCTTGTTGGAGAGGCCTTGGGAGAGCGATTGCAGCACCTCGGTCTCCCGGCGGGACAGCGCGTCCTTGCCGTCCTTCGGCGCGCTGGCCTCACGGAAGGATTCCACGACTTTGCGGCCGATGCTGCTGGTCATCGGCGCGCCGCCGGCGAGCACTTCCTCGATGGCGTTCACGATTTCCCGCGGGTCGCTCCGCTTGAGGATGTAGCCGCTGGCGCCGGCTTTGAGCGCTTGGAAAATCTTCGTTTCGTCCTCGTACACGGTGAGGATCAGCACGGCCAGGCCGGGCATGGATTCCTTCAGGCTGGCGGTGCATTCGATGCCGGAGAGGTTCGGCAAATGGATGTCCATCATCACCAGGTCCGGCTTGAGGCGCGGGATGAGTTTCAGGCCCTCTTCGCCGGTGGCGCAGCAGCCGGCGCACTCGCAGCCGGGGATGGAGTTGACGAGTTCCTCCAGGCTGGACCGCACGACGTGGTTGTCCTCCACGATGACGATGCGGGCCGTGGCGGTATGCGGGAACATGGTTTTCATGGGAACATTTCGCGGAGGCGGTTCTAACTACCCGATCGGGTGGAAGTGTGGCGGGACCGGTCGTTGCCGCAAGCGAGCGGTAGGGTGAGGGTCACCCGGGTTCCTTCGCCGGGCCGGCTGCGCACGACGCAGGAGCCGCCGTCGCTTTCGGTGCGTTTGCGCATGTTCCCGAGGCCGTTGCGACCCGGCGGCACGGCGTCCGGGTCGAATCCCCGGCCATCGTCCGCGATGGCGATGGCCAGCGCGCCCTGCCGGTAGGAAATGGCGAGACGCGCCTCGGTGGCGGACGCGTGCTTCAGGACGTTGTTCACCGCCTCGTTCACGGCCATGAGCATGTGGTGGCGCAGCTCGGAATCCAGCACGGTGGCGGGCAGATCGTCGGCGACTTCCAGGCGGCAGCGGAGGTTCGCGGAGGCCAGGCTTTCCTGCGCGCGGGAGCAGAGGTAGTTCACGGTGGAGGAAAGCGAGTCATTGGCGGGATTCACGGTCCAGACGATTTCATCCAAGGATTTCGCCATCCGGCGGGCGCGCTCCACGATGCCCTCCAGCCTGTCCCGCGTGGCCGGCGAGTTCGCGTGGGTGGCGCCGAGCACGCCGAGGAAATTGATTTCCGTGAGGGTGGCGCCGAGGTCGTCGTGCAGATCCTGGGCAATGCGGGTGCGTTCGCCATCGAGCTTCCGCTCCTGCTCGAGGACCACCAGATGACGGCGGATCCGCCGCAACGACCACCAACGGGCCAGCAGCGCGATGGCGATGGAGCCGGCGGCGACGCACGCGCCGAGAAACCACCCGGACTGCCAGAACTTCGGCGTGATGCGGACGGCGATGGACGCGGTCTTCGCCTCCCACGCGCTGCCGGGACGCGCCGCGGACACTTCAAAGAGGTAATTTCCCGGCGGCAGCGACGAGAACGAGACCATCCGCCTGCCCTCGGTGTCCCGCCACGAATCCTCCAGTCCGGCGAGCTTGTAGCGGAATCGCAGTTTCTCCGGATTGTTGAACGAGGGCGCGGCGAACCGGATTTCCACCGGCGCACCCGGGCTTTCCAGCTCCAATTCATTCGGCCGGTTCCACTCCTCCTCCCACAGCGAGCGGCCGTCCGTCGTGACCGACTCGATCCGCAGCGGCAGCGGCCCTTTCGGGGTTTCATCCGTATCGGGCGGCACCCGCACGGCTCCCGCCGCCATGGAAAACCACAGCGCTCCGTCCGGAGCGGCGGTCGCGAGGCTGCCGTGACCGCCGGAAAACTGCGGCAGCGGGATGCCGTCGTCGCGGCCGTAAAGGTTCGCTTTGAGCAGGCTGGACCGCTTGCCCGCGGCTACGGCGAGCAAATCCTCGATGGAAACGCGCTGGAGGCCGATGTTGGTGCCAAGCCAGAGATTTCCCCGCGAGTCGTGGAGAATTTGCGTGACCACGTTGCTTGCGATGCCCTGCGCGGTGTCCCAGAACGAGAGGAAATCCCCGTCCCACAGTGCCAGCCCCCGGCCGGCGGTGCCGACCCACACGCGGCCCTGCGCGTCCTCGTGCAACGCGTTGATAGTGAGGTTCCGATTCTCCCTCCCCTCGTCGGACCGCTCCCACTTTCCGTCGCTGCGCCGCAAGATCCCGATGCCCCGGGTGGCGGCCAGGAGTTCGCCGTCCCGGCGTTCGAGAAAGCCTGAAATCAGCGGGGCTCCCGGGCCCTGCGAGCCACGTTCGGTGACCAGCCGACCATCGCGCATCCGCTGGATCGCGCCGCTGTGGGTGCCGATCCAGAGGTCCCCCCCGCGGCTGCGCAGCAGCGCGGGACTCCATGCGTCCGCCAGTCCGGCCCCCGGCCCGAGCCGGGTGCGGCGGCCGTCCTGCCAGTGGATCAGCCCGGCTTGGAAGGTCCCCATCCACAAGCCACCGCCGCCATCCGCGCAGAGCGACCACACGAACCGCTCCTGCGGGATTTTTTGCGGCATTTCCATCACGAAAACGCCGTGATCCAGCCGCTTCAGGCCGCCGCCGTCCGTGCCGGCCCAGATCCGCCCCGCATCGTCCGCGACGAGGGCGGTGGTCACCTGCCTGCCGAGTCCTTCCTTCATCCCGAAGACCTCGACGCGGCGGTGGCGGAGCTGGTTGAGGCCGCCGCCGTTGGTGCAGGCCCAGATATTTTCCTCCTGATCCTCCATCAGGAATCTCACATCGTCGTGGCTGAGACCGTCCTCGGTATCGATGCCCGTCCAGACACCGTCCTTGAGGCAGGCGATGCCGCTGTTCCGCGTCGCCACCCAGATCGAGCCGTCGGAAGCGGCCACGCAGGACAGGTGCCTTCGGTCCGCATCCGGCATGCCCGGCGGGAAATCATCCCACCGCCCCTCCGCGCCCCGGAGCAGGAGATCCTGACCGTAAACGATCCACTGTCCGTCCGCCGCCGCCGCGATGCCCCAGACCTCGCGGCCCGCCACCGCGCGATCGAGCGCCGGGACCGGCTGGATTTCCCCGTTCCTCCAGCGCCGGATGCCGGCGTAGCCGACCATCCAGAGCGAGCCGTCCGGCGCGGGCACCAGATCGCGCACTTTCAGGTCTTCCGGCACTTTCGTAACGGCCTGGCCGCTCCCTCGCCACAGCGCGCCGTCGATCGCGAACCACAACGAGCCATCGCGCGTCTGGGCGACGGCCGTGCAGGATCCCGCGGGCAAATCCGGACTCGCAGCCGCCCATTTCCCCATCTCCCGGACCGCCGCGCCGCGCCGCGTGCCGATCCAGAGCCGCTGCTTCGAATCGAAAAACATGCATTGCACCTGATTGTCAGGCAGTCCGTCGCGCGCGGTGAAATTCTCGAAACGGACCCCGTCGGAGCGGGAAATTCCCGAGTTCGAGGCGATCCAAAGGTCGCCGGCCGGGGACTGGCAGACGCTGGTCGGCGCATTGGCCGGCAGCCCGTCCGGCGTCAGCCAGTAGCGGATGAGGAACGGCGACGGACCCGCGGCGGCGGAGGCAGCCAGGGATGACAGCCCGATAAGAAGGGATTTTCCCGCGAACCGAAGGAAGGCGTTCATCGCCGCTACGTTTGGAGCTGCGCCGGGACCGGGCAAGCCTCCGTTCCCACCGAAATCCCCGCCGCGCGAAAACCACCCGAAGTGGGGGTGAATTTCAGGAGTGTGAGCGCCTACCTTTGGTAGTCCTCGGTTCCGGCCGGGTGAAAACTCTAAAAGTCCCGTCCCGCCCGGACCCAAGCGGCCGCGGCGGCGGCCCGCAACCCAGTCATGATCTTCAAATTCCTCACCCGTCCGCTCGCTCCGGGAATCCGCTTTCGCGGCACCGCGACCGCGGGAAATCCGAATCCAACGCCTTGAAACCATCGAAGCGGCTCCGTCCGAGCCCTTTCCCGACAAACCCGAACCTGACCTCCTATGAAGCTGAAACTACTCTCACTCCCGATCTCCCTGCTCCTCGCATCTCCGGCCATGGCCGGCCAATTCATCTGGACCGGAGCCACCGACACCGCCTGGACCAATGCCGCCAACTGGGACGTCGCCACCGTCGCGCCGGTTTCCCCGGACACCTACCCCCATTACGGCAGCACCTATCCCAGCGATTTCCTCGTGATCAAAAACAACGGCGATCTGCTCCCGCCCACCCTCGGCAACACACCCGGCTTCGGCGCTGTCTATGATCCGGGCGCCGGCGTGACCACCACCTTCAGCGGCGGCCGCTGCTTCGTGGTCGGCATTGGCACTCCCGGGACGAACGGTTCCGCCAGCCTTGAGGTCAGGAGCGGCACCATCGCGGCGGTCCGGACCAACAACGTGGGCAGCGAGCCCTACATGGCGAACCGTACCAACACCCTCTTGCTGATCAACGGCGGCGCGGTGGACCTCACCGGCTCTCCCAACAATTTCCGCCTCATTCAGGAAGGCCAGCTCGGCATCACCAGCACCCTCACCATCACCACTGGCTCCTTCTCCTCCTCCTTGCTCGATCTCCTCTATGACACCGAGGCGGACCCTGCCACGGTGTACGGCGATGGCATCATCAATCTGGACGGCGGATTCCTCGCCGTGAACCGCTTCAACCGCTCGGCATCCGCCAGCCCCGGACAATCCTCCTCCACCATCAATTTCAATGGCGGCATCCTCCGCGCCCGCAATACCAACCCGAACTTCCTGCCCGACCTCCCCGACACCCGGGCCATCGTCAAGGCGGGTGGCGCGAAAATCGACACACTTGGATTCACCTCCACGATTGCCGCGGTCCTCGAGCACGATTCCTCGCTCGGAGCCGCTCCGGACGGCGGCCTCACCAAGACCGGCACCGGCAGCCTGATTCTTTCCGGGGCCAACACCTACACCGGTGCCACCACCGGCGAATCCGGAAACATATTCCCGAAAACCGACACCGCGTTCGGCACCGGCCCGGTGGTGATGAATGCCGATACGCTTTACGCGACCGGAGGCAGCTACACGATCGCCAACGCTCTCACCCTCAACACCGGCACCCTCCTGCGGGTCGGCGGCGGCAACAACAACCTGCTCACCTGGACCGGCCCCGTCACGGTTCGCGGCACCGCCGGTATTTCCTCCGATGGCGGAACCTCGGGAATCGCTCTCTCGAACACCCTCGACATCGCGGGCGCGACCTTCACTTCGTTTGGAAACGGAAGCGTCAACTTCGTATCCGGTGCCATCACCGGCGCGGGCGGCAATGTGACGGTCACCGGCGGCACCCTCGTTCTCTCCGGCGCGAACGACTACTCAGGTCAAACCACCATTTCCGCCGGCACCCTCACGCTGGGTGCCGACAATGTGCTGCCGGAAATTCCCAACCAATCCACGATCACCATCGCGGACGGCACCTTGAACGCGGCCACCCGCAGCGACACCGCCGGACCCCTCGGCATCACCGCGGCCGCGACCATCAACCTGGGTCCCGGAGCCGCCCTCGCTTTCGCCAACAGCAGCGCGGTGACCTGGGCCGGCGGCACGCTCCAGCTTACCGGCACCTTTGTTTCAGGCTCCTCGCTCCGCTTCGGCACCAGCGCCGGCGGCCTCACCACCGGCCAGCTCGCCCAAATCAGCGCCGAAGGCTTCAGCACGTTCGCGCTCGATGACGCCGGCTTCCTCACCGCCACCGCCACCGGCGGCTACAACACCTTCGCCGGCGTCAACGCCCCGACCGGCACCCCCGGCGACGATTTTGACAACGACGGCGTCAGCAACGGCGCGGAATACGTCCTCGGCGGCACCAAGGCCACCAACGACGCCGGCAAGCTGCCCAACGTCTCCGTCATGGGCGGCAACCTCATTTTCACCTTCCAGCGCGCCCAATCCTCCATCGACACCACCACCGCCGTGACTGTCGAAACCGGCACCGACCTCGTCACCTGGCCCGGCAGCTACCCCGTCCCCGCCACCGCCGCCACCAACGATCCCGGCATAACCGTGACCAAAGACACATCCCCCGGCTTCGACACCGTCACCCTGACCGTTCCCCAAGGCACGGCTCCCCGAAAATTCGCCCGCCTCGTGGTGAAACCTTGAGGAGATTCCGCCGCCCAATCCAACCCTAACAGAGTAATTGAAATCCCCGCCACCTCCTTCGCGATACCGAAGGGGCAGTGCACTAATGAACCTTTCATATCTGCTCAGTCAATCCGACCACCGGAATCGGACCTACCCACAACTCAGTCTCGGAACAAACCACTCCACAATCCCATAATCTCGATGAAAACCCGACCCAACTGCGTCCTTCGTTCCAGATTCGTCAAAGGTTCGTTCAATTCACACCTTCGCGCGACTACTTTTCGCACCATCCTTGCCTGCTCTAACGCTGCCATGCTGGCTCTACTGATCAATTCCCCAGCACATGCGACGACATTCTATTGGGATAACAGCTCCGGTAATAATGCGTCGGGCAATTCCACGAATTGGGCTACCACGCTGGCAGGTGGCATCAATCCTGCCCAAGCTCCGAACTCTATAACAGACGATGTGTATTTTAACATCTCGACCTTCAACGCGAACCAGATAATGGGGCTCAACGGGTCTCGGGTATATCTAGGAATTACATTCAACAGCACGGGCACCACCAATATTGAGAACCATACCACTAACGGATTATCAAACACCCTGACGATCGGTTCGGACGGTATTACGGTCAATAACGGTGCAGGCGCCGTTAGTCTTGGCGTCCTCAGCGGACGGGGCACAATGACTTACAAGCTCGCCGAAAATCAGAGCTGGACCAATAATTCTTCCAACGTTCTGACCATCGGGGGAGGAAGCATTTCCAACGCGGGTAACGTCACCCCCTACACCCTAACTCTGGGCGGCTCTGGCGCGGGGGGCATCTCCATCGGTAACCAGATCTTAGATGGGGGCACCACGGGAACCACGGAGGTAGCGGTCAACAACACCGGTGGTGGCACGACGACCCTGTCATCTTCCGGCAGCTTATACACCGGTGGCACGACTGTGAATCGCGGCACCCTCACCCTGGCCTCCACGGCCACTTTGGGCGCCGCCACCGGCGCACTCAAAGTGAATAACACGAATACCGGTCCTGCGACTGCATCGGTGCTGAATCTCGCCACCGGAGCCGATATCACCACCGGCAGTCTCAGCGGTACGATCGCTTTGGCGGGGAGCGGCACAAACACTGTCACAATCAACACCCAGGCGAGCCGCACTTTCACCGTCAACCAAACCACCGCTGGCACTTATGACGGCGTGATAGCTGGCGCAGGCGGTTTCACACTTGGTAGCTTAAGCACCAACACTCTGATTTTTACCGGCACCAACACTTATACCGGCGAGACCAGGATCGACTCGGGTGTGCTGCGGCTCAGCGGGAACGGCACGATTTCGAGTTCCAGCAATGTCACGATTAACACAGTCGGCTCCGACGTGGCCAACTTCAACATCCGCAATACGGTTGGCTGGGTTTACAGCGGCGCCATTACCGGCGATGGCACAGGCCAGATCAATCTCAACTCTGGCACCGATGCGAAGCTCACAGGAAACATCTCGGGAGTGTCTGTCATCAACGCCAACAGCGAGTTTACGGATACCACTCTCAGTGGCAACATCAGCGGGGTCTCCACAGATGTGAAAGTGCAGAGTGGCAACAATGGAAGTATCGGCGCCGTCCTGCGCTTGAGCGGCACCAACACTTACGGCGGCGTCACCACGGTCGCCAACTTTGGCACCCTGATCTTAAACGGCGACAACTCGCTTGCGATTGGCAATGTGACTATCAGCTCCGGCGGCACTCTCCGAGGAATCGGTACCGTAGGTGGCGCCACTTCCCTCGCTTCGAACGCCCACCTCGCCGCAGGCAGCACCTCGGCGGTCGGAAATGTCGGAACCGAAACGTTCTCGAGTTCGCTGGGCTTCGACAGCGGTTCCATCTTCGACTGGGACATCAACTCCGGCTTGAGCGACGGCGCGTATGATAAAATCGTCTCGTCCACACTGAGTGTCACTTCGGGCGCGAAATTCGCAGTGAACAGCGACGTTTCTTTCAGCGATACCTTCTGGCAGCGGAACCATCTCTGGACCGACGTCTTCAACAAGAACTTCATTGGGTTTGCCGTCTCTGATTTCCTCTATTCGGTCAATGGCTCAACGACCACCACTCCAGACAGCTCGACCGTCGGCTTCTTCACCAACAACGGTACCAGCTTGGAGTGGACCGCCGTGCCAGAACCAACCTCAGCGCTCGCCGGACTCCTGATCACCGCCGGCCTGTTGCGCCGCCGCCGAATTTAAATCCGGAAGTCATCCACACGTTCCTCCAGCCGGACATCTCCCCGATATAAGGACGACAAAACCGAACCCTACACCATGAACCCCAGCAAACTCAGTCGAAGGGAATTCGTCGGCCAGATCGGCGGTGCAGCCCTCCTCTTGCTTGGAAAAGGACCGCTGTATGCCGCGGATGGATTGACCGAGAAATCCGATGAATTCTTATTTCTCGAAGCCGAGGGATTCCAAGATCTGGGAGGTTGGGACCTCGATCAACAATCGATGGATCAGATGGGGTCGCCCTATCTGCTTGCCCACGGCTTGGGCATTCCGGTCAAGGACGCGGTGACCCAAGTCGAGTTCCCTTCGTCCGGAAGATACCGGGTTTGGGTGCGGACACGAGATTGGGTGGCGCCATGGAAGGCTCCGGGCGCACCGGGAAAATTTCAATTGTTAGTCAACAGCAGGCCTCTCGCGGAAACCTTTGGCACAAAAGGCGCGGACTGGCACTGGCACGATGGCGGAACGGTATCCGTGGGCAGGAAAGCGACATTGGCGCTGCATGACCTCACGGGATTCGAGGGCCGCTGCGAGGCGATCCTGTTTTGCAAGGACACCGGTTTCCAACCATCTGACGATGCCGCGGATCTCACGCGGTTCCGCCGGAAACTGTTGGGACTTCCGGAGAATCCGGACGATGGCGGCGAATACGATCTGGTGGTTGTCGGTGGCGGACTGGCCGGCACCTGCGCGGCGCTTTCCGCCGCCCGCAACGGACTCACCGTGGCGCTGGTCCAGGACCGCCCGGTGCTCGGCGGAAATGGCAGTTCGGAAGTGCGCGTCTGGCCGGAGGGCCACACCAACCACGAGCCATATCCGCACATCGGGGACATCGTGACGGAAATTCTCCCGACAGTAAAAGGCAGGAACGCCGGCCCTGCCGCGTTCTTCGACGATGCCCGCAAACTGGCCGTCGTGAAGCGCGAACCGCGCATCACGTTGCTAACGGAACAGCGGGTCATCGGAGTAGATTCCACCGATGGAACCATAGCGGCGGTCATAGCACAACACACGCACACCGCCCGGCAGACCCGCCTGCGGGCGAGGTTTTTTGCCGATTGCACCGGCGATGCCACTGTCGGCTTCTTGGCGGGAGCGGATTATGAGATCGGAAAGGAAAACCGTATGGGCGCGAGCAATCTGTGGAACGTCCTCGATGCGGCCGATGAAGGGCAGATACTCAAGTGCGAGTGTAAGGACAAGGCCGCGCTGACCACATCCTATGAGGTCGGGAATGTCGAACAACCGTTCCCGCGCTGTCCTTGGGCCATTGATTTATCTGACAAGCCATTTCCCGGACGTGGCAAATCCAAGGGACAATGGGGCAAGGCAAATCCGCTGGAAAATCTAGGCGGATGGTATTGGGAAAGTGGCTTTGACAAGGACCAGGTGACGGACATCGAGCAGATCCGGGACCTTAACCTGCGGGCAATGTATGGCGCTTGGGATGCTTTGAAAAATGTCGATAAACTGTATCCGAACCATCGCCTCGGCTGGGCCGCGTTCATCGCCGGCAAACGCGAGTCACGGAGGCTGATGGGTGATGTGATACTATCCGCCGATGATTTCCGCGAGGCGCGCGTTTTCCCGGACGGCGCCTTCCCTTGCACCTGGGGTATCGACCTGCATGCGCCGGATCAGGAATTCAGCAAGGGGCTGAAAGGTGAGGAATTCATTTCCCGCGCAACCGAGGGCAAAGAGTATAAATACGAAGGCCCCTATTGGGCTCCCTACCGCTGCCTCTATAGCCGCAACATCGGCAATCTCTTTATGGCGGGACGCGACATCAGCGTGACCACGGACGGGATCGGCCCAATCCGCGTGATGCGCACCTGCGGCATGATGGGCGAAATTGTCGGTAAGGCGGCGGCGATCTGCGTGCGCGAGCAAACGACTCCGCGCGGCGTTTACCAAAAGCATCTGGAGAAACTTCAAGACTGCATGAAACAACCGGGGACGCGTGCCTGACATGCGTCGGACTCTAAATCAGGAATGGAACCTATGAATCAAATCGGCATCCCGGCGTGGGGCTTGACCCGGAACGGGCACGCCGCGTTCGGTCATTGGACACTCGGCGGCCGGACCATCCGCGTTGGCGCGGATTGGAAGTATAACTGGTGGAGAGAATGCCCGGGTAACGGCTTCTTGCTGGAAACCCGAGCACGCGCCAGCATCTCTCGCTCACTCCCAACGGCGTGGCGATGCCCCCCGATATCTCGTTGCCGCGAACCCTCGGCGCGTGGCGGACAGCGCAATCTGTGGAAATCTCTTTGGCAATTGGGAGGAACCTTCTTAGTATCACTCGCGCCGTTCCTGACGATTGGATGGCTTTGAAACGAATCACATTAACTCCGCTGAATCCTTGAAACCGATGACTATCTCCAAAACAACAAGCATGATTTCTCTGCTCGCCGCCGCGCTCGCGGTGGCGGAAACGCCCCAACTGACAAAGCCGGATTCCCGCCCGCCGGACGTTTCGAAGCCGCTCAAGGTTTTCATCTTGATGGGCCAGTCCAACATGGTGGGCATGGGGGATGTCGGTCCGGACACCAAGCCGGGAACCCTCGGATATCTCGCGAAAACCGGGAAGAAATACCCCTTCCTGCTGGACGACGCGGGAAACTGGATCGAGCGGAACGATGTTTGGTGCGTGAAAACCACCGTCGGTCCGAGCAAGGGCTGGCTGGAACCGAAATTCGGCGCCAACTTTAAAATGATCGGTCCCGAGTTCGGTTTCGGCTGGGTGATGGGACAGGTCTTCGATGAAGAGGTTCTGCTCATCAAGGCATCGCAGGGCAATCGCAGTTTGGGTTGGGATTTCCTGCCGCCGGGCAGCGATCATTTCGAATACCAGGGCAAGACCTATGCCGGATACAAGGAAAGTCCGAACTCTTGGGTCGAAGGCCAGCCGAAAAAGGAAGTCAACTGGTATGCCGGGAAGCAATACGACGATTGTGTGAAGGATGTCCGCGAGGTGCTGGATGACATCCCGAAGTTCGTCCCGAACTACAAGGGACAGGGATACAAGATCGCCGGATTTGTATGGTGGCAGGGCCACAAGGATCAGGGCGAACCGTATGCCAGCCGATACGAACAAAATCTTGTCCGTCTGATCGATAGCCTGCGCTCCGATTTCAAAGCTCCGAAAGCGCCGTTCGTACTTGCAACAATCGGCTTCGGCGGGAAGGCAATGGGGCCGCTCGGGCTTACCGTGGCCAATGCCCAGCTCGCGGTTGGCGATCCGCGGAAACACCCGGAATTCGCCGGCAACGTGAAAACCGTGGAATCGCGCGGGTTCTGGCCGGACAAGGAAAATTCCCCGAATGCGAAACAAGATTACCACTATTATCACAATGCCGGAACCTACATGGAAGTCGGCGCTTCGCTCGGCTGGGCCATGGCGGATTTGCTGAAAGCAGCACCTTGAGATGTCATTGAAATTCCAGTTTCCCGTTCTGACGCTAGTCCTGGCGCTAATCGCAGGACGGGACGGATTGCGGGCCGGGGAGATTGCCGCCGGGAATGTCACCGCCGTTCTCGGGCCGGCCTTCTTTGTGGATGAGGCGGCGACCGGAGGCGGGGACAGCGTCGTCACCCAGCCAGCGGCCGCGAGCTTCAACCGGAGTTTCGCCGGAATGCTGACACGGAACCAAGGCGCGACCCGGCTCGCGTTCACCGGGTTCGGTTTCGCCACTTCCAACGGCTCCGCCACCAATACCGCCACCACGTTGACAGTCGCCATCACCTATCTCGGCGCGGATGAGGCATTGGGCGGCGGAGACGATGTTTCCCTCGCTTCGGCGGCGGGAAATTATCATTACTCCGGCGCGGGCGAATATGTCTTTGCTTTCGACACGCCGATGACGGCGAATCTGGATATCACCGGCGTTCGGTTCCTGATTCAAGTGAGTCCGGCAAAAGCCGGGGGAGGCGGTTCCGTTTCTTTCAAAACCGGCGCGCTCGCCTACGAGACGGCCAGCGGGCCGAAATTTAGCGTCTCGGGATTCACAGCGCCGCAGCGGGTGAATCTGGCGAAATACCAACCCGTTACTACCGATTCCGTAAACGGCCAGCAGCTCGCGAGTTATGTCACGGACGGCGTGACCGGAAACGACAACCGCTGGCAGAGCGCCGGCAGCGGGCCGCACTGGGCGCGGGTGGACTTTCCATTTCCTGTGGAGGTTGCCAGCGCGCAGGTCTTTTTCGGCGTTGATGACGGCCTCGCGATGACCGCATTCAAGTTGCAATATCTCGCCGCCGCGACTTGGACCGACGTCCCCGGTGCTTCCGTTTCCGGAAATGCCAAGGTGGAGCGCACGATCATTTTCAGCGCCCCCGTGACCGCCTCCGCGTTCCGCCTGTACGACTCTGCTGACGGCACCATCCGCGTGCGGGAAATGGCGCTCTATCCGCCTGGTAGCTTTCCCATCGGCACGGATGTCACGGTGAATCTCGCGTCCGGCCGGCCGGCGCTCGCCACCTCGAACACAGCCGGCAACTTCGCGCTTCTCGCCGTGGACGGCCGGGTGAACAAGGACTCCATGTGGCAGACCTCGCAGCCCGGAAACAACGAACTCACGATCGACCTGCGGACTGCCACCAAGATCGGCAGCGCGCACTTGTATTCCGGCTCTCCCGGAGTGCCGCCGGTGTCGGATTTCGTCATGCGTTACTGGAACGGAACCGCGTGGCAGGACATACCCGGCGGCGGCGTGACCGGTAACATTTCGCCGGAACTGCTGATCCCTTTCACCGGCACCGTCACCACCAGCAGCGTGAAGCTGGTGTTCTCTAACATCGGCACGAGCTCGGTGCGGGAGTTATGTGTATTTCCCGCCAATAACAGCGGCGGCTATGCTCTCGGCACCGGAGTGACCGGCGCGCCGCCGTCCGCCGCGCGGTTTGACGATTTCACCGACGCGATTTACCGAATCGATAATCCCGCGTCGGGACTTTCCATTGGAACCATCGGCGGCGCTCCAGGCCTCGGCGTCTCACCGGGCCGTTATCAGGTTTTGTTGAACATCGGTGCCGGCACCTATCGGCTATGCAATCGCGCCACCGGAAACTGCCTGTCCGGCGCGCGGCTCTCCGGAAATTCCGGCGAACCCTTGCGAGAATCTCCCTATACCGCCTTGCCGGATCAGGATTGGATTTTGCAGAAAATCGGCGGGACGGGCTTCCGGCTGATCAATCAATGGAGCGGGCTGGCGATGGACACGCAGGGCGCGGCGCTGGTGCAAAATGGTAACAGCGGCGCGGCCAGCCAGCGCTGGGACATCTCCCGCACCGCGGATTTTCCGAAGAAGGGTTCGGCTGGGGGCAGGTTCGCGATCCCGTTCAACGGTAACTGGGCCTACGGCTGGGCGCTGAACGCCGGATCAAGCCTACCTCCCGGAACCATTTTCAATCCCATGCAATGGGGGAATTTCAACTGGGACGCGGGCACTCCAAATGCATCGACATGGAAAAGCTATCCCGCCTGGCGCACCACCGCGCGGCCGATCCATCTGATGGGATTCAACGAACCCGATGGCGTCGATCAGGCAAATGTCGCCGTGGATACCGCCGTCGCATTCTGGCCGCGCCTGCTGGCCATGGATCTGCCGTTGGTAAGCCCTGCCGCAGCGAACTTGAACGGCGGGTGGATGGCCTCGTTTTACAATCAGGCGGATGCCCTCGGCTATCGGGTGGACTATACCGCAATCCATAACTACCCCGGTCCCGGCGGCGGCTCGTCCGACGGATTGGTGAATGCGGCGCAAGCCGGGTATGACACCTGGGGCCGTCCGGTATGGCTGACGGAGTTTTCCTTTGTGAACTGGACCGGCTCCGGCACCTGGACCGAGGAGGATAACTATAACTCGCTGGCGGAATTCCTGTGGCGCGCGGAAAGTCTGCCATGGTTGAGGAAATATTCGCTCTTCGTCTTCACCGCGGACGGGATTTCGCCGCAGCCCGCCCAGCCTTGGAGCCCGGTCGGACCAAGATCGAACGCGATCGACAGCGATGGAAATCTCACATCGTTCGGGAGGTTGTATGCCGCTTGGGATGGCGACGCGAAGGTGGAGACCGGCAAGACCTACTTCATCCACAACCGGAACACCCGCAAACGCATCGCCAATCCGCCGGCCTCGCAATCCCCCGGCGCCGGCTCGATCCGCGCCGACGACGTCTCGGTACGGTGGACGCTGGTTCCGGCCGGAGTTTCCGGGCAATATCATATTGATTCCGCGCGCGACGGGCGTCGCTTGAGTTATACCGATGGCGGGGCTGTAACCATGGCCGCCGCCGGCACCGCAGGCAGCGCCGTCCAGTGGGAGCTTAAGGAAACCGAATACGGCTGGTTCTACCTCGAGCACCCCGCCACCGCCAAACGGCTCAAGCTAACTTATGCGAACGCGACCGGAGCCGCCACCTTCGGCATGCAGTCCAAAACCACCGCGGGCGATACGTTGGAATGGCGCTTCATCGTCCCGCCGCCTCCGCCGGTCTGGACGGGAGAAACCGGAAATTCCTGGAATACGGCTGGCAACTGGACTCCGCCCGCGATTCCCACAGCGGCCGACATTGTCTCGTTCGACGCGGTTTCCTCCGCGAATCTTGTTACGGTGTTAGGCCGGGATTTCGAGATCGCCGGGCTGAATCTCGTCGCTCCCGCGGGGCCCGTTTCCATAGATGGTTCGGAAACCCTCACCATCGGCGCCAATGGCATCGACCTCGGCACGGCCGGTCAGAACCTGACGATCGATGTTCCCGTGATACTCGGCTCGAACCAAAGCTGGGCGGTCGCCTCAGGCCGGATACTAAGTGTCAACGGCGGGATTTCCGGCAACGCCGGACTGATCGTAACGGGTCAGGGGAATGTTACTCTCGGCGGGGCCGGCAGCTATACCGGTGACACAACGATCAACGCAGGTGCCGTCCTCGGACTCGCCGCGGAGGATGTTTTGTCCCACGGCGGCGGTATGGGAAATCTGATCGTCAACGGCACCCTCGATCTCAATGGATTTCACGGCTCCGTCAATGGCCTCAGCGGCGGCGGAATCGTGGACAACCTGGCGACCGCCGCGGCCACCCTGACCGTGGGCGGTAACGACGCCGCGAGCGTCTTCAGCGGCATCCTCCGGAACACCGGCGGTCCGCTCTCCCTCGTTAAAACCGGCGGCGGGTTGCTCACACTTCCCGGAAATAACCTTCATTCGGGCGGTACCGTTGTGAACGGAGCCGGGACAGTCCGACCGGTGGGAAATGACGCGTTCGGGAGCGGGTCTGTGACGATGAATTCCGGCACCATTTATCCGACGACCGGGAGTTATACATTCTCAAACGCGCTAACTCTGAATGGCGGCACCTTGAGAATCGGCGGCGGTGCCGGGAAATCGCTCGTCTGGAGCGGCCCCGTAACGATAACGGCTGACTCCGCGATCAGTGCGGATGGTAGCACGGGCGGCGTCGCCATCTCGGGGGGAATCCACATCTCCTCGTGCAAGCTCTCCTCGTTTTCCGGCGGCGGCTCCGCAGGAAATATCATTTCCGGCGCGATCACCGGCGAGGGCGGAAACCTCGTTGTCACCGGCGGCAAGCTCACCCTCTCAGGCGTCAACGATTACACCGGCACAACCGCCGTGGAGGCCGGCACGCTTGCTTTAGCCGCGAGCGGTGTCCTGCCCGACACCAGCGCGGTGATTCTTGGAAATGCCACCCTCAATGCCGCCGGTTTCAGCAACTCCGCGGGTTATCTAAATGTCACCGGCGCCGCAACCATCCAGTTAGGTCAAGGCGCGACCCTTGCCTTCGCAGACAGCAGCGCGCTGACCTGGGAATCAGGCGCGCTGAACCTCGCCGGCACCTTCGTGTCCGGCGCATCGCTGCGCTTCGGCACCGGTTCCGGTGGCCTCACCCGCGCCCAACTCGCCCGCATCACCGCGCCCGGGATTGCCTCATTTTCACTAAATTCCGGCGGGTATCTCGTTGCAGGCGGCTACGGAGCATGGGCGGCCATCCACGCTCCTGGCGGCTCCCCCGGCGGCGATGCCGATGGTGACGGAGTGGGCAATGCATTGGAATACGTGCTGGGTGGCGATGGCGAAACCCGCGATGCAATCAAACTTCCGAAAGGCACCGTCGTCGGAGAGAATTTCGTTTTCGGCTTTTACCGCGATCAGGCGTCGATCGATGGCGTAACGGCGCTCGTAATCGAAGCGGGGAGTTCGCTGTCCGGCTGGCCGGACAAGTATCCCGTCCCGGCTGACGCGGTTTCCCAAACGCCCGGTCTAACTGTTCTCAAGGACTCGCCCGCCGGATTCGATACCGTGACCTTGGTCATTCCCATGACTCCTGGCACCGCCGGATTCGTCCGGCTGAAAGTGACGCCATGAATTTTAATGCATCCATCAATACTCGATCCCAACCAAATCCTATGAAACTCCAAAAAGTAGAATCCCGCGCCGACCGCAACCGCGGAAATGGCTTCACCCTCGTCGAAATGCTTGTGGTCATCGTGATCATCGCCGCTCTCGCCGCCATCGTCACGACCGTCGTGTATAAAATCAAAGCGCGGGCCTATCAAGCCACCGCCCTTTCCACACTCCGTCAGGTGGGGGCTTTCCATATGGCATATGCCGCGGAAAACGCCGGAGACATCAACACCCTCCGCTGGGTGGGTGATCCCAAGGAAGGCGGTCCTAACAAATGGGCGTCGAATTCCTTCTGGGGGCGCTTCCAGCCCTACCTCCTTTCCGAATCCCCATCCAACGACCAGAAAAAGCTCAAAACCCAGTTGAGTCAAGCCATCGACACCTTGTTGAACACGTCCGATGCGGACACGATGGTTCATTCCGTCATCGAAAAATCGAAGATCTATCACGACGGATCCGGCCTGCCGGTTCCGCTTGCGTTTAACCAAAATCTCCACAAGTGGAACAAATTTATGAAAATCAGCGAATTTGGCGATTCCTCCCGCATTCTGTATGCGACCTATGGTTTCGGATTCTTCAGCAGCAAGGATGGCGAAGCATATAAAGCCAGGCCGGAGGACCAGTCGAAGCCGGAGAACAAGATCTACTATCTGGACGATGGCAAGGCGCTGGCCATCTATCTGGATGGCCACGTCGGCACCAGGGCCGCCCCGATGCCTGCCTATCTGTTTGAGTAAGCGGCGCGCTGGCGGAGGAAATGGTCGGTGATGACGAGAATGGCCATGGCTTCCACGATAGGGACTGCGCGCGGTAGCACGCAGGCGTCGTGGCGGCCGCGGCCTTTGAGCTCCGTATTTTCGCCGGTGTTGGTGACGGTTTCCTGGGAACTCATGATCGTGGCTGTGGGCTTGAAGGCGACGCGAAAGACGATGTTCTCGCCATTGGAAATACCGCCCTGCACGCCGCCGGATCGGTTGGTGGCGGTGCGGACCTTGCCATCGACCATGCGGAAGGCATCGTTGTGCTCGCGTCCGGTTAGAAGGGTGCCGCCAAAGCCCGAGCCAATTTCAAAACCTTTGGTCGCGGGCAACGATAACATGGCTTTGGCCAAATCGGCTTCGAGCTTGTCGAAGATCGGTTCGCCAAGTCCGGGCGGGCAATTGCGGATGACGCACTCGATTACCCCGCCGACGGAGTTGCCATCGTTGCGGATTTCCTTGATGCGTGAAATCATGGTTTCGGCCATCGCGGAGTCACCGGTGCGGACGAGATTCGCCTCGATTTCATCGGAGGTAACGCTTTGCGGATCGACGCTGGCTTCGAGTTCCTGAATGGATTTCACCCATGCCAGCACCTCGATGCCGGGGTGCAGGGAATCCAACACCTGCCGGGCGATGGCCGCGGCGGCGACGCGGCCGATAGTCTCTCTGGCAGACGCGCGGCCGCCGCCGGAAGCCGAGCGGATGCCATATTTGGCATCATAAGTATAGTCGGCGTGGCTGGGCCGGTATTTGGCGGCCATCTCATCGTAGGCGCCCGGGCGTTGGTCGGTATTTCGAACGATGATGGAAATCGGCGACCCGAGCGAGACGCCGTCTTGCAGGCCGGAAAGGATTTCGGCGGTGTCGGCTTCCTTGCGCGGCGTGACGATTTCCGATTGCCCGGGCCGGCGGCGGTCGAGCTCCCGCTGGACGATTTCCATGGATAGGGGAACCCGCGGCGGGCACCCGTCGATGACGACGCCGACGCCGCCGCCATGCGACTCGCCGAAGGTATGAATGCGGAAAACGTGGCCGAAAGTGGACGACATGGGGCGCAGGGTAGACGGCACGCCCCGCCGGGCAAGCGGGATGCGCGCCATCCGCTTTTCACTCTCCCGGCGCCCGCCTCAGTTCTTCGATGTCCGCGAGATCCTGCATACGGCCGGCGGTTTGTTTGGCGCGGATGAGGTCGGACTTTCCGAGGTAGAGAATCGGAATGCCGTCTTCCATAGAGGTCACCCGGCTTTCCCAAGCAGATGAGAATTCCAAACCCGGAATGGTTGTGAGCAAATCGATGGCGCACGGTGGAACACCCAGTTGGAATTGGGTTCCAGGAATCGCAAAGTCCTCTTTAGTCAGTCCTATCATAGGAATTCCGAACTTCCGGAACACGCGCATGAGCTTCGCGGCGTTTATCTCAGTTGGTTCCAGCCAAATATCGAGATCTTTGGTGTAGCGAGGCTGGGAATGATGAATCACGGCATAGCCACCCGCTACCATATATCGAACCTCATGCTCGTCTAACATTCGTAACAGATCTTTGAAGTCGGAGTTCATCAGGTTTCATTCCTTTCGTTCCCACCCAGTAGTCGAAGACCAGTTCCCAAGCGGCTTTGCGGCGTTCTGCTCCACCTAGCGCCTGCCAATCGGCCACTTGTTGCCGCCGCTGGTCTTCGAATGAATCAAATTTGCGGATCACCCATTGAGAGCGGTCTTTTTGCGGCGTGTCCATGCCGGTAGAATTACCCCAATGAATCCCGCCGGGCAAGCGGGATGAAATCGGGGTTTGCACGGCGGCTTTGGCGAAAGACGATGTGCCGATGCGACTGCAGCTCCCGGCGCGACAAATCGATTTCCCCCGGCGGCCGCTGGTGATGGGAATTGTGAATGTGAATGACGACTCGTTTTCCGGCGACGGGACGCTGGACTTTGAGCGGGCGGTGGCGCTGGCGCGGGAACAGGCGGCGGCGGGCGCGGACATGATCGACGTGGGTGCCGAAAGCGCGCGGACGAACCGGGCAGCCGTGCCGGTGGAGGAGGAAATCCGGCGCTTCGAGGGGTTTCTCCAACACTGGGATGGGGCGCTCGACGGGGTAAATCCGCGCGACGGGGCGCAATTTTGGCCGCCGGTTCTCTCGGCGAACACGTGGCGGCCGGAGGTGGCGGAGGGTGTTTTGAAATCCGGGAAAATCGAGCTCCTCAACGACATGGGCGCGCTGCCGGATGACCGCAATGCCCGGCACTGCGCCCGGCACGGCGCGGCGCTGCTCGTGATGCACAACGCGGGCGAGCCGAAAATCCCGCATTTCCATCAGCAATGGCCGGACGTAATGGCGGAGCTGGAGCGGTTTTTTACCGGGAAAATCGAGCTGGCAATCAGGGCCGGCCTTTCGTCTGAAGCGATCGTAATCGACCCGGGCCTGGATTTCGCCAAACAACGCGGGGACAATCTAACGGTACTCCGCGAACTCGGCCGGCTCGCTGTGTTCCAGCGGCCGATCCTGGTGCCCGTTTCGCGGAAGACGGTCATCGGCGAGGTGCTGGATTTGGCAAATCCGGCGGACCGGGACGCGGGCACGATCGCCTGCGTTGCCGCCGCCATGCGCCGCGGCGGACATATGTTCCGAGTCCATAATGTGGCCGCGGCGTGGCAGGCGGTGAAGATGCTGGATGCGGTGGGATGACGGCGGAAACGATGGGAATCCGGCCCGGTCCCGATCTTCCGATCCGGCAACAGGTGCTTGACTCGAATTCTTCCAAATGGGATTGAGTTTGCATGATTGTCACCCTCGATGAAATGCGGCGTCTGACTTTGCCGGAGGGATTGGTTCCTGCTGCGTCGGGCGATTCATTCGACGTGTCGTTCGATGCAGAAACTGATGCGATAATTTTCCGCCGCTTGTCAGGGCGGGAGGATTGGCTTGACGTCATGTTCAGTTGCCCTGCTGCTATGGATGATTTGCCGCTCCGGGCGGAAGAATTTGCAAAACGGAGGGGCTTGTGAACTGGCTACTCGATACCGATGTGCTTTCCCAGCCTGCCAAGAAAAATGGGGATGTTCGCGTGATTTCGTGGCTGAGGCGGGAGCGAGACAGGTGTCACACGAGTTCGATCGTCATAGCCCAACTCGCCTACTGGATTCGAACGAAGGAAGGAACGACTAGGACGGAACTGCAAACTTGGCTGACCCGGCTGATCAGCGCACTGAGAGGGCGAATTCACGGATTCAACGTGCCGGTAGCGCACATATGGGCGGATCAGGAATGGATGTTGGAAAAGGGCGGCCTGCGGATGCCTCTGGAAGACAGCTACATCGCTGCGACGGCGAAAAAATTGGGCTATACCGTCGCCACCGGGAACGAAAGAGATTTCCGCCGTCCAGGGGTAAAGGTGTTTAATCCGTTCAAGGCTGAGGAGTGAATGCAAACCTCTGGAACCAAGAGGCAACGCTCGGAAAACTACCCCAGCATCGCCCGGAAGCGGGGGAGGATTTTCTGATAGAGGGAGTTTTTGCCGCCGCGGGAAAGCTGGACACCCACGAGTTCGGCGGGCGATTCCGGGTCGGCGGGGGAGAGGGAGGTGGCCTGATAGGCGGCGGATTCCACCCGGCGCTCGACGTGGGAAGAGCCGGATTTCTGGCTGACCCGAACGGTCGTGCCATCGCCGCGGATGGTGACGGAACCAAGTGGCGGAGAGGCATCGTCCGGAGTGAGCGTGACGGAGATTTCCACATCGCCGGACGAGGTGAATGCAAAGGAATCGGAGCTCTCGCGGTCTTTCCATCCGGCTTGCACGGCCAGCCAAGCGATGACTTGGAGCGCGGAATTCCGGTGGTCGGGATGGTGGATGATTTCCACGGAGTCGATTTCCGGCAAGGCGGCTTGGGCGGCGGGATCGTCGAAAAGGCTGGCGATTCCGACGCGGAACTGCCACGAGCGCGTCCAGGCGTGGTCTTGAATGATGAGGTCCGAATTCGATTGGGCGGCTTCCTCAATGCGGTCAAACGAAGCGGCGGGATCGGCCCATGACGAGCTGTCGATTACGAGGCGGTCCATGACGCTGACGAGGCGTTCCGTTAGAATTTCGGAAAGCTCGCCCTGCCACCAGAAGACGAGCGGAAGGTCGGAGTTGAGGTGGGCGAAGACGGTGTTGCGGAAGCGGCCGGTGACCTTGCCGGTGAGGTGAAACGCGATTTGCTCGCAACACACGGATTTCCTGCCGTCCGCCAAATGGCATTGGGCAGTGATCCAAGCGCGCAGGGTCGGCTCGGGGTCTTTCCGGTCAATGCCAACGAGGATCGCGCGGCAGGCATGTTCGCGCGTGAGTTCGCGAACAATGGCGGAATTCTCGACGAGCGCGCCGGGCTTTTCCGAGTAAATGACGAGATTCATCAATGAGGCGTTGGTCCGCGCGTCGTCGTTTTCCCATAACTTCCGCAGCTCGCTGTCGATGGAGGAAATCGGGACTTCAACGCCTAGCTCGGGGCAGGATTCGGGTAGGGAAATGGTGTTCATGGTAGCGGTAAATGTCCTTGCGATGGCCGGTGCGGATGAAATGCGATCAGCACAACTTTCCTGATTGTAGTAAAGAACTGGTAGTCGCCGACGCGAATACGGTAATCGTTTTTCGAACCTACCACCCTTCGACAGCCTGCCGATGTCGGCTCGTTCCGCAAGCTATGCGACCGCGTTTGCGATCCGCATGGAAGTCCGGGCATCAAGATGATGGGGCGCCCTACCCGCCGTTGAAAATTAACCCGGTATTGGTTCATCTTGGGAAAGCCTGAGGCTAAGTTCTCTCATCACTTCTGTTAATGGCGCGTACACATAGGAACCCTGACGGGCGATTGCCGCAAGATCTTCCAGACCTTCAAGACGAACTGGGTGCTCATGGCGGAGAGTAAACTGATGGAAGGACCGGAGCAAGCCGTCACGTCGGGTTCCGCGAAGTTTGAATCGACGATTTGCGGGACATCCGGATGTTGAATTGCAATACGCAATATGCTGGTTTGACGGACCGATTCTCTTGACAAAATAGAACGGGCAGGATCTGTCGGCGGCGCTCATCGTTTTCGATGGATGTCCTTGCGGTGGCCGATGCGGATGATCACCACGGTAAGTATGAAATTGCGGACTTCGTAGATGATCCTGTAATCGCCAATCCGAATCCGGTAGCGGTATTCAAATCCTCTCAGCTTCTTCGATCCGTGAGGATATGGCTCCAACGCCAGCTCTTCGATCGCGCCTGCGATTTTTGTGGCAGCGGATGGCTCAAGGCGGCTGAGTTCCTTCTTCGCCGCCGTGCCGATTTCAACCCGGTAGCACGCCATCTGCGATCAGCTCTTTCTTCAATTGCTCCCAAGGGAAAGTTCCTTCATTCCGGCGCTCGAGGCAGGCGGCAAGGTCAATCATATCTTCCATCAGCTCCTCATATTCCCCGATGGGAATCACGACCGCCACTTTTTTGCCTTTGAAGTCGGTAAGGAATTCCGTGGAAATCTCTCTTGGGAACGGGCTTTGTGTTTTCATATGGAAGCACTAGGCGGGCCTTCGAGAAAGTGCAAGCCGGCAGCTCTCACAGCCTGCGCCACTGGTTGCCGTCCTGTTTGAGCAAATCGTCCGCCTCGCGAGGACCCCAGGAGCCGGCTACGAATTCAGCCATGGGCGGCGGATCTTCCGAGTTGTGCCAGGCTTGCTCGATGTGATCGATGAAGCGCCAGGCCTCCTCCACCTCGTCGCGGCGGGCGAAGAGTGTGGCATCGCCGGCGATGGCGTCGAGAAGCAGGCGCTCGTAGGCCTCGGGGCTGCCTTTTCCAAAGCTGGTGGAGTAGTGGAAATCCATTTTCACCGGCTCCAGACGCAGGCTCGTGCCGGGGATTTTCGACACCATCCGCAGGGAAATCCCCTCGTCCGGCTGGATGCGGATTACCAACACGTTGCCGCCCGGGACGCCCCCGGCCACGGCGTTGAATAGCACGCAGGGCGCGTCCTTGAAATGCACGGAAATCTCGGTGGATTTCTTCGGCAGCCGCTTGCCCATGCGGATGTAAAAGGGCACGCCGGACCATCGCCAGGTATCGATGAGCAACCGCACGGCGACATACGCCTCGGTGTCTGAGGTGGGGGATACGCGGTCCTCCTCGCGGTAGCCGGGGACGGCGGTGCCATCTACGTGGCCGGCGGTGTATTGGGCGCGGACGACATTTTGGGCGACCTTTTCCGGCGTGTCCCACTGCCGCAGCGAGCGGATTACCTTCACCTTCTCGTCCCGCACGCCATCGGCGGAAAGGTCGGTGGGCGGCTCCATGGCTACGAGCGAGAGGAGCTGGAGCAAATGGTTCTGCACCATGTCCCGCAGCGCGCCGGCACCTTCGTAATAACCGCCGCGGCCGCCTTCCATGCCCAGATTCTCCGCGCATGTGATCTGGATGTGACCGATGAATTTGCTATTCCAAAGCGGTTCGAAAATCGAATTGGCAAATCGCAATACCATCAGGTTCTGCGCGGTTTCCTTGCCGAGATAGTGATCGATCCGGTAGGTGTCTTTTTCGTGAAATGTGTCGCTGACGACCTGATTAAGATGCTGGGCCGTCGCCAAATCCGTGCCAAAGGGTTTCTCCACAATCACCCGCGCCCAGCAGCCTTCCTTCGCCTCGCTGAGGCCGGCGTTCTTAAGCTGGATGAGGATGTCATCGAAAAACTCCGGCGCGGAAGCGATATAGAACAGACGGTTGCCCTTGCCGCCGCGCTCCGCGTCAATGGCATCGAGCTTTTCCGCCAAGGATTTGTAACCTTCCGCATCGCCGAACTCGGACTTGTGGTAGGTGACGGATTGGATAAATGGTTTCCATACCTTGTCATCGACGCCGGTGCGGGAAACCTTGCGAGCGAGTTTCTCCAGTCCGGCGCGGAATTCCTCGTCCGATTTGTCCCTGCGGGCGAACCCGATGATTTTCACGCCGGTCGGCAGCTCGCCATCCACGGCGAGATTATACAAAGCGGGAATGAGCTTGCGGTGCGTCAGATCGCCGGTGGCGCCCAAAATGACGATGGTGCAAGGCTCGGCGCGCGAGCGGGAAACGAGATCTTCGCGGAATGGATTGCTCATGGGCGGGGCGGGGAGTGTCAGCACCGGGCGGGCCATAGGCAACGCGAAATGGGCGGGGCGCGGGCCGTCAGATTTCCGACGTGTTCACGATCCAGTTCCCGCGGGGGAGGCCGCTGCCGAAGACACACGCGCCGGCCAGCGTGGCGGTGCCGCCGGCGGCCGCCACCAGCGCGGCGGGCAGATGAGAATCGGCGGGGAGCGCCGTGAAAATTCCGGGAAATCCAAGCCCGGAGGCTGTTCGGAGCGCCAGCCGGATCAATTCCGCGAGCGCCTCCGGCGAGTTGAATTGCAGTTCCGCGAGGTGGACGGAAATCATTTCCCCGCCGCCGGATTGCCATAGGCGCTTGCCGCGGCGCGTGTCCAAAAGGGTGCCCGAAGCGCCGGGGACGGTCAGGGCGCGGGGCGGCATTTCCGAGGCAATGGCGGGATCGCCGCCGGAAATCCGGTGGCATGGACCGCATGCGGCGCCGGGCGGGAAATGAATTTTCCCTAGCGGAATCGACGTGTCGAAACGGAGGACGGCGAGTTTGCCGAGCAGCTCGAACTTCGGGATGCCGAGCCTGCCGGTGTGCGTATCGGACGGAATCGATCC
This sequence comes from Verrucomicrobiales bacterium, assembly GCA_038235225.1. Classification (GTDB taxonomy): domain Bacteria; phylum Verrucomicrobiota; class Verrucomicrobiia; order Verrucomicrobiales; family Akkermansiaceae; genus Luteolibacter. Next base: position 46,414 of record JBBSUD010000026.1, read on the forward strand.
GTCCATTGCCACGGAAAACGCGGCCTCGTAACTCGCGCCAGTGATATCTTCTTTTGCTGCCAAAGCCAGCCGCCCGAGCACCGTTCGGCCACGCATTTGACCAATTACTTTTACATCGCAGAGATAGGCGGCGGGCGTGGATTTGCCGTCGGCAGTGACGATCGTCCGGCCTGCCGCCGCGAGCGAGCCAACGATCTTGCCGGAGATTTCCGCCAGATAGATCCTTGCGTTTCCCATACCTCGGAAAAATCGGGTGTAATCCTCGCCATGAGAAATGAAAAAGGTTTCCGATGGTCCGAGCGGATAGAGAAACTCCTTTTCGAATTCCGCCAGGGAACGTGCGAGTTCAGGTGGCGGCGCGCTGTCGATGCGATGGATTTTCATGGCTTCGAGGCGAGCAGGATTTCCGGATAAAAGAAACTCCGGTCCATCATTTGAAGCCGTCGGCCCTCGTCGCGATGCCACAGCAGCGACGGTGCGGGCGATGGTATATCGAGGCTGGAATTCAACTGGCGGATTAAAACGAATCCGCCCCGGCGGAGGGCGCGGCGGGCGGCTTCCAAGGTGGCGCTTGCCTCGTCGGGCGATAGCCAGTCAAGAATGTTGGAGAGATGGATGAAATCGAGGGAATCCGCCCGCGTGGCGGTTAGGGCGTCGAGCATCGGGGAGTGCAGATAGCTTGGTTCCACTAGAAGCGGCGCGCGGCATTGGAGCCAATCGGCGGGAGTGGCGGGCGGGAACACACCGGCGAGAAGCTGCCAGATCCACGGATTTTCCGCCGGCGGCTGGCGCGATGCGATGTCGCGCAATTGGCTCGCGAAATGAAGGTGGAACGGCTGGCGCGGGTTGCGGGTGGCGGCCTCGCCGAAGAGCGCGACGAGATTTTCCAAGCGGAGCGCCGAGGCAAATGCGGCATCGAGTGCCGCGCCGGTGGCCGTGTTCGGCGCGATGATGCGGCTGGCGTCGGCCGGGTTAGCCGATTGGAGAAATCGGCCGATTTCCACATGATGCGGAGCTAGCAGGCGGCGCAGTTCGGAAAATGCCGCCTCGTAACGGCCGCAGTGGTCGGGCCC
>JBBSUD010000027.1:0-47347 GCA_038235225.1 Verrucomicrobiales bacterium
CAAAGGAGAAGAGGTTTACGCGCTCGCTGGCGGCGAGCCGGAAGTGGACACCCCCCAGTTCATCAAGGACGCGGCCATCGCGGCGCTCCAAGCCGGCAAGACGAAATACACGCCTGCCGGCGGCATCCCCGAACTGCGCACCGCGCTTTCGGAGAAATTCAAAACCGATAACAATCTCGATTACGCGGCCAACCAGATCTGCGTGACCGCCGGTGCGAAAATGGCCTGTTTCAACGCCATTCTCGCCGTCGTCGAGGAGGGCGACGAGGTCATCATCCCGACGCCCTACTGGGTTTCCTACCCGGAAATGGTCAAGCTGGCAGGCGGCGTGCCGGTCCTCGTGGATACCAAGGAATCCAACGGATGGAAGATGACGCCGGAGCAATTCGAAGGCGCCATGAGTCCGGCCACCAAAATGGTCATCATCAACTCGCCGGGAAATCCGACCGGCGCCGTTTACACCGCCGACGAGCTTCGCGCCCTCGGCGAAATCGCGTTGGAGGAGGACATCATCATCCTGTCCGACGAGATTTACGAAAAGCTCGTCTATGGCGAGGCCAAGCACGTCTCGATCGCCTCCCTGAGCGAGGATCTCTACAACCTCACGATCACGGTGAACGGCTTTTCCAAGGCCTACTCCATGACTGGCTGGCGCCTCGGCTACACCGCCGCGCCGAAGCCGCTGGCCGATGCCATCGAAAAGATCCAGAACCACACGGTTTCCAACGCGAACACATTTTCCCAGTATGGCGCTCTCGCCGCGCTGCAGGGCGACCAATCGTTCATCGAGGACCTCCGCGGCGAATACGATGTGAAGCGGCAGTTCATGTTCGCCCGCCTCAAGGCCATCAACAACATCCGCGTGGTCGAGCCACAGGGCGCTTTTTACTTCTTCGTCTATACCGGCAAGACCGGTCTCAAGTCGATGAATCTGTGCGACAAGCTGCTTTCCCGCTACAAGGTCGCCGCTGTTCCCGGCGTCGCATTCGGCTACGACGAGGGCATCCGCCTCAGCTATTGCACCACGCTGGACGTGCTCAACGAGGGCCTCACGCGCTTCGAGCAGTTCTGCCGGGAGCATTGAGGAAAATCGGACGGTCCGGCTCTCGCAAATGCTTGCAGCCGGTGGCCGAGCGACACCACCGGATTCGTAATCATGGAACCCGCGCATGCCGTCGGGATGCGCGGGATTTCGCTTGGACACCTTGGTCCCGAAACATGAATCGCGGCGGTGGATGTCCATAGTCTGCCGCGCGAAATTCGCCCGCACCGCCGGTTCCAGCGGCGGGCCGCGAGGGAGCTGGCGATTCAGCCGGGCCCGGTTTCCCGACCTCAGCCCGCTACTTCCTCGCGGGCGAGCATCTCGGCTTCCTCCTCGTGGGAATGGATTTGAAGGTTCACTTGGACGCCTTCGCGGTCGGCGGCGGCTTTGAGGACGCTGCGGATGGCGGAGGCGGTGAATCCGTTGCGGCCGATGAGCATGGCCACGTCCCCTTTTGCCAGGACGAGCTTGAAACGGAGGCGTTTGGGACCGAGTTCGGTCACCTTGAGCTGCGCCTGTGACGGATCGTCGATAAGGTTGACGGCCACATACTGGAGGAAATTCTTCAAGCGATCGGTCACGGCCTGCATCCCCTGAGGATGCCGCCTAACGTCACTTTCGCAAGGCGGGTTTCCCAGCGGGAGGCTCACCAGTCGTTGGACGCGCGCAGTTCCTGGAGATCCGTCGTGTAGATGTTGAACTCAATGCGGCTGAACGCGCCCATCTCGAAATCCGCCTTACCGAAGTTCTGGCTGAAGCCGGTCAGCTTGCCGTCGCCCACCCCATCGAGCCGGAAAACGAGCGACGTGCCATCGGGAAACCAGCCACGGACGTCGCCGTTCATGCGCTTGCAGCGTTCCAGCGCGACTTCCTTAAGCGAAAGCGAGCGCAAGGCCTCCACCGGCAACCGGACCTCGCGAAATGGTGTTTTCACGCGGATTTTCCCGTCTTCCACGCCGAGTACCTCCCCGGCCAGGCTGTCGCCGTTGCGGAGTTCCATGCGGCCCTTCGCGGGGATGGGTTTGGCCGGTTCCTCCGTCTCGTTGTTGTCCATGCCGAGGTTGAACTGGCCAAAACCGCGACCCATGCGCGGGTCCGGAAGCTGCGTTTCCACGCCGTCCCAAGTGGTGACCTCGATGCGGGAGATTTTCACCGGCGAGGGGGTGGGATTTTCGAACTCGATCGCACGGCCGGGCTTCTGGCGGGCGAAATCGGGATCGCTCCAAGCGTTCACGATGTGATCGTCGAGGAACAGGCTGATGCGGCCGGTCTTGATGCTGGCGCGGATTTCGATGCGCGCCTTCTCGTTTTCCTGCAGCTCCCCTGCCCTGCCGAAGCCGAGGGATTTGCTCTCAAGCGCGCTCTTCAGATTGATCGAGCTGTTCTGGAACGTGAGTTCGTAGCCATTGCCGGGGCGGCCGCCTTCCGGATCGTCCGAGAAGAACCGGAAATTGAGGGTGAGCGAGTTGCGCCACTCAGCGTCGAACGCGATGCGGCATTGATCCGGCAGCGCCACGTCGCGGGCGATGCCGCCCATGGCGGACGAACGGAGGGCGCCGCTGCGGTAGGTCCAAGCGTTATCGTCGCCGGTGAATTTCCAGCCGTCGAGGCTGGCCGGGCCTTTAAAGAGGTAGTCGGGGCGCTCGGCGATCGCGATTTCCGAGATCATCAGGCGATTGAAATCCAGCCGGCCGGCAAACCAGGTATCGAGGCCGATTTTGTCATCCGCAACGGCTGCGAGCTGGCCGCGAATGGTGTCGCCATTGGTGAGCGTGACAGTGGCTTCGTGGCGGGCCTCGGAATCCGGCGTCTCGGCGGCGAGTTCCAAATCGAGCACGCCGCCGAGTGGAAATGCGGCGGGTTGCTCCAAAAGCGGCGAATCCAAGACCAGCTTGTCCGTGGTGAGGTCTGAAATCCCGCCGACAAGGTGATCGCCATTCACAAATCGAGCGGTGGTCTCCACCGCGGAAGCGGCGGCGATCGAAGCGGCAAAAATCGCGGAAACAAGTTTCATTCTGCGGCAGGTTCCTTCAGTTCGTCTCCTTTTACTGCTGCGGTGGTCTCGATAGCGATCACGCCGCCGCGGGCGATTTCCAGCCGGCCGAGCAGCGGATGCGTCGCCACGATGCCGGTTTCGCCAAGCACGCAATCCAAGACGTGCAACGAGCCGTTGCCCGGCAGTCGCAAAAGCTGACCGGGCGCGGCGGCTGCCGCTTCCTTGGAATCCTCCGGCCGGGCGAAGAACACCGCGGAGACATCGGCCTCGGGCAACTCGAGCGGCTGGTCTTGGAAGACCGTGGAAAACACGAACACCGCGCCATCCGCGCCGGGCCGGATTTCCGTCAGATTTCCGCTCCAGCGGTCCTCCTCGCGGCTGATCAGGCTGTCGGCCTTCAAATCGCCGCGGCGCTCGGAACGGTGGCGCGCGGCGGAATTGTCGAACTCCAGCAGCTCGATGGAGCCAATTTCCTGAGTGAGTCCGGCGGGCGCGGAATTCATGAGAACGATGCCGCCACCGGCAGGCGGATTCTGGACCGGATCGACGCCCGCGCCTTCCGGCTCGCCATTGAGCAGGACGTGCAAGCGCGACGATTTCCGGTCCACGCGGATTTCCACGGCGACCTTGCGGTTGGGAAATTGGTCGGGCGGGCGCGGGATCAGCAGGACGGTTTGCGAGCGCCGGCCGGTGGTGGATTCGCGGCGGATTTCCATGCCGGAGAGGTTGAACTGGAACAAGTAGCGGTCCGAAGCAGCGCCCGATTGCTCCAACGGATCGGCGAAATAGACCTGATAGTTCGGATTCCCCTGCCAGGTGAGGGTGAAGCGCAGGACAAACTGCAGCGGCGTGTCGAACTTGCGCGAGCCTACAGCCGGACCGCTCGCGACGAGCGCGCCGTGGTCAAAACGCCATTCGCGGTGATTTTCGCTGGCATCCTCGCGCGCCCATTCCTTGGCGCTGACCGGGCCGGAATAGATCGCCTCCTTCTTGCGGACGCCCAACTGCATGGATTTCAACGCGCCACGCGGAATCACGAGCCGCCCGGCCTCCGGCGTAGCGACGGTCAGCGCGGCTGCGTCGAGCGATTCGAGCGTTGCCGGAAGCAAATCGCCATTTGCCAGCTCGATGAGCGTGCCAGGCAGCGCGGCGGCTTCGGGAGTGCCGAAAGTGACGCGCCGGACCGCCCCGGGCTTGAGCAGGATTGGCTCCGCGGCGAGCGGCGAGGCCAGCTCCACCACGCCTTTGGCGGAAATTGACCGGACGACGCCGGACAACCGGGCGTCCCCGGAAAGCGCGATTTCGTCCGCGCAGGAAGCCGCCGGGACTGCGGCCAGAAGGACGGCGGCGAGCCGGTGGAAATCAGAATTCCTCATCCCAGGCGTCGATGAAGTTGGAGGTTTGGCGGAAATCCAGCATTACGGCGGACTCCAGCTTGACGCCGATTTCCCCGCAAAACGGGGTGGCGAGACGGATGGACGAACCGTCCCCGGCGAGCGGGCGGCCGGAAATCTGGCCGAGCGGGCTGAAGCGGACGACGAGATTGTCCTCGGGCGGATCGGCAACGTCGGCAAGGCCGTCCCGGGCGAAGCGGATTTCCGCGATCTCGTCCAAAGCAAAGCTGAAGCGGCCGTATTTGCCCTCCATCAAGATTTTCCCATCGGCGTAAGCGCCGACCTTTCCGGAAAATCGGTCGGTGCCATTGGCGAGCAGCACAATGTCCTGATCGTCGGTCTGGAGGCTGCGGGCGGAGTCCGGCATGCCGTTCCACTCAGCCACGAAAATGTCGGAAATGCGCACTGGCGAATTGTCGCTGCGGACCACGAATCCGAAGCCGGATCCTTTGCCAGCAAAGCCATCCGCGCCGTCCGGAGCCATGCCTTCGTTCCACTGGACGACAAATTCCCCGTCGATGAACAAGGCGATTGCTCCGGTCAGCTTGTTGCTGCGGATTTCCAGGGTCGCCTTGCCGGAATCTCCGAAGCGGACGCCGTTGCCGTTGATTTGCACGCGGTCCACGGTCGGTTTGCCAGCGGCATCCACCGCGGTACGGAAGAGCATGAGATTCGTCGAAAACATCTGAATCACGTAGCTGTTCCCGAAAATCACGGGCAGCGCGGACGAATCTCCCGGGCCGAACATTCGGCCCGGCTGCGGGTCCTCGCCGTCCTCTTCCTTCTGCGGTTTGGTCTTCGCGAAATCCGCATTGAAGCCGATCGCCACCGACAGCCGGTTCTTCCATGCCACGTCGAACCGCAGGATCGCGCGGTCCGGCATGGCATCGTCACGCAGCAGCGCGGTGCCATAGCCATCATCCGCCCAATACCAGGCGGCGCCGGAGAATTTCCAACTCTGTGGCGCGCTGACATCGGATTTCATGGATTTGCCGGATTTATCCACCGGCTTCGGAGTGGGAATGCCATCGGGAAACGACGGGTGGAACTGCCGCCATTCGTCCTCCACAAACGGCCCGTGGTAGCGCAGCCGGCCGCCGAGCGGACTTGGCGCGAGCATGGAAATTTCGTTCCGCGGGATGCGCAGCGTGCCTGCGAAATCGGTTTCCAGGGTCACCGAGGATTCGTCCATGCCGGTGATGTTCCCCGGAATGCGATCGCCGTTGACCAGCGCGACGTTCGACAGCGAATCCAGCGGCGCGTGCGGCCGGCCGCCGTTCAGGACGACGTGGCGGACCAGATCGGTCTTATAGCCGACGCTCTCCGCCACATCTTCGCGCCGCCAGCGGATTTCTCCACCAGTGGCGATACCCTCGAAAGTGCCGTGGAGCTGGTCGCCATTGGAAAACCGCAGCAAATCCGGCGCAACCGCCGCGGCGAGCGGAAGGGCGGAGAAAATCCAGACGATGGCGGCAAGTCGGGTCATTTTTCGTAAATCGGCAGGAAACGGTAGTTGAGCGCCAGAGAAAGCAGCGCGCCGGCGGTGTTGAAAGATGCGCCTTGATTGCCCGGGAACGAGCCGTCCGCGGACTGGATGGTGGCAATGTAACGGATGTTCCGGGCGTTCCACTCGCGCCAGACATCCTCGTCGGCATGGAAAAGCGCTTGGGACATATAGTATTCGTAATAGTACGGGTAGTAGCGGTCCCGATAATCCAGATTTTTCTTCAGGTAGGCTAGGCTCGCCTTGTAGCCCTTGGAATCCCTCTCGTGAGCCAGCGAATAGCAAAGCGAACCGACCGCCGTGAGCGTCGGCTTGCCGCCGGCGGAGGAAGTGTAGCCGTAGGAGCCGTCCTTGCCGCGGCAATTCCCCAGGAACGTGAGGCCCTTGCGGATCGTCTCCTCCGGCACCGCGATTCCGGCATTCCGCGCGGCGAATAGCGTGACCATCTGGCAGCCGGTCACCGTGGTGTCCGCGTCGCGGCTTTCCGGCGTGTAGCGCCAACCACCGAAGCGGTTGTGCTTCTGCGAACTGACGATCAGCTCGACCGCCTTTTGCAAGGCCGGCGCGATTTTCGGATCGTCCAGCACCCCGTAGGATTCCGCTAACGCCTTGGTGGCGAAGGCGTGGTTATACATGCTGGTGCCGATGTAGCCGTTCTTCTCGTTCTGCTGGGAGATGATGAATTCGATGCCGTTGCGGATGTTTTTGGCATACGGGCCGTAGTTCGGATCCTCCCCGTGGGCCAGGAAAGCGGCCACGCAGAGACCCACGACGCCCGGCTCCGAGCCGGTACCATCGCTCCAAGTGCCCTTGTCGCTCTGGTTCTTGGCGAGGAATTTCAGCCCCCGCTCGTAGATCAGTTCCGCCTCGGCCGGGATCGGATCGGCCGGCCGGCCCGGCAAATCTTGCGCCGGAGCAGGGCAGGCGGCGGCCAGCAACAATCCTGCGGCGAGGCAGGGGAAAATAGGCAAGAATCGGCGGCTTTTCATATCATTTCACCTTCCTCTCCGCGCCGCGGTTGTAGGCGTCCAGCGCTTTCTGAAATTCCCCGGGCAAGGCCGTGCCCGCCGTGCCCGCCGCTTTCGGCACCCGGCGCTCCTCGATTTTCCCTGCGCTCGCGCCCGCGCCCGCGCCATTCGCAGCGTCGGATTCGCCATTCGCCCCCTGCCCGCCCTTGTTGCCGCCTTCTTTGCCGGGCTTGTCGCCCTTTTCGTCGCCGCCGGGAGTTTTCCCCATCATGCGCTCCATCATATCCATCATCGCGCTGCCGGACGGACTGCCGCCACCCTGCTTCTGCTTGGCCTTCGCCGCCTCGTGGATTTTCTCAATGATTTCCGTCTGCGCCGCCAGCGTCCCGCCGCCGGTATCGTGCTCCGTGAGCAGGTCAGTCGTCTCGTCCATGATCGTCTCCACCCCGTTCAAGAGTTCAATCACCTTGGGCACCGTCTGCTCGATCGTGAGCTGCTCGACGTCCGCGGAAAGCTCGTCCTGCGCATCCGCTACCTTCTCCGCGCCTTCCGCGTGCTTGGCAGTGACGTCTTCGGGCGCTTCCGCGTCCTCCGCCATCCCAGGCAGGATGGTCAGGAAAATCGCGGCGATGGTGCGGGCGAATCGGTTCATGGCTTCGGTTGATTGGCGGGTGGCTGCGCGGCGTCCCGGCGGAGTTGCTCCAGCGCGCGGGTCTGACCGCGCAAATCCTGCTCCTGCTGCACCAACTTCATCACGCGCAGCATGAATTCGAAATCCTGATCCTCCGGACTCGGCCCACCGCCGCCGCCGCCACCGCCGCCGCCGTCTTTGTCCTTCTCGCCCTCCAGCTTCTTGGCCCACGCGGTGAGCTGGTCGGCCCACTTTTTCGCATCCTCCGTGGCCACATAAGAATGATTTTCCTCCAATAGCGAACGGACCTTCTCCAGCCCGGAATCCACCTCGGATTTCCGCATTTCATCCAGGATTTCCTTGAACGAGTCCTTCTTCGTCCGGGCGAAATAGTTGCCCAGATCGTCCTGCAGCCAGCGCACGTCGGACGCCGTTTTCGCTTGCTGCCCGGCCGTTTCGTCGAGCCGCCGTTTGTCCGACGGATCGAGCCGCACCGCCTGCACCCCGAGCAATTTCTCGAAAGCATCGATCAGCGCGCTGGCGATTCCGTTCTGCTCGGACGCCGCTTTTTTCAGCCGGTTCACAAAGGTCCCGGCCTCGAAATCCCGGTTGGCGTCGTTGGCTTTTTTAATCGCCTCCTGCATTTTCTCCACCGCCGCTTGCTGCTTTTCCACCGCCTCCGCCACGTCCTTCTTGGTCTGCTCCGGCGCGTTGGATTGCTCTTTTGAATCCCCCAGCTTGTCCTCGATTTCCGGCAAATCCTTCTGCGAAAGCTCCTGCATGCTCTTCATGGATTCCGCCATTTTCTTGAGCGTTCCCTTCTCGATCTCGCCGTTGCGCGCCGAATCCTTCATCAGCTCCTCCATCCGCTCCGTCAGCTCCTCCATCCGGCGGGCGCTCTCCGCCTCGGCCTCGGTCTGATTCTCCAAGCGCTTGGTATTCTCCTCCTTCTGGAGCTCGTCGCCTTCGAGCTTGTCCAGCCGCTCGTTCTCATCGAGCAGCTCCAGTTCCCGCCGCGCCAAGTCTTCGAATTCCGTGATATTCCGGTCGAACCGGCTCTTGAGCATCTGCGCGTGCTCGTCCCGCGTGAGCACGTAGATCGTAACCGGTTCCGAGTAAATCCGGCCCCGCTTCGGGTAGAAATCCTCCGTGAATGCCCGCAGTGTCAGCTTCTGCGGTAAAATCCCGAAGGCTGCCGGCGAGAACGCCGCCGGTCGTCCCAGCCGCTGCTCTTCCGGCCCGCCGTCCGCCAGCTTCAGCTCGCCCTTGGCCGGCGGTTCCGCGGTGGGCCGGGTCGCTTGCCCGCTCCATTCAATCCCCACCTCACGCACGCCGAAATCGTCCTCCGCCAGCACCTCGAACTCCGCCGTTTCCTCCGGCAGCATTGCCTTCTGCCTGTCAATCCCTTGCAAATACACCGTCGGCACCGCGTCCCGCATCGCATCGATGCGCACGCGGAATCCGCCGGTGTCCGCCAGCCCGAGCCGATCCTCCCACTCGAACGGCACCTCGAATGGCACGCTGCCGACCGCCAGCTCCGGCGTCCGCGCCATCGATCCCGAAATCAGCAGATTTCCGCCTTCCGGCGCGAAATCCGCGGGCACGCCATCCACCGCCTGCGCCAGCGTCGGCCCGAATTTCCCGCCATCCAGCGCCCGCGTCATCGTCAGGGAAATTGTCACCCGGCTGCCCTCCACCGCGCTCGCCACGCCGGTGGTCAGGTCCACCTTCCGCGGCGGGATTTGCAGATAATCCGGAGACGAAACGATCGCCTGCGATGCCAGCACGCCCGGCCGCTGAACCGGCTCCACCAGCAACTCATGCCGCAGGTCGCCAATCCGGAACACAACCGTGCCCAGATCCTGCTGGCCTGGGAAATCGAACTGATAGCGCCCTTTCCGCAACGGCGCGGCCACCGTCGGCTGCTGGCCGTAGCGGCCGGTTCCCGAGGCTGGCTTTTGCTCGGACTCCTCCGCCAGCTTCAGGGAAATCGAAAAGGCCTCGCCGAACGGCACCCAGATTTTCCGCGGCGCATGATCCAGCTTCGCGAAGGTGTAGCGCTCGGTCTTGGATAGCGGCATCAGCCACCGCTGGAACGCATTCCAACCGGCCCGCGGCGTCAGCGTGAGCACCGCCGCTGAAATCCCCGCCAGTCCAAGCGCCGCTAATGCCCACCGCCGGTGCCGTTGCGGCGGAAGCGCCTCCGCCAACGTCCGCTTCCCCGCCTCCGCGGCCACCGCCGCCATTGCCGCCTCGCGCAGCCGCGGCGAAAGCGTGTCCGCATTTCCAGCCTGATTTTGCAGCTCGATCACCCCCAGCAGCCGGTCGCCCAGCCCCGGGTAGCGCTTCGCGATCAGCCTTGCGAGCTGATCCTCGCGCCGCCGCCGCCACACCCAGCGGTGCAGCCAGTATGGCGCGAATCCCGCGAACAGCGAGAATCCCGCCAACAAGATCCCCAGCCGCACCCAGCCCGGCGTCGGGAAAAACCGGTCCAGCCCATATACCAGCAGAAACGAAACCAGCAGCCCGATGAAGCCCGCCGCCACCGCCTCCAACAACTTCACCCGCCAGAGATGCCGACGGAAGTCGTTCAACTGGAGGCGCAATGCCTCGGGTATCGCGACTTGGGACGATGGCGGAATGGAGGAAGGATCCATGGGAAAATCGACCGGGGCGCCGGTCCTTGCGGTCAATGCGGGAACTTCCCAGACCGAATCCGGGAGTTCCAGCCGATTCTTGCCGAGCTTCCGCCAAGCCACAAGTGACCAATCCCTCGAACCCTCGCCCGGCCCGCTTCCGATGGCCGATGGCAAAATCACTCCCCTGATTCTGGCCGATCGCAGGCCACCACCCTGGCGGCGTCGCTTCCGCCGACATCCGAATTCCGCCGCTGGCATCCGCACCGCCGCCTATAACTGCGATAACGTCCGTGCCAGCGCCGGTTTGACGTCATGCGGTCGTGCCGTCCGGCCTGCTCTCGACGATGAACTCGGTTTCGTTCGTCGCGCCGTAGGTCCACGTCAGTTCGATTTCGGAGAACCTGGAGGACGCAGTTGCACGAGGTTCCCAAGCGAAACTCATCAGAGGTCATCACGGTGCCCCCATCACGAAATTGTTATGCGGACCTGATCCTCTCTCCAAAATAACGCCCCCCGCGCCAACATGTCACGGGTAGGTTTTTGCTGGTTTCGCCTCCAGCCATCGATGTAACTCCCTGGCGAAGCCAGAGATTTCCCCACCCACGTGGGGATGGCCCGTTGGAGAGTTCTGCGATGGTTGCGGCGTGCTCGATTTCCCCACCCACGTGGAGATGGCCCGAAGGCGAGCGCTGGGAGATATACGCGGAGATGGATTTCCCCACCCACGTGGGGATGGCCCGCGACAACAATCCCCCACGGTATCGCGCTGCTAGATTTCCCCACCCACGTGGGGATGGCCCGGTAGAGGATGCCACCTAGCAGGAAGAAATCAGGATTTCCCCACCCACGTGGGGATGGCCCGCCGTGGGAACTATTACGCGCAAATGGGAAGCAGATTTCCCCACCCACGTGGGGATGGCCCGCCGGGGTGATCCGCCGCCGCCTTGGCGGGGTTGATTTCCCCACCCACGTGGGGATGGCCCGCTTCGTGCCAGTGCCGCCAAATCCGTGGGTGCGATTTCCCCACCCACGTGGGGATGGCCCGGCGTCCGGTCGTGGTCTCCTGCTCGCGGTGGAGATATCCCCACCCACGTGGGGATGGCCCATCAAGCGCCAACGAGATCAGTTTCATTTTGGCGATTTCCCCACCCACGTGGGGATGGCCCGGCAATGGTCACCTCCTCGCTGCCGACTTCCAAGATTTCCCCACCCACGTGGGGATGGCGCGTATCTGGTGAACGCCCATGCCGTCCTTCACCAGGATTTCCCCACCTGCGTGGGGATCGTCCGGGAATGGCCGCGCCGTCGAATGCCGGTGGATTCGCGGAAATCCGCGCGGTGTTGCCGCGCGTTGGCGGAGCGGGGCCCAATGGAGGAACAAGCGATACTTCCTAAAGAAAAATCCCAAGTCCTTTCGGAGTCGGAACTTGTTGGAAATCAATATGGTGCGCGCGACAGGACTCGAACCTGAACAGGGTTGCCCCCACTAGAACCTGAATCTAGCGCGTCTACCAATTCCGCCACGCGCGCACATCAACGACCTTGCGGCCGGGCGGGAAAACAGCACGCCGCCCGGGCGATTGCAACTCCGTTTTTGCAAAATACCGCGGGCGGCGGCGGGACCAGAGCGACGCCGGTTTTCCGCGTTGCAAAGCCCCGGCTCCGTCAACAAGTTGCGCACATGCAGAGAGCCACCCCGCTTTTCCTCGCGCCGATCCTGGCCGCCACCACCGCTTTCATTCCCGTGCGATCCTCCGGCGAGACGGCTTCCCCGCCGACCGCGCCGCAAAAGGAGACCACCGCCGCCCCGGCGCACGCATGGCCGCAGGCGGCCTCCGACATTCCGGTGGATCCGAAGGCGGTCTTCGGCAAGCTGGACAATGGATTCCGTTACATCATCTATCCGAATTCGGAGCCGCCGGACCGCGTCTCGCTACGCCTGCACATCGCCTCCGGGTCGCTGATGGAGGCGGAGGACCAGCGGGGCCTCGCCCATTTCCTGGAGCACATGGTTTTCAACGGCTCCAAAGATTTTTCCGCGGAGGAACTGATTCCGAAAATGCAGCGGCTCGGCATCGGGTTTGGCGCGCACGTGAACGCTTTCACCTCGTTCGACCAGACGGTTTACATGCTCGATTTGCCGGACCTCTCGCAGGAGACCGTCGATCTCGGCTTCACGGTCATGCGGGATTTCGGCGACGGCGCCTTGCTGGATCAGAAGGAAATCGACAGCGAGCGCGGGGTCATCCTGTCGGAAAAGGTCAGCCGGGATTCCGTACAGACGCGGATCATGGAAAAGCAGTTCGACATGCTTCTGCCGAAATCGCTCGTGAGCAAACGCTTCCCGATCGGCGAGGAGGCTGTCATTTCCAAGGCCGCCCGGGAGCGCTTCGCGGACCTCTACTCCCGCTATTATATCCCGCAGCGGATGACCTTCATCGTCGTTGGCGACATCGAAGCCAAAAAGATGGAAGAGCGGATCAGGAAGACTTTCGGCTCGATGAAGAATCCGGAAAAGGCCGGCACGGAGCCGGATCTCGGCCCGATCGACCAGCCAGAGGGCATTCAGGCCGCTGTTTTCGCCGACCCGGAGGTCGCCTCGACGGATCTGTCGCTGATGCTCGTCCGGCCGGCGAAAAACGAGCCCGACACCGCTTCGGAACGGTCGCAGGAACTGGCGCTCGGCCTTGCCAATTCCATCATCAGCCGCCGCTTCGAGCGGATTTCCAAAGAGGAGAACTCTCCCGTCGCGGACGGCTCGGCCTCGGATAGCGACCTGTTCAATTACATGGAAATCGGCTCCATCGACGTCACCGCCGCGGACGATCGCTGGCAGGACGCGCTGCCGGTGCTGGAGCGCGAATTCCGCCGCGCGCTGGAATACGGCTTTACGGCGGCGGAGCTCGCCGAGGCCAAGTCCAACGTCCTCAACACCTACCAGCAGCGCGTGAAGCAGAAGCAAAGCCGCCGCTCCGACGTGATCGCCTCCGCGCTCGCCCGCATCGTCAACGACCGCAAAGTATTTTCCGATCCGGAAACCGACCTGAAGCTCGCCACCGAAGCGCTTGATTCGCTCGATGCCGACAAGGTTCACGCAGCCTTCGCCGATTTCTGGAAATCGACCGGATACCACCTCATTCTCACTACCAAGGAGAAGCCCGAGGGCGCCGAGGCGAAGCTGGCCGCCCTTTACGATAAATCCCGCGGCGAGACCGTCGAGGCGCCCGCGGCCCGCGAGATGAAGCCGTTCGGCTACACGGATTTCGGGAATCCCGGCAAGGTCGCCTCCCGGAAGGAAATCGAGGATCTGGGCATCACACAGCTCATTTTCGAAAACAAGGTGCGGGTGAATTTGAAGCCTACCGACTTTGAAAAGGGCCGGATCCGACTGCTCGCCCGGATCGGTTCGGGCAAGCTGACCCAGCCCGCGGACATGCCGATGCTCGACGATTTCGCCACCGCGGTCTTTGAAGGCGGCGGCCTCGGCAAGCACTCGAATGACGACCTGCGGGAAATCCTGGCTGGCAAGAATGTCGGCACCAACCTCGCGATCGGCGAAGATGCGTTTCTCCTGAGCGGCACGACAACGTCTGCGGATTTCGCCACCGAGGTGCGCCTCATGTGCGCCAATCTCACGGACCCCGGATACCGCACCGAGGCGCTTTGGCAGTTCCGCAAGGCGGTCCCGATGATCTATCAGCAGCTCCGGCACACCGCCGCCGGGCCGCAGCAGGAAATGCAGGCGTGGCTGTATGGAAATGACCCGCGCTTCGCCCCCGCGCCGGAAGAGAAACTCGCCTCCTACACGCTGGAGGACGCCAAAAAATGGCTCACGCCGGAACTCACGAAGGGCTATCTCGAACTCAGCATCGTCGGCGATTTCCAGACGGAGAAAATCCTGCCTGATCTGCTCGCCACCTTTGGCGCGCTGGCCCCGCGCGCCGAAAAGCCCGCCGATCTTGCCACCGCCCGCAAGGTGGAATTGCCCAAAGCTCCCGCGGAGAAATCCTTCACTTACGATTCGAAAATCCCGCAGGGCGTCGCCACCGCCTACTGGCCGGCCGATGGCGTCCGCGGGCACCAGAAGGAATTCCGCCGTCTGAATGTGCTCGCCGCGATTTATGGCGACCGGCTGCGCGAGGAAATCCGCGAAAAGC
This sequence comes from Verrucomicrobiales bacterium, assembly GCA_038235225.1. GTDB lineage: Bacteria > Verrucomicrobiota > Verrucomicrobiia > Verrucomicrobiales > Akkermansiaceae > Luteolibacter. Next base: position 14,332 of record JBBSUD010000027.1, read on the forward strand.
TCGGCGCATCCTACAGTCCCGCCGCCGCTGCTTCCGGCTCGGACGCCTTGGAAGGCGTCGGCTACGTCGTCGGCCAGAGTGTCGGCAAGCCTGAGGATCTGGACCGCCTGCTCACCACCATGCGCGATTTGGCCACCAAATTCGCCGAGAGCGGCGCGACCGATGACGAACTCGACCGCGCGCTCAAGCCGGTTCTCAGCCAGCTCCGTAAATCGCTACGGGACAACAGCTACTGGCTCGGAACAGTGCTTAGCCAGTCCCAAGAAGACCCCGCGCGCCTCGAGCTCGCCCGCGGTCGGGATGAGGATTATACCTCGATCAAGCTCTCCGAGATCGACGCCCTCGCGAAGAAATACCTCGGTGCTGACAACGCCCTGCTGACGGCGATCAAGCCCAAGGTAGAGCCGTCCAAGTAACGCAGCCCGCAGCGATGGAACCGCCCGCAGTCCGCAATCTCGCCGCCGCCGATTTGCCGGCCGCGGCCCGGCTGCTGGAGACGCTCAACCCGGAAACGCCCGCCGCCGTCATCGCCGCGCGGCTGGCCACCATCCTCGCCGAGCATCCGCATTACCGACTCATCGGCGCATATTGCGGCGACGCACTCGCCGGAGTCGCCGGCGCATGGATCGCCACCAAAATCTGGTGCGGTCGATATCTGGAAATCGACAATCTGGTCGTCGATCCCGCCCAGCGCTCCGCCGGCATCGGCAGCTTGCTTATCACCCGCATCGAGGAAATCGCGCGGGAAAGCGAGTGCCACCTCCTCATCCTCGACAGCTACACCGGGAACCACCCGTCCCACCGCCTCTACCACCGCCTCGGATTTGAAATCTGGGGGTTCCACTTCATCAAGCCCTTGGGCGACTGGCAGGGCGGGTAGTTATGCTGCCGCGCTTCAAGTTTTGTGAAAACCAAGTTCAGCCGATTTCGCGATCGAATGGCGCTACCGGTTCCGAAATTCTGAAACCAGAGACTTCGCAGCTTGTAGCCGGTGGCTAAGCGAAGCGACACCATAGGATTCCGAAACCGTAGAACCTGCGCATCCCGGAGGGATGAAAGCGCCGCCCTTTGTCGCTTATCCGGCTGGAATCCCGCCGGGATGCGAGGGATCGGTATGGAACTTTTACCGGTGGTGTCGCTTCGCTCAACCACCGGCTAAAGGCTTTTATCCCTTTCGGGATGAAAGGCTATCTGTTCATATCCGCAAGCGCTTCGCTTCCTTTTCCACAAAATACGGTGCGCGGCAATATGCCTGAATGCCGCCCAACAAGTCTTGGAGATTCGGTGAGGCCGGCGCATCCATCCTCTTTGGGGGTTGAATGTCATTAGCCGGTGGTTAAGCGGAGCGACACTACCGGAAATGGACGCAGAAGGATCCGCAGCCCGGCCGCAACTGGAGTGCAGGTAGCCGATTTCGGCCGCGAAGCGGTGGCTGCGGGCTTGCCGGTGTGCCCGCCCCGCGCATGATCCCCGGCCATGACCGATTGGAACTATATGGCGGGCATCGTCCTGGCCGGGCTTTTCCTGCTGTGGAATCTGGAATTCGCCGCCACGTTGCTGAACCTCAAGGCTTTCCCGGAAACAGTGCCGGCCCCGCTGGCGGGGTTGATGGATGCCGACAAGCTCGCCAAAGCCCGCGATTACCTGCGCGTGAACGCCCGGTTCGGCATCGTGCAGTCCACCTTTTCGCTGGTGGTGCTGCTGGTGTTCTGGTCGCTCGGCGGATTCGGCTGGCTCGACAGGCTGGCGCGGGAAACCGGTGGGGATGGCGTCGTCGCGGGACTGATTTTCCTGAGCGCGCTCTTCCTGGGGCAATCGCTGCTCTCGCTGCCGTTTTCCATCTACGACACTTTCGTGATCGAGCAGAAATTCGGCTTCAACCGCGCCACGCCGGCGACCTTCGCCATGGACCGCCTCAAGGGCCTCGCGCTCGCCGCCGTCATCGGCCTGCCGCTCGCCGCCGCGGTGCTCTGGATCTTCGGCAATGTCCCGAACGCCTGGCTGTGGGCGTGGGCGGTCGTCACGATTTTCCAACTGCTGCTGACCTACCTCGCGCCGTCGCTGATCATGCCGCTGTTCAACAAATTCACGCCGATGCCCGACGGCGGGCTGAAGCGCGACATCCAGAAGCTCGGCGAGAAGTGCGATTTCCCGCTCGACGGCGTCTTCGTGATGGATGGCTCCAAGCGCTCCACCAAGGCCAACGCGTTCTTCACCGGCCTCGGCAAGCGCAAGAAAATCGCGCTCTTCGACACCCTCGTCGAGAAGAGCAGCGAGCCGGAAATCCTCGGTGTGCTCGCCCATGAAATCGGTCATTTCCGCTGCGGCCACATCAAGCAGCGGCTGATTGTCGGCATCCTTCAGACCGCCGTGATTTTCTACCTGCTCGGCCTCGCCACGGATCCCGATGGCAAATTCTCCCGCGCGCTTTTCGACGCGTTCGGCGTGGCGCAAATCTCGCCGCACGTCGGCTTGGTGCTCTTCAGCATCCTTCTGGAGCCGGTCAGCAAGGCGCTTGGCGTCATCGCAAACGCGTGGTCGCGCAAGCACGAATTCGAGGCCGATGCCTATGCCTCCAAGGTCACCGGCGAACCCGCCGCACTTGGCGAGGCGCTGCGGAAAATGACCGCCGACCACCTCTCCCACCCGGCCCCCGCGGCGCTGCGCGTGTGGCTCGACTACTCGCATCCGCCGCTCGTCGAGCGCCTGCGCGCGCTGGGATGTTGAAGCGCCTTATTCTTAAGTCTTCCAGTCTTGAGTCTTGTGTCTTCCCGACTTGAGTCTGCCGCATGCCCCCTTCCGATTCCGAAAAGCCCGCGGGCACCGCGCCGTGGGAGACGCGGCGCGATCCTTCCGGGAAACGATTTTTGCGCGGCTTGCTGCCGTGGCTTGGCGGGATTTTCCTGCTCGCGCTGGTGGCTTGGGGGCTGTGGCCGAAGCCGGTCGTCGTGGAAATCGCCGTGGTTGCGCGCGGCCCGCTAACGGTACGGATTTCCGAGGAAGGCCGGACGCGGGTGCGGAACCGCTACATCGTCGCCGCTCCGCTGGCGGGGAAAATGCGCCGCGTCGCGCTGCGGCCCGGGGATGAAGTGGCTGCGGGCGAGACACTGCTGACTGCCATTGAACCGCTCGCTCCTCCGCTGCTCGACCCGCGTGCCCGCGCCACGGCCGAGGCCGCCGTCTCGATGCAGGAAGCTGCCCGAAAACAAGCTGCCGAGACGCTCGAAGTGAGGCGGGTGGCCGCTTCCATGGCCGAGACCGATCGCAACCGCCTGCGCGGCATGACCGAGCGCCGCGGGATTTCCCAGTTCGAAACCGACCGCCTCGAGGGCGATGCCGCCATGCGGGCCGCCGAGCTCCGGGCTGCGGAATTCTCGCTCCAGGTCATCGATTACGAACTCGCCCAGGCCCGCGCCGCCCTCGCCCGCCCGGAGGGCGATGCGACCGATCTCGTGGAGGTGAAATCCCCGGTTTCCGGGCGCGTGCTGCGGGTCATTCAGGAGAGCGCGACCGTGGTTACGCCCGGCATGCCGATTTTGGAAATCGGCGACCCGGCGGACATCGAAATCGAGGCGGAAATTCTCTCGCGGGACGCTGTCGTGATCCACCCCGGCGACCCGGTGGAGGTGGATCAATGGGGCGGAGATTCCCTGCTGGCAGGCCGCGTCCGGCGCGTGGAGCCGGCCGCATTTACCAAAATTTCCGCCCTCGGCGTGGAGGAACAGCGCGTCATCGTCCTGAGCGATTTAATCGATCCGCCACCCGCCGCCAAAGCGCTCGGCGACCGCTACCGGGTCGAGGTGCGCGTGGGAATCTGGCACGCGGACGACGCGCTCATCGTCCCGGCGGGCGCGCTTTTCCGCCAGGGCGACCAATGGATGACCTACCTCTTCCGCGACGGCAAAGCCCTGCTCGCACCGGTCCGCGCCGGGCATTCGGACGGCAGATTTACCGAAATCCTCGGCGGCATCGACACCGGCGCGCGCCTCCTTCTCCACCCGCCCGACACCGTCGCGGACGGCGCCGCGGTGACCGCGCGGAAATCCTGAGCGCCGCCGCCCAAGGGATCGGCGCTTGAGTCGGATTTCCCCTGCCCTACCGTCGCGGCGGCGCGCGAAACCGCCGAATTTCTTCATGTCTGAAATCCAAGAAACCATCCACCAAATGGGTCGCCAGGCGCGCGCCGCAGCCCACCGGCTCGCCCAACTGACGAGCGCCGAGAAAAACGAGATCCTCCGCGCGATGGCCGCCGCCATCCGCTGCCGCGTTCCGGACTTGTTGGAAGCAAATGCCAAAGACCTCGCCGCCGGTGCGGAGAAGGGACTCTCGGCCGCCATGCTGGACCGGCTGAAACTGGATGAAGCGCGCATCGAAGCCATGGCCGCCGGTATCGACCAAGTGGCGACTTTGGCCGATCCCGTCGGCCAGGTGCTTGAGGATTGGCAGCGCCCGAACGGCATTCGCATCGAGCAGGCGCGCGTGCCGATCGGGACCATCGGCATCATTTACGAAAGCCGCCCGAACGTCACCGCGGACGCCGCCGTGCTGTGTTTCAAGACCGGCAATGCCACGATTCTCCGCGGCGGCAGCGAGGCCATCCATTCCAATGTCGCGATCGCCGCCGCCCTCGCCGCTGCGGGCGCGCCGGAGCACGCCATCCAGCTCATTCCATTCACCGACCGGGAAAGCGTCGCCGTCCTCGCCGGCATGGACCAGTGGCTGGACCTCATCATCCCGCGTGGCGGCAAAGGACTCATTGAAACGGTCGTCTCGCTCGCCCGCATGCCAGTTATCAAGCACTACGACGGCGTCTGCCACCTCTACGCCGACGCCGCCGCGGACTTGGAAATGGCGGTCGGTCTCACCGTTAATGGCAAGACCCACAAACCCGGCGTTTGCAACGCCCTCGAAACCCTGCTCGTCCACCGCGACATCGCCGCGGATTTCCTCCCACCGGCCGCCAAGGCGCTGGTAACCAAAGGCGTGGAACTCCGCGGCTGCGAACGGACGCGGGAAATCCTGCCTGAGATCGCCGCCGCCACGGAGGCGGATTGGGACACGGAATACCTCGATTTAATCCTCTCGATCAAGGTGGTGGATTCGCTGGAAAACGCCATTTCCCACATCAATTCCCACGGCTCGCACCACACCGACGTCATCGTCACCCGTGACGAAGCGACGGCCGAACGCTTCCTTCACGAGGTCGATAGCGCCTGCGTGATGCACAACGCCTCCAGCCGCTTCGCCGATGGCGGCGAGTTCGGCTTCGGCGCGGAAATCGGGATTTCCACCGACAAGCTCCACGCCCGCGGTCCGATGGGCCTGCGCGAACTCACCAGCTACCAATACCGTGTCCGCGGCAACGGACAAACGCGGGGGTGATTGAATGCCCGCACCGCTCGATTACCTGATTCACATTCCACCAACTCCAACTCCTCCAAAACCATGGGCCCTCTAGGATTTCCTGAAATGATCGTGCTGCTGATCGTGTTCGTCGCGGTCGTCGGAGCGATTATCTTTTTCACCTCGCGCAAATCGGCTCCCCCCAGCCAGTCGCAACCACGTGGTGCCGAAGAGCGCCTGCTGGAAATCGACGAACTCCGGGCGAAAGGCGTGATTTCCGACGCCGAGCACGCTGCGAAGCGCAAAAGCATCGTCGATCGCCTGTAAATGCCCGGAGTTCCGGCCCATCGCCGGAACTCCAAAGCGAGCGTTCAGACCCCGGCCATTTCCAGGCCGCCGCGCTCCCGCTCCTCGGCGATCGCCTTGATGACCTCACCGGATTCCTTCTCCACCAAGGGCCGGGCGAGCATTTCCTCGTAAATCGCGATGTAGCGGCGGGCCACTTCCTTGTGGCTGAACTCGCGCGAGCTCTCGACCATGACCCGGTGGATTTCCCGCTCGCGCACGTCGCGTGGCAGCGCGTGGAATTTCATCGCTTCGTCGATGGCCCAGCGGAATCCGTCCGCGCCGTAGTTGTCGAAGCGGAAGCCGTTGCCGGTCGAGTTCTCCACATTGATCGGGCGGATCGTATCGTAAAGTCCGCCGGTCGAGTGGACGACCGGCAGCGTGCCGTAAATCGGCGCGGTCATCTGCGGTAAGCCGCACGGCTCGAAGAGCGAGGGCATGAGCATGAAATCCGCAGCGGCGTAAGCACGGCGCGAGAGCCTTTCGTCGAAATCCGTGACGGCGACCCGGTCGCCGAGATTGAACGCCGTGACGATGTCGTGGATCCACTGCTGATGCGGGCCGTTGGCGACGACGACGATTTGCAGGTTCCGGACCCAGTAATCGGAGACTAGCTTGTGGAGGATTTCCGTGAGGAGCTGGGGTCCCTTTTGCACGGGATCGAGCCGGGAGGGCCAGAAGAACATCGGCGCGTCGGCGTTTTCCTTGAGCAGCAGATCGCGCTGGAGCGCCAGCTTGTTGGCGCGCTTGCCCTCGGCGAAATCGGCGGGGCCGAATTTCTGCGTGAGCGCCTCGTCGGTGGACGGATTGTACGAAACGTCAGGCGCGTTGAGAATGCCGGCGGAGCAGCCCGCGGCGTATTTCGCCCGGAGCTCGGCGCGCACCGAGTCCGGCACGACCGGGTGCCAGCCCTCCACGATTTCCCAGAGAAACCGAGGACTCACGGTATTGATATAGTGCGCTGCGAAAATCCCGGACGTGAGCAGGTCGATCGGCACCTCCGAACGCGCGTGATCGTAGCCGCACGGAGCGCCCGAAAAGTAGAGATTCATCCAGAATTCCGCCGCATCGATGCCCGCTTCCTCGACCTGCGAGAGCCGTACTTTCCGCGTGTGGATATTGTGGACGGTGAACAAACTCTTGATGCCGCGCCGCCGCGCCATGGCCGGAATGAGCGCCGTCATCCAGTCGTTGCAGTGGACGAGATCCGGCATGACCCGCGGGATGATGTGGTTGATCACCTCCCGCTGGAACACCAGCGCGATGCGCATGGCTTCGTCGGAATGGTCGCTGTAAACCTGCTCGCGGTAGTAGAAAATGCGGTCCTCCGCCAGGTGGATGTGCGCCTCGGGGAGCACCTGGTGGTATTTGTTCAGCTCCTTTTCGTGGAGATTGAAGACATCGCCCTGGAACATCCGGCGGTAGTTCGGCAGCGCCACGTGGACGTCCGCGCCGAGTTCGAAGAGCGCGGAAACCAGCGAGGCGGACACATCCGCCAGCCCGCCCGCTTTCGCGGACATCCGCTGGGCCATGTTGCCCATGCCGGAGGGCAGGTAGGTGATTTCCGGGGTGACAATGAGGATTGTCGGCTTGGTGGATTTTGTTTTGTCGGACATGGCGAAAGAATTTCGAGCTGTTTCTCTACTTGCTCCACCCTGCCCGCCTGACACGGGGATCGCCAAGCAAAAGTGCCCACCGGTCCGGATATTTTCGGCTCGGGAAGTTCCGGGGAAGGCGTGGCTATTTTCGGTAAACCGTTGCCACGTCGGAATCCGCCACCCAGCCACGGAGATCCGCGCCGGGCAATTCGACCCAGCGGAAGTCACCATTTCGCTCACCCGTTTTCACAATCCGGCCAGACGCCGCGGTGCCCACCGGGTCCGCCGTTTTGAAGGGCGAGAGTCGCACTGGCGCGTTCTCCACGAGAATCACGCCGCGTTCCATTTCGCCGCTCCGCCAATGCAGCACCGCCCAGCCGATGCCCGCGAGCACGACCGCCAATCCAGCCGCCGCAACGGCGACGCGTCGCACCCAAGTCCGCCGGATTTCCACCGCGCCGAAGGCCAGAGAAATCCCGCCCAGGATCAGCGCCGCGCCGGCCACCAGCCATGACCATTCGTTGAGGCTTAGGAAGAAAGCCGCCTGCTCCAGCCGCGGGTTCGTGCCCGCCTCCTCGAAGGCGGTCGCGGCTTTCCGCGCCATCGCCAGGTTCGCCCGCAGGTCCGGATCACGCGGCGTGAGTGCCTTCGCGCGCTCATAGGCGAGGATCGCAGGGCCGTACTTTTTCTCGCGCTGCCGGGCATTTCCCAAGTTGTAGAAGACCGCGGCATCCGGGCCGTGCGCGGCCAGATCCCGCTCGTAGGCCTCCGCCGCCTTCGCGAAATCCCCGGTCTTGAACCATTCGTTCCCCTTCTCGAAATCCGCGGAAAACGCCGTGGAAATCATCGCCAAGGTCAAAAGTAGAATTCTCATCGGCGTCCTCCTGTCGAAATCGAAGCCAGCGCCTCATCAAGCAGCGCCCGCCAGCGCGGCATCTCGCCGCTGCCCGCGCTGCGGTTGTATTCGATCTGGTCCGCCTCGCGGAAGAACCGCGTCACCGGCGAATCCTCCGGCATTTCCGCCAGCACCTCCGCCGCAGTGATCGCCCGCGCCGGCTTGTTCCAGCGCCCGCCGAGCCGCTCTTGCAACACCAGCCGTCCCGCTGCAAAAAATCCCGCCACATCTCCCGCTTCCGCTGCGCGCGCCGCAGCTTCCCGCGCCTCGCGGACCGCCGTTTCCTCCGCCATGACTGCCCGCCGGAGCGGATCTGTCCGCCGCCGCCGGACTAGCGCCAGCACCGGTCCGAGCAAAAACATCGCTCCCGCCACTCCCAGTGTGATGACGAACCCAGGCCGGAACGCGAACGGCACCAGCGTCCCAGCCGGCCGCCTCTCGAAATGCTGGCCGATCAATCCGGATTCCTCCTTCTTCGGCGGCTCCGGTGCCGTCGGCGCTTCCGCCAAATCCGTCTCCGCGATGTCCTCGCCCACGATTTCCACCCGCTGCGCCGGCGTCTCCAGCGTCTTGTAAGCCGCCGCATCCGGATCGAAATAACTGAACCTCAGCGATTCCGACCGCGTCCCGCCCGTTTGCGGCACCGCGCTGAACTGGAACGTTTTGGTCCCCGCGAACGACGCTTGATCGCCCGCCGCGAACTGGTCCTTGCCCGCATACGTCTTCCATCCGTCCGCCGGCACCAACTCCGGCGCGTCCGCCAGCGCGAAATTCCCCTTCCCTTTCAGCTCCGCCTGGATTTGCTGCGGCTCGCCCGTCCGCCACTGCGCCGGGATGCGGTAGTTACCGAAATCGAATTTGCCGATCGCCCCGCCGAATCCATCCGGCCGGCCCTCCTCCGGCAGCGCGCGCACCTCGATTTCCTGGTCCACCGACTTGAGCGTCACGTCCTTTTGGATCATCGGCGCGTTCATCCGATCGAATGCGCTGTCGAAAAACGGATCTCCAAACGCTCCGCGCCGCCGCCGCGGCCTCGGAGCCGACGTGTCGCGCACCGCAACCGTCGCATCCACCGAGAGCGATGCCGGGTAATTCCCTGCTTTCGTCGCGGAAATCCCGCCGAACCAAGTCACCACCAGATAGCTTTTCCCATCCTTCTGTTCCTGCGTCTGCTGCGGTCGTTCCGATAGATTGTGCAGGGTGAATCCGCTACCCTCCGGCTGCACCGTACTGCGGAGTTGCGTCTGGGATTCCAGCGGAATCCACGCCCGGATCCGCGCCGGCGCGATTTCACCCACATAGACATGCTTCCGATCGTTGGCCGCGAGCTCCACCGTGAGAAATCCGAAACGCTTGTCGTCCTCCGCACCTGCCGCACCCGCGGTCCCGCCAGCCTGCGGCGGCGGCACCGCACCCGATTCCAATACCTTCAGTTTGAGCGGCTGCGTCTTCAAAGATTCCCCGTCCACATCCACCGGAATCGCCGGGATCTCATAATCTCCCGGGACATTCGATCCGATCGCATAAGTATAAGTAACGGAAATTGAAGTTCTGCCGTTCTCCATGCGGAACTGCTGGTTCTGCCCGCGCGGTTGCACGATCATCTTGTCCACTTCCGGGATTTCCGGACGGCCGGTCCTGCTGCCGGAAATCGTGATGGTTAGAACCGCGCCTTTGCCCGCTGCCACCGATTCCCGGTCCAACCGCGCCGATACCTCCGCCGCACCGGTGAAATCCGCCAGGCAGACCAGCGCGGTCACCACTGCGAGCCAGCGGAAATGTTGATAGATTAAATTCACCATGTCTTGCCGTTGATCGAATTGTCAGGAGCGCTGAACCGCGTCCGCCGCTGTTGGGGAATCGGAATCACCGTGCGCTCGTCGCCTTTCAGCGATTCCAACATCCGCTTCGCATCCTCCGCTGTCATCTGTTGCTTCTCTCCGCGCTCCTCGGAGGCCGCCTGTTGCTTCTCGCCGGGCTTGTCCCCATCCTTCTCACCGGGTTTGCCGCCATCCGACTTCTTGTCCTCCTTCTTCTCCCCGGGTTTCGGTTCGCCTTTTTCGCCCGGCTTTTTGTCATCTGGTTTCTCACCCGGCTTGGGTTCGCCCTTATCACCTGGCTTCTTGTCTTCCGGCTTCTCACCAGGCTTGGGTTCGTCTTTCTCACCTGGCTTCTTGTCTTCCGACTTCTCACCAGGCTTGGGTTCGCCTTTGTCACCGGGCTTCTTGTCTTTGCCTTCCTTGTCCTCCGGCTTGTCGCCCTTGCCATCCTTCTTTTCGTCTTTCTTATCCTTGTCCGATTTCTGGCCCTTCTGGTCCTTCTGGTCTTTTTTGTCGTCTTTCTTGTCCTTGTCGTCCTTCTTGTCGTCCTTCTTATCCTGATCCTTGTCGTCCTTTTTGTTCTGCTGCTTCTTCAGCTCCTCCAGCTTCTTTTCGACAAATTCCTTATTATACTTCGCGTCCTCATCCGCGGGGTCCAGAGCGAGCGCGTCCTCGAAGGCTTTCACGGATTCTCCCCACGTCTTGATCGTCGCGTCCGGCTCTTTCTCCAACGTCCCCTGCCCTGTCCGATACAGCGTGTTGCCCAAGTTGTAGTACGACCGTTGCTGCAACTTCAAATCCGCCGTCCGCAGTGAGGATTTCAACGACTCCGCCGCATTCGCGAAATCGCCTTTTTCGTAGGCCTGCGTGCCTTGGTTATATACCAGCCGCGGATCGGCGGCGCGGGCTTGGACAAAGCCGAAAGCCGCCAGAACCCCGGCCGTTTTCGCAATCCGCGCCGCCGACGGCAGCGCGCGCGCCTTCTTTTCCCGGCGGCGGTCACCGATGAAGAAATCCAGCAACAGCAATGCCAGCGCCGCGCCCAGCGGCCACTCGAATCGTTCCAGCGGCACGCGCTGCATCCGCTGGTCCATCTCGCTTTGCGGGACCAGCCGCAGTTTCTCCCGGTAGATCGTATTCAATCCCTCCGCACCGCGGCCAAGCGGCACGTAAAGCGCGTTCGTCGCCTCGGCGATCTTCTTCAATGTCGTCTCATCCAATGTCGTTTGCACCACGTCGCCCTTCTGGTCGCGCACGAAGTCGCGCTGGCCGAAGCGGTTCGTCACCGGGATTTTCGCACCCTCGGGACTGCCGACGCCGACAGTATAGATTGCCATACCATCCTTTGCCGCGTCCTTCGCCGCGTCGATGACGGAGCCTTGCAAATCCTCGCCATCGGTCAGCAAAACCAATACCCGGTGATTGTTCCCGTTTTCCACAAACAAGCGCTCCGCCTCTTTGATTGCCGTGGCCAGATCCGTGCCCTGCCGCGGAATCAAATCCGTGTCCAGCGCATTCAGCGATTCCCGGAAAGCATCGTAATCCAAGGTCAACGGGCAAAGTGCGAACGCGCTTCCCGCAAAGGGAATCAACCCCACCCGATCGCCCTTCAAGCGGGCGACGAAATCCAAAATGCCGAGCCGCGCGCGTTCCAGGCGGTTTGGCGTGAGGTCTTCCGCGAGCATGCTGCGGGACGTATCAACGGCGAAAAGAATATCGATGCCTTTCCGCTTCACCTCGCGCCATTCGTAACCCTTTTGCGGCCGGGCGATCGCTACAAATGCCAATAGCATTCCCAGCACGAACAGGACGCGCTTCAGGTTCCGCAGTTTCGGCGAGAATCCGGCGGTCAGCCGCTGCCGGAAGCGCGGATGCACCACCTTCGCCAGATCCGCATCCCGCCGCCGGTCGAAGCGGAAGTATAATGCCACAATCCCGGCGCAGACCGCCAGGCCGATCCAGATCCAGATGGGTTGTGCGAAGTGTAAGGAATTGTCCATGTCGAAAATCGATAGTCAGGGCAGCCGCCGGAAGCGCGTCTGGCGCATTACCAGCTCCAGCAACAACAGAGCGACGCCGGGCGCCAGGAACCAAAGGTAAAGTTCGTCATACTGCTGATACTTCTTCAGCTTGCGGGTGGTTTTCTCCAGTTTGTCGATGGAGCCGTAAATGTTCTCAAGCGACGCGGAATCAGTCGCACGAAAGGTCTGGCCGCCGGTTGCTGCCGCTACTTCGGCGAGCATTTTCTCGTCAATTTCCACCTTCATCCGCTGGAGGTGCTCCCCGCCGAACGCGTCCCGGACCGGCACGGGCGCCTCCCCGCGGGTGCCGGCGCCGATGGTGTAGATTTTGATTCCCAACGCCTTGGCCGCCTCCGCCGCGGTGAGCGGATTGACCGCGCCGGCGTTGTTCACGCCGTCGGTTAGCAAAATCACGATCTTGGATTTCGCCTCGGATTTCCTCAGATGCTCGACAGAAGAAGCGATCGCGGAACCGATCGCCGTGCCATCCTCCACCTGCCCCATTTGAACTCCCGCCACGCGTTTCGCGAGGAAATCCTGATCCATCGTCAACGGACTCACGAGATAGGGCCGGCCGGCGAATGCCAGAATTCCGATCTTATCGTTAGGCCGGCGTTTCACGAATTTCCCAACCACATCCTTGACCACTTCCAAGCGGTCGGCCGGTTTGCCATTCAACTCGAAATCCAACGCCTGCATGGAACCGGAAACGTCGAGCGCGAGGATCATGTCGATGCCGCTCGATTCCACATCGGTGGAACCTTTGCCATATCTCGGCCGCGCCAGCGCGACGAGCAGCAATGCGAATCCGAGCAGTCCGAGAAATGCCATCAGCCCGCCAATCTTGGAGCGCGCTTTCGCCCCGATGCCCGCCGCATCCGCGGTGGAGGGAATCCGGATCGCCACCGGCCGGCCCCAGCGGGCTTTCCAGATTGCCATAACCGGCAGGAGCAGCAGCAAAAAAAGCAGCTCGGGATGGGCGAATGAAAAACTCTCCGTCATGGCTTGGCAGCGGGGTTGGCGGTGGAGCGGATGAAATCGCGGGCGCTTTGGACGAGCCCGCCGCGCTGGTCGGCATCGAGATTCGAGCCGGCGAACTTCGCCAAATCGCAGGATTTCAAAAAGTCCTTGAGGCGTTCGCTTTCCATCGCCAGCGGCGAGGCGGAGTCGGTCGATAAATCGCGGAGAAACTCCTCGGAGGTGCGCCGCGGGGCCGCCAGACCGAAGCGTTCGGAGATGTATTGTCTTAAAGTATTCGCCGCCTGATAGGCGAAGGTTTCCGCGGGGATTCCGTCGCCGTCGCGTTCCAGTTTCGCCAGCGCGGAAAGAGCGATTTCCTGCGGCGAATCAGCGCGCTTGCGGGCGGTGAATTTCCGCCAGATGAACCAGACGAGCGCGGTAAGAACAAGCGCGGCGGCCAGGGAAATCCACAAGGTATGATCCGGCTTGTCCGGGACCGGGATTTCCACCAGCGGCTTGGGTCCGCGGATGTCACCTTCCGCCGGCGGAGCTTGGGCGGAGAGGCGGCAGCAGGCGGTTAGGAATACCGCAATGCATAACTCGAAACGATGACGAACCATGGCAATCAATCAGCCGGAACGCTGGCGGCGGTTGCGGAAAAAACCCATGAGAGCGGGCATCCAGGTTTTCCCGTTGGTGAATTCCAACAGATCGATGCCGAGCGAGCGGATGCGCGCGGCGGTCAGCTCGCGGCGCTGGCGGGAACGGCTTTCGTAAGCGGCGCGGACTTTCGCGCTGCCGGTATCGATCTCGACGACCTGCCCGGTTTCCGCATCTTCGACGAGAATGCGCCCGACATCCGGCAGGGTTTCCTCGCGAGGATCGGTCACGGAAACGGCGATGACATCATGGCGGCGGTTGGTGACCTGAAGTTTAATGCGTAATTTATCGAGCCGCTCCTCGAAAGGCGGACCGAGGCAGAAATCCGACACCAGAAAGATGACGGATTTCCGATGCACGACCTGGTTGGCGAAATCCAATGCTTTGGCAATGTCGGTGCCGCGCTTGGCGGGTTGGAAGTACAAGGTTTCGCGAATCAGGCGCATGATGTGCAACCTGCCTTTGCCGGGCGGTATGTATAACTCGACTTCCTCGCTGAAGAGAATGAGGCCGACCTTGTCGCGGTTCCGGATCGCCGAAGCGGCGAGCACTCCGGCGGCTTCCGCGGCCAGCTCGCGCTTGGAATCCGCCACGGAGCCGAAGTCGGACGAGGCGCTCACATCGATCACCAACATGATGGTAAGCTCGCGCTCCTCGGTGAAGAGCTTCACATGCGGCTCGCCGGTGCGGGCGGTGACATTCCAATCGATCGTGCGGACATCGTCGCCGGGGACGTAGTTCCGGACGCGGTCGAAATCCATGCCACGGCCTTTGAAAACGCTGGCATAGCGGCCGGCCAGGGAATCGTCCACCAGGCGGTTCGTGCGCACCTCCATCCGCCGCACCCGGCCGAGAATTTCCGCGGCGCGGTTCTCGTCCGCGATTTCGGCGGGGTTGGGGGTTTGCTTGGGCATTGGGGAATGAAGAATTACTAAACCGGGGATTAAGAGGGATATGGATCTCGATTCGCGTTCATTTGCAGTTTCTTGTGCTGGAATATTTTTCAACCACAGATGAACAGGATGGACACAGATGAAGAGGGATGGAGATAGGGATTTGAGATTTGAATTTCTTAGGGGACCGGGAGTTCATCGAGGAGGCGGGTGATGATTTTCTGGCTGTCGAGGCCTTCGGCTTCGGCCTCGTAGGTGACGGTCACGCGGTGGCGGAGGACGTCCATGGCGATGGATTTGATGTCATGGGGAGTGACATAGGCGCGGCCGTTGAGGAAGGCATGGGCGCGGCCGGCGAGGGCGAGATTGATGGTCGCGCGAGGCGAGGCACCGACGCGGATGAGCGGCGCGATATGGACGCCATAATCGTCCGGGCGGCGGGTGGCGTGTACGAGGCGGACAATGTAGCGCTTCACCTTCTCATCCAGATAGAGGCTGTTCACGACGGTGCGGGCCTGCTGGATGGATTCGAGACTGACGACGGGTTCGGGGACGGGCATTTCCTCGGTGGTGCCGGCGAGATCGAGCACGCGCATTTCCTCGTCCTCGGTGGGGTAATCCATGACGACCTTCATCATGAAACGGTCGAGCTGGGCCTCGGGCAGCGGGTAGGTGCCCTCCTGCTCTAGCGGATTTTGCGTGGCGAGAACGAAGAACGGCGCGGGCAGCGCGAAGGTCTGCTCGCCGATGGTGACCTGCTTCTCCTGCATGGCTTCGAGCAGGGCGCTCTGGACCTTGGCGGGCGCGCGGTTGATTTCGTCGGCGAGGATGAAATTGGCGAAAACCGGGCCGTGCTTGACGCGGAACCGGGCCTCGCGCGGGTCGTAGATTTCCGTGCCCACGATGTCGGCGGGCAGCATGTCCGGGGTGAACTGGATGCGGTGGAATTTCGCGCTGACGAGCGAGGCGAGCGTCTTGAGGGCGAGGGTTTTCGCGAGGCCGGGCACGCCTTCGAGGAGGATGTGGCCCTTGACCATCAGCGAAATAAGCAATCGGTCCACAAGGTCGTTCTGGCCGATGAGGTAGCGCCCGATTTCGCTGCGGAGAGGTTGAATCCAGTGGGATGCCTCGCGCACCCGAGCCTCGGCTTCCGCGGGGTTTCCGCCGGAGGCGGTTTGGTTCTCGTTTTCCAATGTCATGATTCGTGGTGCGTTGCTGCGGGTAGTTGTGGATTCCTTCCGGTCCCGCCACCCTAGCGACAAAATCGGGTGGCCTCGTCTAATTTCCGGGCTTCGAAGTCAGCGGATTTCGACCTCGTTGCCGGTACGGGTGAGGAGGGCGATTTCCTCCATGTCCTGAGGCAGCAGCACGATGCCGCGGGCGTCCGGCTCGCGCGTCTCGTCGGCTCCGCGGATGACGAGCGGCGGGTTGGCGAGGACAATGACCTTGTCGGCGGCGCGGTAGTAGCGGTTCTGCGGGAGGACGGAGTGACCGTCGAGTTCGGCGGATTTCGAGCGAATGGTGGTCTTGCCGGGACTGAGAGCGCCGGTGACGGCGAGGCGGACGATCGGGTATTCGCGGATGAAGCGGCCCTTGTCCCAGATGGAAACCGTTTTGCGCTCGGGCTCGATGAGCAGGCTGAAATCGAGCGGCATGACGATGAGTTCGTCGCCGGGCTGGAGGCCGCCGAGTTCCATCAGGCCGTTGAGGTGCATGATGCAGTCCAGCGTGGTATGGGCGTTTCCGGCGATTTTCAGGTAGGAATCGCCGCGCTTCACAACATGGGTGGATTTCCCCTCCATGTGGTCGGTGGAGAGGATTTCATCGAGATTCATCTCGCCGACGATGCGGCGGGCGACGGGCGCGGTGGACGAGGTCGGGTAGATGTTGATGATGGTGGCGAGCTTTTCGCGGGCCTCGGGGAGCTTGCCAAGAGCGAGGAGTTCGTGGGCTTTTTGGAAGACCTTTTCCGCGGGATCGATGTCCGGGAGCTCGGCGGAATCGAGCATGCGGGCAAACTCGGCGTCCGGCTGGCCGCCGACGAGGGTGGCGGGGTTGGGGATGATTCTCTCGAAAATCCCACCGACCGGGCGGACAGCGATGTGATAGGCGAGCACACCGGTGAAGGCCATGATGGCCAGCACGCAAAGGGCGGCGAGCAGCTTGAAGAGCGTCCTGAAGCTCATGCGTTCCGGCGGAAATCGTCACATGAGCCCGCGCCGCTTGAAATCGAATGCGTTGATTTCGTGGGAGCGGAGGATCATTTCGAAGGAGAACTTGAGGATGGAAATCTCCCAGGCGTCGTCCACGCCCTCGATGATGGCGAGCGACGGGTCGCCGGATTTACGGATCTCCTCCAGCACGCGCTCACGGACGGTTTCGATGGATTCGTGGACGATTTCCTCATGCACTTGGCCGCGGCGGAACTTGAAGCCGTATTGCAGAAAGGCGAGGTCCTTGCCCTCGCCCTTGAGCTTCTCGACGAGAGCGTCGAAGCGGGCGCGGGCGGACGGATCGAAGCCATCGAGCTCCACCTCATGGTAGGAAGTCGGCCGCAAAATCCGCGGGCGGAGCGCCTCGACGGCTCCGGTGCGGATGCGGACCTGGCCGGCGCTGTCCATCAATTCGCTGATAAGCTGGAACTCAAACCGCGTCTCCCCGAAGGTGTCGATGCGGCGGTCCGGCTCGTGGAGAACCTTGGTGGTTTCGAGAGCGTAATGGATGTCGTCTGGAGAATGCATGGGCCGCGGAGGGTCGCCCGATTCGGAAACATTGCAAAAGAAAGGGCGGCCACCGCCGGGGGTGCCGCCCTTCCGTGAAAGCTTCCGGCTGACGGTAAATCAGGCCTGCTGGCTCTGGATGTAGGTCACCACGTCGCCGACGGCCTGGAGCTTCTCGGCTTCCTCGTCCGGGACTTCGATGTCGAATTCTTCCTCGAACGCCATGACAAGTTCCACGGTATCGAGCGAATCTGCGCCGAGGTCCTCCACGAATTTGGCTTCCATGGTCACTTGATCGGCATTTACGCCGAGCTGATCCACGATGATGTCCTTCACACGGGCTTCGATAGTTTTATCTGACATGATTTGCTACTGTTGTTGAGAGTTCGCGATGGGCTTGGGCTTGGTTACCGCCTGCCCGGCGGGCTTGGCAACCTCGAAAACGAAACGGGCGACGGAAAAACCCACCCGCGGCCGGATGGGCGGAAAATCAAGGGATTTCCACCCGCAACGGCTCAATGGAACGCTTCCTGCGGTCGAAGAGGACGGTCTCCGAAAAGCCGGCGGCGGCGGCCCGGCGAATGGCGCGGTCGAAATCCCGGGCGACCTCGCCGGGTGCGTGCGCATCACTGGAAATCACCAGCCCGATGCCGGCGGATTTTGCCAATTCCAGGAAGCGCTGCGTCGGGTAGGCGTCGGCGCAAGGCTTGTGCCAGCCGGCGGTATTCAGCTCGATGACGCCGCCGCCCGCCGCGATCGCTTCGATGGCGGGTTCGTAAAATCGATCCAAATTTCCCGCGGGAATCCGGCCGAACTTCTTCACCAGATCGGCGTGACCGAGGATGTCGAAAATCCCGCTGCGGGCCATGCGCGCGTAGGTCTGCCAGTAACGCGTCCAGACCGCGTCAACGTCGCAATCCGACCAGCGGCCGAGCCATTTCGGATTGTCGAAATCCCAGTCGCCGAGGTAGTGGACGGAGCCGATCAGGTAGTCCCATTCGTAACGTCCGGCGAGGTCGGCGATCCAGCTTTCGCAGCCATCAAGCCAGTCGCACTCCAGCCCGGCCCGGATCGGCAGGCGGCCGGCGGCGTGGGAGCGGGATTTCGCGATCCAGTCGAAATAGTCCGGCAGCTCCGCGGATTTCATGCGCCAATCGTCGAAAGGTTCCGGAATTTGCGGCGCGTGGTCGGAAATGCCGTATTCCGTGACGCCCGCGGCGACGGCGGCGTCCACGAACTCTTCCGGATTTCCCGCGGCATGGCGGCAGAGCGGCGTGTGGCTGTGATAATCGGCTGGCAAGGCGACGGAGAAATTGGGGGAAAACCGGATTGAACGGGCGCGGAAAGGGATACTAGAGTCGCGGCGCGCGGCAAGCGCCAGACTTTCATGCCCGATTTATCCTTAGAACGTGCCGCCCGGAACGACGTCACCCGCCACCTCGCCGAGCAGCTTCGCCGCCACCCGAAACGCGTCGTTTTCACGGAAGGCGAGGACATCCGGGTCATCCGCGCCGCCGCCCGGCTGGTGGAGCAGGAAATCGTTGCTCCGGTGCTGCTCGGTAACCGCGAACGCATTCGGGCGCTGGCTGCGGAGCACGGGATTTCGCTGAAATTCACCCTCGTCATCGATCCGCCTCACGCCGCGGATTTCCAGCTCTTCTGCCAGCGCGTGCGGAACATCGATCGCTACCGGAGCATGCGCATCGGCAAGCCCGAGGAAATCGTCGCCCGTCCGCACTATTTCGGCGCGCTGATGGTCCAGTATGGCCAAGCAGACGCGCTCGTCGGCGGTAATCTGGCGCTTCCCCCTGCGTTTTTCCGGGCGCTCCTGCATACTATCAAGCCGCTGCCCAACGTGCCGAAAATCTTCGGCGTCTCCATGCTAACCGGTGAACACCTGAAGCACTTGGGCGGGGACGGCGTGCTGTTCCTCGCTGATACCGCGCTGATCCCGCAGCCGAGCGTTACCGAGCTGGCTTCGATCGCCGTGGAAACCGGCCGGCTTGCTCACCATTTCCTGGGCCGCAAGGTCTATGTGGCGATGCTGAGCCACTCCACCAAGGGTTCCGCGGTCACTCCGGAAGCCCAGCGCGTGGCGGCGGCGGCGGCGCTCGCACGCGACCTCGTGGCGCAGGAATTCCTTGAAATCGCTATTGATGGCGAGGTCCAAGCGGACGTCGCGCTCGACCCTGAAGCGGCGGAAACCAAGCTCATGGGAGCCGAAAGCCGCCCAACCGCGGATGTGCTGGTGTTCCCGAATTTGGACGCCGCGCACATCTCCCTGAAGCTGCTCCAGCACGTCGCCGGAGCGCAGAACTACGGCCAGCTCATCCTCGGCCTCTCGCGGCCCGCCGCGCACGTCCCGCGCACCGCCAGTGTGGAAACGATTTACGGCACCGCCGCCGCCATCGCCGTTGAAGCCATCAAGTTCCACGAGCTATACCTGGACAGCGCCGGCCACCCGTTTCCCCCGTTAGATTGACGCTTTCGGACCGGTGGGCTAGTCCTCGGCCGTGACGATTTTCCGGAGCCTGACCCAGTCCATTCTCGCCCTCGCCCTCTGCGGCGGCGCCAGCGCGCAGCTTGCCGCCTCCCTCACCCTCTCGAAGCGGAACTACCTCGCCGGCGAACCGGTGGTCGCCAATGTCTCCGTGTCGAACCACGCCGGCCAGGCACTCACCTTTTACGGCGACGGGCGCCGTCAGTGGCTGGATTTCATCATCAAGGATGCCAAGGGCAACCCCGTCACCGCCGCCAATACCGCGGTTTTCGGGAAAATGAGCATCCCTGCCGGAGCCACCATGACCCGCGAGGTGAATTTGGCGCAGCAGTTCCTCCTCAGCGAGCCAGGGAACTATTCCGTCACCGCGGTGGTCCACATGCCGGACGAATCCGGTGGCAGCGCATCGACCAACCGCGTGCCTTTCGTGCAGAGCCCGGGTGTAGTTTACTGGACCCAGAAGGTCGGCCTGCCCGGCTCCGGCGGGAAATTGCGCGAGTATCGCATTCTCAACTTCAGCGGCGACCGCAAGGAACAGATTTACGCCCAGATCATCGACGTTTCTTCCGGCCGGAACGTACGCACTTTCCTGCTGGGCGATGTGCTGATGATGCGAAAGCCCGTCGTCACCATCGACAAGAACCAGCGCATGCACGTTCTCTTCCTCGCAACGCCTTCCATGTATGTGCATTGCCAGATCGACACCGACGGACGCCTGGTCGATCGCGGGATCCATCAGCGCGGAGCCGTAGGTGATCCTCAACTTCTGACGTATGGCGACGGCACGGTAGCTGTGGCCAACAGCATTCCCTACGATCCGGTCGCGACCGAAGAGGCCAAGGCGAAGATCCGCAAAGCCTCGGACCGGCCGCCCGGCCAGTATTGAGATCATGGGAGTGCGATGCTACCGGCAGCGGCGTGGAAGCGCTTTTCCGGCGTGGGGAGGAAATTTCCTTTACAAATTTCAAAAATATTCAACAAATCTTAACCGTTTTCAAAAGTTAACCTTTTTTCCTCATGAAATCGATTCTCAAGCTTGCAGCCCTTTTGACCACCTTCGCGCTCGGCGGCGCGGCCTATGGGGCGAATTTCCGGACCGTCGTGATCGATGCCGGCCACGGCGGCCACGACAATGGCGGCCAGTGGGGCCGGGTTTACGAGAAGCATCTCGCCCTCGACACCGCCTACCGGCTTGAGGGGAAATTGAAAAAACTCGGCTACAACACGGTGATGACCCGCCGGAGCGACTATTTCATCTCCCTTCCACAGCGCGTCCGCACCGGCAACGCCTGCCAAAACGCAATTTTCGTCAGCATTCATTACAACTACACTTGGAAGCAGCAGGTCAGCGGATTGGAGACATTTTACTCCTCCGGCGAAGGCCATCGCCTCGCCAGCTACGTGCAGACCTGTCTGCTCAGCCGAACCCGTACGGTGGACCGCAAGGTGAAATACGCGCGATTTTACGTAATCCGGAATTCCTCCCTCCCCGCGATTTTGGTGGAGGGCGGATTTGTCAGCAACCAAGCCGAGCGAGGACGCATGAAATCCGCCTGGTTCCGGGATGCGATCGCCCAAGGAATCACGGATGGCGTCCAGCGGTACCGCCAAGGACGCTGATTTTCTGCTGCGGCCGCCGGGAACCGGGCTAGGATCGACGCATGGGTTGTGTGACGGTCGCTGGATCGAAAGAAATCGAAAAGAGGGCATTGGCGAACGGAGCGACGGAGGAACAACTCTTGAATGCCGCGGGCGAGGCACTCGGGATCGCCATTTCCCGCCACTTTTCGCATCCCGGCACCGTTGTCGGCTATTTGGGAAAAGGTCACAACGCAGGGGATGCGCTCGTGGCCTTGCGGATCCTACGGGACCGGTTTGGGTGGAAAATCGCCGCCCGACGAGCTTACCCGCTGGACGACTGCGCGCCCCTGACCGTCAAAAAATGGGACGAACTCGGCCTGCTCAATCCCCTCGACCGCGCCCCGGACTGGCGCTCCCTGCCCCGGCCGCTGCTATTGCTCGACGGGCTTATCGGCACCGGCGCATCCGGTCCAATGCGCGAGCCGGTCGCCGCATTTGCCGCTGAAGTGAACGATTTGCACCAGCACGCCGGCGCAAAGGTCGCCGCCGTGGACCTGCCCTCCGGCATCGATGCGGACAGCGGTGAAATCTCCCCGGACACGGTCACGGCGGACATCACATTCACGATCGCCAACGCCAAACGCGGCCTCCTGACCGCTTCCGCCGCCCCCGCGGTCGGCGCGCTGGCACTCGTGCCAGTCGCGGCGCTCGACAGCGGAAAATCCCCGGAAATGGAGCTGATTTCGCCGCAAATCCGCCACCATGGGAAGGCGCCGCGTCCGTTCGATTTCCACAAAGGCCTTGCCGGACGCGTCGCGATCATCGCCGGTTCGCACGAATTCACCGGCGCGGCGGTGCTCGCCACATGCGGCGCTCTGCTTGGCGGCGGCGGGCTGGTCACGCTTTACGTGCCGAAATCCATCGCGGCCATCATCGCCGGGAAGTGTTCGGCCGAGGCGATCATCCGGACCTATACCGATCCACGGGAAATTCTGGATTCACGCTTCGACGCGCTCGTAGCCGGCTGCGGTCTTGGCGGGCTAGACGACGATCAGGCCGCAGCCTTGCTCGAAACCATCGCGAAATCCCCGGCCCCGGTCGTGATCGATGCGGAGGCGCTGAACTTGATTTCCAAAGCCGGCAGGCAGGACATGTTGGCCGAGCGCCACGTCGTCACGCCGCATCCCGGCGAGTTCGCGCGGCTCGCGCCGGATTTGAAAGATCTGCCACGTGAAGAGGGCGCGCGGAAATTCGCCGACCGCCATCGTTCCACGCTGCTGCTCAAGGGTTGCCGCACGATTGTCACCCGCGCCGGCGAAGCGCTCTGGTGCAACTCCACCGGCACTCCTGCCATGGCCACCGGCGGAAATGGCGACTTGCTATCCGGCGTGATCGGAGCGCGCCTGGCGATCGGCGATTCTGGCATGGAAGCCGCCACGTTGGGTGCCTGGGTCTGCGGCCGTGCTGCGGAGATCGCACTTGCAACAGGCGGATTTTCCGAAGAATCGCTGCTCCCGACGGACGCCATGAAATTCCTCGGCGCGGCGTTCAGCGATTGGCGGAATTCCACCCGCTGAGCGCTCAACCCGGCTCCGATTCCGCCAGTTTGGCCAGCCGCCGGTCGATGAGAAACGGCCCGAAAGGCACCAGCGAGGCGGCGAATGCGAGCACCGCCAACTTGAATGGCAGTCTGCCTCCGATCAGCGCCGCCAGAATCGCCAGCGAGTAGCAAACGAACAGCAACCCGTGCGCCCAGCCGGTCCAGCGGACGGCTTCCGGCAAGTGCATCAGGTATTTTAGCGGCATCGCAACGCAGACAAGCGCGAGGAAGGAACAGGCTTCAAGAAAACCCGCGGCCCGCATCCGCCCCAGCGGCGATTTCAGGTTCGGCATGCGGCATCAACCGATTGCCGCGGCCGGCCAGCAACCCCAAAAAAATGCCAGCGGACCGGATCGGGCCGCTGGCGGTGGAAATGGTTGGTCGGTCGGAATCAGTTCACCGCGACGGCGGAAGAACCCGTTTCCCCGGTGCGGATGCGGATGGCTTCCTCGACGGTGGAGATGAAAACCTTGCCATCGCCGATCTTGCCGGTGTTCGCACTCTTGACGATGGCGGCCGCGACGCCGTCCGCCTGGGCGTCGTCCACCACGATCTCGATTTTCACTTTGGGCAGGAAATCCACGGTGTATTCGGACCCGCGATAAATTTCGGTATGGCCCTTTTGACGTCCGAAGCCTTTGACTTCGGTTACTGTCATCCCTTGCACACCCACCTCGGCGAGGGCCTCCTTTACTTCTTCAAGCTTGAATGGTTTGATGATCGCTTCGATTTTTTTCATGGTTCGGCGGATTGGTAGGGAAGCGAAAGCATTGGCCATGCCAAGAAAGGTCGGCGCTGTTTTATTTCCCGGGCGGAAACTAGGCCGATCGGGCGGCGCTGACTAGAGGAAAAACCGTCCCGCGGCGATGGATTCGGCCGGAAGCGCGCGTTCCCGCCGGATTCCCCTTCCCTCGCTGGCGGAAATCGGCTTTGAGCGGCGGCGCGTGCCACCCACCCATCCATTCCATCCCTTCACCGGCGAGCATTACGCCGCCGTCGCCGTCGGCACCGCCCTCGCCGCGGCCATCATTGTGGCGGGGAAATGCGGCGGGCGTAAATGGACCGCGCGGCTGCTCGCGGCGCTCTGTCTCGGCGCGTTCCCGCTCAATCTGCTCGCGTGGCTCAGCCTGCCAGAGGCGAAATCCATCGATAATCTGCTCCCCCTCCACCTCTGCGACATTGCGGCGATCACAGCCGGAATCGCCTTGCTGACCCGCCGCCCGCTGCCCGCGACACTGACGTATTTCTGGGGCTTGGCCGCCACTTCCCAGGCGCTGCTGACGCCGGCCATCACCGTCGGATTTCCCTCGCCGCCTTTCATCATGTTCTTCGTGCAACACTTCGCGATCGTCGCCACGGCGATTTACCTGCCGGCCGTGGACGGCTGGCGGCCGAAACGGCCGTGGTGGCGCAGCCCGCTGGAGGTTTATGGCTGGTCGCTCGTTTATCTGGCGGTTGCCGGACTCGCCAACTGGTTGCTGGGCAGCAACTTCGCTTTTGCCGCCCGGCCGCCGTCGAATCCGAGCCTGATCGATTCGCTCGGCCCGTGGCCGTGGTATCTGCTCTCGATGCAGGCGCTGGCGCTCGTGTTTTTCCTGCTCTTGGCGCTGCCTTTCGTTAGACGGAACGGGAAATTGGGTTAGATTCCACCCGATGCCACAACCTTACCTCTCGCTGGAAGCCGAACTTCACGACGCCTTTTGGCAGGCGGAGGACGATGGTTCGGAAATCCGCCTGATGGCCGATTTCCTCCGCGAGCGCCCGGGCAAGGCGCTGGAAATGGGCGCGGGATCCGGCCGGCTGGTGATTCCACTGCTGGAGGCCGGCTTCGACGTCGAAGGCTTGGAAATCTCCGACGACATGCTGGAAATGGCCCGCGCCAAGTCCGGCCCCGGCATCGACGGCCGATTTCACCGCGGCGATATGGAGCAATGGTCGGACGGCCGAAAATTCCACTCCATCCTCGCCCCGGCCTTCGTCCTGCAGCTCGCGGCAAATCCGGAAGCGGCGTTACGCCACTGGGCCGGCCTGCTGGAGCCGGGGGGAGGGCTTTATCTCTCGATCTTCACTCCCTACGCGGAATTGCTGGGCGATCTACCTGAGCATCAATGGTATGAGGACCATCTGGTCACCCTGCCGGACGGTCGGGAAGGTTTGCTGGAAACCCGCCACCGGCTCGACCGCGGCCTGCGCCTGCTGGAGCGGGAGCATCGATATTCGATTTCCGGCAGTGCGCCGGCCAAGCATGAGTCCCGCCAGTCGCTGCGCTGGTTCGAGCACCGGGAAATGGTCGCGCTGCTGGGAAAATGCGGATTCCGGGTTGATGGGTTTTTCCTGGATTTCGACCCCGCCAACCGTCATCGGAAGCCGGACAGCGCGAACTCGGACGGCATTGTCACCTACCACGCCACTCTCGCCGGGAAAACCGCCGCAGTGAGCTGAAAGATTTTCGCACCGGCATTCTTGACGCCGCCGCCGCCCGGCCCCATGAAAATTGTCGTGCCCGGAAAATCGCTATTTCTCGCAGCTTCAGTCGCTTTCGCCGCCCATTCGGCGGGCCAGACATGGGAACGGGAGGATGTGGGCTTCAAAAGCATCCAAAGCCGCGCGCGGGACCTCGCGAACAAGCCATACGAAGCGCCGAACCGCGATGCGCTGCCTGCTTGGATGACGAATCTGACCTACGATCAGTATCGCGACATCCGTTTTAATCCAGCCCAAGCGCTGTGGGCGGACGAGAAGCTGCCGTTCCGGGCGATGTTTTTCCACCCCGGCTATTTGTTCCGCGAGCCGGTGATTCTCAACGAGTTCACCAGCACTCACCAGCAGCAGATCAGGCTTTCGGAGGCTTATTTTAACTACGGCCCGCTGGTCAAGGACCGGGGAGAAATCCCGTCGGACGGCGGCTTTGCGGGGTTCCGCCTGCACGCGCAACTGAATCAGCCGGAAATCTTCGACGAGCTCGCCGTCTTTCAGGGTGCCAGCACGTGGCGCGCGCTCGGGAAGAGCCAACGCTACGGGATTTCCTCCCGCGGCATCGCGGTAAATATCGGCGTGGACGGCGCTTCCGAGGAATTCCCCGGATTTCGCGAATTCTGGCTCCGGAAACCCAAGCCGGAGGACCCGCACGCGCAGGTTTACGCGCTGCTCGACGGGCCGTCCTACGCGGGTGCCTATTCGTTCAAGATCGATCCGGGGAATGAGACCATTGTCGATGTCCACGCGGTGCTGTTCGCCCGCACCGAGGTGCGGCGACTCGGGCTTGCGCCGATGTCGAGCATGTTCTGGTTCGGCGAAAATTCGCGCCGCAGCTTCGACGATTTCCGCCCGGAAGTACACGATTCGGACGGGCTTGCGATCCGGATGGGAAATGGCGAGCGGCTCTGGCGCCCGCTTTCCAACGATTCCGGCAAGACCGAGTTCAGCTTCTTCGACATGGAGAAATGCGACGGCTTCGGCCTGCTCCAGCGCGACCGCCGGTTCGAGGCCTACGAGGACGCCGAGGCCGCCTACCACATGCGTCCCTCGCTCTGGATCGAGCCGACCTCCGATTGGGGACCGGGCCAGGTCATGCTGATGGAAAATCCCGCGGATAACGAACTCATGGAGAACGTGGTGGCGATGTGGGAGCCGAAGGAAATACCGAAGCCCGGCGACCGGTTCGAAATCAAATACCGCCAGCATTGGACCATGGATGACGATCCGTCCCAAGCCGGCGGCCGCGTTGTCGCCACCCGCACCGGTGTTCATTCGTGGCAGCCGGAGCAGCGGACGATCGTCGTGGAATTCGAGGGCAACGCGCTGAACCAACCTAATGAAATCCCGCTCTCCCCGCTGGTCGAAGCGGTGGGCGATTCCGCGGCGAAAATCAAAATCCAAGGCGTCACCATCCAGCCGATTCCGGAGTCCCGTTACCGCGTTGCCTTCCAGATCGCCCCGGCGGAAGAGGGTGCGAAGCTGGACTCGGTTGGTCCGGTCGAGCTCCGGTGCGCGATCAAGCGCGGCGACAATTTCCTCACCGAAACATGGGTCAGCCGGATCACCCCTTAGACGCCCTTCGGCCCCTTTCCGAGGTTGAGCTCGACGAGTGGGAAGAGGCGTATGCTGCGGTGGAGGCCTACCTCCAGGCGTTGCGCTTGAGGAACAAGCTCCTCGTGGCCGAGTTGGTACGCGGTATTCTCTGGCGCGCTTCGGAAAAGCAGCGCGAGAAACCCGGCGCGCCCGCCCGCCGCTTGGCGATGGAAGAGGCGCTCTCGCAAATCGCGAGCTGGACGCAGGAGGTGCTCGACGTCCCGCTCGAAAACCGCCGCCTTGCCGCCCGCGGCCGCCTCGCCCTGCTGCTGGCGGATATGCCAGGCAAATGGCAGGGCGTTTTCCTGACTCCCGCGCCGTGGCCGCCTGAATTCGTGGACGCCATGAGGAAATCCTACCTTGCCGCCGGCCCGCAATTCGCGGAGCTGACGATGGTGCCCAAACCGCTGGAATTCAATGCGATCGGCAGCGGCGCGGCGGATTGGTACGAGCGCATGGACCGCCAGCCGATTGTCCGCATCCTGTTTTCGCTGGTGGTGCTGGCGCTGATCGGCGCGGCGCTTTGGTACACCCTTTTCCGTTGATGGATACCGCCTCCTCCGCCATCCGCCCGTTCTTCGGCCGCTTCCGCACCGTCCTCCGGCGCACGATTTTTTTCGGCTCCGTCATCATCACGAACGTCATCCTGACGTTGTGGCTGACGGATCTGTTCTGGAAAATCAGCTTCCAAAAGGCGCACTATCCGATGATTGCGATCTTCTTCGTGCTCGACGGATTGCTGGTGCTTGGCTCGTTTCATGCGATTTTTGGGTTCTTCGACATGCTGTGCGGCCGCAAGCGCTCGGTCCGGATTTCCCAGCTCGCGGAAGGCGCGGACGGCCCGCTGGAAAAACGCCACGCGGTGGTGATGCCGATTTACAACGAGGACAGCATCCGCGTCTGCGCCCGGATCGAGGCGATTTACAAATCCATCGCAGCCACCGGCCATCTCGCGAGCTACGATTTCTTCCTGCTCAGCGACACCCGCGATGTGGACCTGTGGGTCATGGAGGAAATGGCCTGGACCAATCTTTGCCGCCGCCTCGAAGGTTTCGGCCGCATTTACTACCGCCGCCGGAAAACCAACGACAACCGCAAGGCCGGCAACATCGGAGACTTCGTCCGCACGTGGGGCGGCAACTATGAGGCCATGCTCGTGCTCGACGCGGATAGCCTCATGGACGGCGCGGACATTGTGAAAATGACACGCGTCATGGAGGCCTACCCGCGGCTCGGCATCCTCCAGACGCCGCCGAAACTCATCCGCGGCAGCTCGATTTTCACCCGCCTCCAGCAATTCGCGATGCGCCTTTACGGCCCGCTTTTCATCCGCGGGCTGAACTTCTGGCAGCTCGGCGGTGGCAGCTACTGGGGCCACAACGCGCTCATCCGGGTCCAGCCGTTTTCCGAATTCTGCGAGCTTCCCGCCCTGCCCGGCCGCGAGCCGTTCGGCGGGCGCATCCTCAGTCACGATTTCGTCGAAGCCGCGCTCATGGTCGCCGAGGGCTGGGAGGTCTGGCTCGCTTGGGACATCGAAGGCACCTACGAGGAAGCGCCGCCGACCTTGGTGGACCACCTCATCCGCGACCGCCGCTGGTGTCAGGGAAATCTCCAGCACATGTGGCTGATTTTCGCGCGGAAACTGCCGTTTTCCGTCCGCGCCCACCTTTTCATGGGGATCATGGCCTACCTCGGCAGCCCGATTTGGTTCCTGTTTCTCCTGCTCGGAACTTGGATTGGCTGGGAACGCGCCCAGAGCAATCTGAGCCGCCTGCCATTTACCGGGAATTTCGCGGCGAAATGGTTCCACATCGACGGCATCCAGCAGAGCCTCATCCTCACGGGCGCGATCTTCCTGCTGCTTTTCCTGCCGAAAATTCTCGCCGTCATCCGCGGCATCACCGTCGGCAGCGTGCGACGCTCGTTCGGCGGGGCGATCCGCCTGACGCTCGGGGTGATCTTGGAAACGATCGTTTCCGTGCTGCTCGCCCCATGCATCATGTTTGCCCACACGCTGATGGTCCTCAGCATCATCCTCGGCCGCGCTGTCGGCTGGGGAAATCAGAACCGCGAGACCGACGGCACGGCCTGGGGCGACGCGATCCGCATCCACGCGCCGCAGACCATCATCGGCATCGTCTGGACCGGCGTCGCCTTTTGGATCGGCTGGTGGCCGCACCGGGAGTTCGGCAAACCGCTCGATTTATCCTTCCTCGTTTGGATGTCCCCCATTCTCCTCGGCCTCCTGCTCGCCGCGCCGGTTTCCGTCTGGACCAGCCGCTCGCGCTACGGCCGCGCTCTGCTCCGGCGGAAAATCCTCGCTACTCCCGAGGAAATCGCGCCTCCGCAGGTCATCCTCCTGGCGGATTCCGCCACCGCCGCCGTCGATCCCGCGCTCGACGCCACCGCCACCGCCCGCCGCGGACTCGTCGCCGCCGTTGTCGATCCCTACGTGAACGGCGTCCACGTCTCCCTCCTCGAATACGCCGAGCTCACCCCCGCCGACGAAATCCTCGCCGAGCGCTGCCTCACCGAAGGCCCCGGCGTCCTCACCAAGGCGGAACTCGCCGAGCTCCTCTACCTCGCACCCGCCATGCTCATGATGCACCGCGCCGTCTGGGTCCGCCCCGCCGATGTCATCCATGCCGTCTGGACCCAAGCGCTGGAAAGTTATCGCCGCAGGCTCGACCACCCCCCTACCCTCGGCGGCAGCTAAACGAACCCCGCCATGCTCCAGCTCAATCCCGACCTTGCCGACCTCGTCTCGGACGCCGCCGCCGGCCTTGCCGAGCGCTTCGGTTCCAAAGCATCCATCACCGCCGCCGCTCCCGGCCGTGTCAATCTCATCGGCGAGCACATCGACTACTGCGACGGCTTCGTCATGCCCTTCGCCATCGATCGCTATATTGTCATCGCCGGTTGCCCGAATGGCACCCTCGAAGGCCGCGTCACCTCAGCCATCGGCGAGGACGTCGCCCTCCTCGATCTCACGAAACCCGAGGAACCCGGCGCGCCGAAATGGGCGAACTACATCCGCGGCGTCGTCCGTGGTTTCCAAAATCGCGGCCACCACATCCCGGGATTCGATGCCTACATCATCTCCTCCGTCCCCGGCGGTGCCGGGCTCTCCTCCTCCGCCGCCCTCGAGTGCGCCGTCGCCACCTTCCTCGAAGGCCTGCTCGACACCGTCCTCCAGACCAAGGAAAAGGCCCTCCTCTGCCAGAAGGCCGAGCACGATTTCGCCGGCGTCCCCTGCGGCATCATGGACCAGTTCGCCTCCGCCTTCGGCAAGCCCAACCGCCTCGTTCTCATCGACTGCCAGGCCGGCGAACCCGAGCTCGTCCCCTTCGAAAATCCCGATCTCACCGTCCTGATCTCGAACACGATGGTCCATCACGAGTTGTCCGACGGAGGCTATGCCGCCCGCCGCAAGCACACCGAGGACGGCCTGAAAATCCTCGGCAAAGCCTCTTGGCGCGACGTCACCGCCGCCGACGTCCAGTCGAACTGGGACGCCCTCGGCGATCCCATCAACCGCCGTTCCCGCCACGTCGTCGGGGAAATTTCCCGGACCATTGCCGCCGCCGCCGCCCTCGCTCGCAACGATTTCGAAACCCTCGGCCCGCTCATGGCCGCCAGCCACGACTCCCTCCGCGACGATTTCGAGGTCTCCTGCCGCGAGCTCGACATCATGGTCGAAATCGCCCGGAAAATCGGCCGCAACGGCGGCGTCATCGGCGCCCGCATGACCGGCGGCGGCTTCGGCGGCTCCACCGTCACTCTTTGTGAGTCCCGCAAAGCCACCGAGATCGCCGCCACCCTCGCCGCCGAGTATAAAAAGGCCACCAACATCGAGCCCCAGATCTTCGCCTCCCGCCCCTCCATGGGCGCGCATCTGGTCGTCGTCGGGAAATGATCGTAAAAATGGCTGCCGCGTCTCGCGGCGGGCCGTGGTTGGGGCATGTGGCTGGCGCGTCTCGCCCCCGGCGCGCGTCCAAGTCTGGAATAAATCCCGGAAATCCGCCTCCCACCTGTTCCCAACCCACAAACGAAAACCATGTACGACAAAGCAAATCTCAAAAGAATGAAGCAGATGGACACCCTTGCGCCGGAAGCCATGAGTGCCTTCCGCGCGTTCGACAAAGCCGTCTTCGCCGAAGGCGCGATTCCGGAAAAGTATAAGGAACTGATTGCCGTCGCAGTCGCCCACACCACCCAGTGTCCCTACTGCATCGACATCCATTCCACCAACGCCCGCAAGGCCGGCGCCACCGACGCCGAACTCATCGAATCCGCGCTCATCTCCGCAGTCCTCCGGGCCGGGGCCTCCGTGACCCACGCCACCCACGTCCTCTCCGACTGAACAATCCCAAAGCAGCAAGTTACTGGGGCGGCTCGCCCCCGTCCATCGTGGGGGCGTCCCGCCCCCACGCGTTATCAAAGCACGGCATGTCCATCCCACTCGCCGCAAATTTCTCCGGTGCTTTCGAATGGCTTCTCTGCTTCGCACTTCACGCGGTCCTCGCCCTGGCCGCCCTCATCCACATCGTCCGGCTTTGCACAAAACCGGCTCCGTCGCCGCCTCGCATATTCCCCCGCTGGCTGACATGGCTCACCGTCATCAGCATTGGCTCGGCGTTCTGGACAATCGCAGCAAATGACTTAACGGATGAGGTATCGCCCTCGTTCCTCCCTTACTTGGCCATCGCACCTGCGAATTACCTGCTTTGCATCGCAGCCGCTTTCCTAACCGCCAGATTCAAAGCACCCGGCCGGAATTTCTAACCCAAATTCCCAAGGATGCTAAAGCCGCGCAGAACCGTTGCAATCCTTACCGGAATCCTGACGACGTTAGGATTCATCCTGTTTGCGGGCAACCCGCTCATCACCGGCCCGAACATCGTTCTCGGAATCGGCTTTGGACTGACGATGGCAATGCTGATGATCCACAACCCCGAACGCGTCACCCGGAGGCATATCATATTCGCGACCGCCCCACTCCTGGCGATACTTGTTGCCTGGATAACCATTCAGGATCGATCAAAAGCGCTTCCCACCGCCATCTGGGCATTGCTGTTCCTCGCCCTGCAAGTGGCATTCCTGCGATTTTCCAAAACCGATCCGAATCCTTACGAAACAACCGCTCCCGACTCCCAAAACGGCCCGCGCAACCTGTCTGAAGTGACGCTTCAACCCCGCCAGCCGATCAGCTTGATCCGCAGCTTTCTTATCTTCGCCCCGCTTCTCTTATACATGTTTGTGGTCGTTGTCGCGGCCGCGATCTCCCAATCGGGACTTCCGCTCTCCGTGGCGATTTCCAAGCTGTTCCCTTCTACGGCGATATTGAAACTGGGGGAATTTTTGTTGATCAGCCTCGCATTCACAATTTCTGTCGTCCGCTATTTTGAGAAGCGGGAATGTCTGAATATGTGGAAGTTCACCGGTGATTCGGTCGAGGTCCACAAGCGTGGCGGTTTGATTCACA
Source organism: Verrucomicrobiales bacterium (assembly GCA_038235225.1). GTDB lineage: Bacteria > Verrucomicrobiota > Verrucomicrobiia > Verrucomicrobiales > Akkermansiaceae > Luteolibacter. Next base: position 46,824 of record JBBSUD010000027.1, read on the forward strand.
CGGTGGCAATCCGGGATATTTGGAAAGCTACCTTCAGCGGCTCCCGCGTCGGAATTTTCACCCGCACTTCTCCAGGATACCTACAAATCAGAAACCTGGATCCGAACAATGTCCGTCACGCGAAAATCGAATACGAGAAACGTCGGCAGACCCTCAAGTGCTGCCCATCCCCCCAAGGAACGACCTCAAAATAATTTCGCCGGTTCAAATGCCGATCCGCCGGTCCTTCCGAAATACCATCATCCCATGATTCATCCGTGTGTTCCGTGGTTCCCATCTTCCACTTCCCGGCAATTCTTGCACCGGTCCCCAGCAAGGAGCCGCAGGCAATGATCCTGTATCCCGTTCCAGCACGCGGATCTCCACGCGAAGGACATCCTCGGCTTAACTCTACTCTGTCATTTGCCGGAAATTCTTCTCGCGTTCGCAGCTCCGGCGTGAAGAATCGCCGCCATGCACGCGCTAAAATCTTCCTGACCCCCAGGATTCCCACTGCCCGCCCTCGTCTGCCGATGCCTCGCGGC
>JBBSUD010000028.1:0-47146 GCA_038235225.1 Verrucomicrobiales bacterium
AGCGGATCATCGCGCGGATATCCGCGGAGACCGGCTTGCCCGGGTCAGCGGAAGAACTGTCAGCCCTGAGAAAAGGAGATCCCCGCAAGGTGGCATGTGCGGCGCTGGTCAAGAGCCAAACCGCAGTCCCCAACGAATGGCTCGCCACCCGCCTGGCAATGGGACACCCTGCCTCCATGAGCAAGCATGTGCACAACCTCCGCCGCGATCCCGCAGGCAGGAGAATCCTCAAGAAGCATGAGAAAACGCTTAAATCCAAGGACTGACCCCTTTCCTGACCCGTCTGGCAATGGGATACCCTGCCTCCATGAGCAAGCACGTGCATAACCTCCGCCGCGATCCCGCAGGCAGGAGGATCCTCAAGAAGCATGAGAAACCCTTAAATCCAAGGACTGACCCCTTTCCCTGACCCCTTTCCCGCCTGGTGGTGGACTTCCGCATGACAGGGCTGCCGCATGGGAAACGACATCGAAGACCGCAGACTCTGGGGCGTGATTGGCACGAATTTCATGAAGAACGTCCTGCTGGAAAATTGCGCCCTTTCCCGGATGGACGTGCATCAGGGAGTTTCCGGTTCCTACATCATCCGGGGGTCCACGCTCGGCCACGCCGGGCTCAATGCAATCGGACGCGGCGGCCTGATCGTCGAGGATTCCACGCTACACGGAAATCATCTGATCTCGTTCCGCGAGGATTACGGATCGACTTGGGACGGCGAGGTGCTCATCCGCAACTGCCGCTGGATTCCTCCTGCGGGAAAGCACTCGCGTCCCGGGATGTTCGGTATGGACAACGACGGCACCCACGACTTCGGCTACCCATGTTCGATGCCGCACGTGATCCGGATCGATAGCTTGTCCGTCGATGAATCCGGACGAACCGGTGACTATAAAGGCATCGCTTATTTCGGAAATCCACTCGGCCCGCCGCGCGAGAAACGACCGTTTCCCTATCGCCTAACGGAAAGACTGGAAGTCCACGGACTCACGACCACCAGCGGTTTGACACCTTACGTTTCTTCCAACCCGGAACTGGCGAAAGCCGTCAAGTTAGAGCAACGATGAAGGGCGTCATGAGCCATCCCGACAGACGGCATGCGTTTCAGGCGTAGGCCACCACGACAATCTTATGAATAAACAAACCATCATTTCCGCTGCGGTTGCGATGCTCTTGATCGGAGCGGGCAGGGCGGCTGAGGCACCCGGCTCCGGAGTAAAAACATGGACCGATCCGGAGACCGCCCGGCGTGAGGATCCGGACTTCATGATCCAGGGGGAATACGGCAGTGCCAACCCCGGGGCCGAATTCGGCGTCCAGGTGGTCGCCCTCGGAAAGGGCATGTTCGATGCCTATCTGCTTCAAGGCGGGCTGCCGGGGTTGGGATGGACCCGCGAAAAATCTCGCACGCTTCTCCACGGAGGCCGGGATGGTGACAGGGTCAACTTCACGTGTGCCGACCACACGACCTCCGCCACGATCATGAATGGCCGACTTCATCTGACCATCGGGGAAACGGCGCAAGCCGCCCTCCCGCCCATCGAACGCAAAAGTCCCACCCTGGGAGCGAAACCGCCCGAGGGCGCGGTCGTGCTTTTCGATGGCGGCTCCGCAGACCTTTGGGAAAACGGCAAAGTCGAGGCCGGGCTGCTGCAAGCCACCGGCTGCACCAGCAAACAACGCTTCAGTGACTACAAGCTTCACCTTGAATTCCGCACCCCCTACAAGCCTGAAGCCCGCGGCCAGCAGCGCGGCAACAGTGGTGTCTATCAGAGCGGTCGCTGGGAAACCCAGGTGCTCGATTCGTTTGGCCTAACGGGCGAGGACAACGAATGCGGCGGCATTTACTCCATTTCCAAACCGCTCCTCAACATGTGCCTGCCGCCGCTCGCATGGCAGACTTATGACGTTGATTTCACCGCCGCGAAATTCGACATCGACGGCACGCGAACCGCCTGGCCCCGGATCACCGTGAAGCTCAACGGCGTGTTGGTTCATGAGGACCTGGAACTCTCCAAGGACTTCACCACCTCCGCTCCGATCAATCAGCCCCTCGAAAATCCCGAGGGACCGATTTATCTTCAGAGCCATGGCAACCCGGTCGTGTTCCGCAATATCTGGATCGTGCCCGGTAAATGATCGTTAGATACGACTCATGAATCCGAAGAAGAAAGGCACCACGAATCTGACGAATCTGACGAATCTGAAGAAGGAAAGGTCTTGAGATTTAAAAGTCCCCCTCTCCTGTCATTTCTTCAGATTCGTTCGATTCGTCAGATTCGTGGCGCCTTCACTCTTAATCTTCAAAAAATAGCCCAAGCCGCCCCGCGATCATTTCCCTCTCTCACAACATCCACCGACCGATGATTCCAAGCCGACCATTCGCCACCATTCTGTTAGCCATGAGCCTTTTATTCAGTGATGCCATGGCCACTCTGGTGCCGGTTGACTTACGTTGCGGGGCAATGACCGGAGTGCCTGCAGTGGCCGGTCCTCCCGGGCTTTCATGGCGGGTCGAATCCAAGGAGCGCGACCAACACCAGTCGGCATGGCAAATCCTCGTCGCAAGCAGCGAAGCCCTGCTCGCGGAGAACAAGGGGGATCTTTGGGATTCCGGCAAAGGTCCCGCCACGCGTCTGCCGGTCGCGACCTACGCGGGCAGCAAACTTGTCTCCGGCCAGCGCTGTCATTGGAAGGTCCGCTGCTGGGATGCGAAGGACGAAGCTTCTCCGTGGAGCCCGGCAGCCATCTGGGAAAACGCTCCGATGAAGCCTGCAGATTGGCAGGGCGCACGTTGGATTGATGACGGGAAAACCAACCCGGAACGCGACGAGGATTTTTACAAACCCGACCCCGCTCCGCTGCTCCGCCGTGAATTCACACTCACCAAGCCGGTCGTCCGCGCCCGTCTCCATGTTGCCGGACTCGGCCTTTGCCTGCCAAGCCTCAACGGCAAGCGCCTTGAGGATCACATCTTCGATCCGCCATGGACCGATTTCGATAAGCGCGTCCTGTTCCGCACTCACGGTGTCACCGCAAAGCTAACCGAAGGCGACAACTGCCTCGGCCTGTCTCTCGGCAATGGCTGGTTCAACCCGCTGCCGCTGCGCATGTGGGGACACCGCAACATCCGCGATTCCCTAACCATCGGCCGCCCGCGGGTGATCGCCTGTCTCGTCATCGATCACCCGGATGGCAGCCAGACCACGGTCACCACCGGCCCCGGTTGGACCACCACCGAAGGCCCCACCCTGCGCAACAGCATCTATATCGGTGAAGAACGCGATGCCCGGCTCGCCATTCCCGGCTGGGATCTTGCGGGATTCGATGCTTCGAAATGGAAGCCCGCCCACGTCACGGATGCCTCCCTTGAACCGCTCCAACCTTTGGCGATGAAACCCATCCGTGCTGAGAAGAAGCTTCCTGCGGCGGCGGTCACCACACCCAAGCCCGGCACCCACATCGTTGATTTCGGCACCAACTTCACCGGTATTCCGGAGATCGACTTGCAGGTCCCCGCAGGCACCCGCCTCACTTTCCGTTATGGAGAGCTTCTCAATCCGGACGGCTCGTTGAACCCGCTCACCAGCGTCTGCGGCCAGATCAAGGGAACCCGCACACAAGACGACGGCAGCATGAAACCAATCGGAGGACCCGGAGCGCCGGAGTTCGCATGGCAGCAGGACATCTACATCGCAAGCGGCACGCCTAACGAATCCTACCGCCCGGATTTCACCTACCATGCCTTCCGTTTCATGGAAATCATCGGCCTGCCCGAGGCACCCAAGCCCGGAGACTGCCGCGCCATTCCATTTCATACGGAACTTCCGGAAACCGGCATTTTCGAGTGCTCTAACGAACTCTTCAACCGCATCCAGAAAGTCTGTCGCCGCACTTTTGTCTCGAATGTCATCGGCGTGCAATCCGACTGCCCGCATCGCGAACGCTTCGGCTATGGCGGCGACATCGTCGCCACCAGCGAGGCCTTCATGATGAACTACGACATGGCCGGCTTCTACGCCAAAACCGTGCGCGATTGGGGCGACGCGGCTCTTCCCGACGGTCTCTTCCCCGATACAGCTCCCTACGTTGGCGTGAAATACTGCGGTGTCGGCTGGGGCATGGTGCATCCGCTTTTGATAGAACAACTCTATCAACATTACGGCGACCGCGCGCTGATCGAGGAGCAGCTTCCCATCGCGATCCGCTGGATCGGAAGCGAGGCGGCCCGCCGCGAGAAGGGCTTGGTCACCGTCGGGCTGGGGGATCACGAGGCACTCGCCAAGGCACGCGGCCCCGCGCTCGGCACACCGATGTTCATCGATTCCGCCCATCGCATCGCCCGCCTTGCCCGGATCATCGGCAAGGAAAAGGAAGCCAAGCTCTGTGACTCATTCGCTGCGGAATCCGAAAAAGCCTGGACCGACGCCTTCCTCGACGAAAAAACGGGCGTGGTTGGCAACGGCAGCCAATCCGAACAACTATTCGCACTCGGCTTTGGAACGGTTCCCGAAGGCCCCCGCCATGCGGTCTTCGACGATCTCGTAAAAGACCTGAACAAGCCCGAAGACCGCCCGCGCCTGACCACCGGCATCTACGGCACGCAGCTTCTTCTGGAGCAACTTCCCGGCCACGGACGCAACGACCTGGCTTACGCCCTTGCCAACCGCAAGACCTTCCCATCATGGGGATGGATGCTTGAAAACAATGCCACCACCCTCTGGGAACATTGGGCCGGCAGCGACAACACCTATTCTAACAATCACCCGATGTTCGGCTCGATCTCGGCCTGGTTCTTCCGCTGGCTCGGCGGCATCCAACCCGCAGCCGACGCCGTCGGCTTCGACCGCATTGTGATCCGCCCACATCCGGTCCCGGATCTGAAATGGGTTAAATGCTCCCACCAATCCGCCCGCGGTCTCATCGAGTCGAACTGGTCGCTCAACGCCGCTGGCACCGAATTCGACATCACCATTCCTCCAGATGCCACCGCCATCGTCGAGTTGCCCGCCAGCGCCGGCGACAGCATCACCGAATCCGGAAATTCGCTAGACGCCGCCAAGGGAGTCACGGCGCTCCCCGCCACCCCAACTCTCCACCGCATGCGGCTCGGCAGCGGGCGCTATCGTTTCACCGTTCGCCCAAAGCTCTAACATTTAGAAACGGACCATGCTACTTGCCACCCATCTACGAATTTCCGAGCTATTTGAACCTGTGGCGGTCGCCTGAAATTTTGGCTTCTTCGTTTGAAGCGCTGGATCATAAAATCTGAATTTTGAATGAAGCCTGTCCCTCTGTCATTACTCGCGACGGATGGTTTTCTTTTTCGCCGCGAACTCGGCCTCGGAGAAGCTTATCTGGTGGGTCATACCTTCGGAACAGGCAATCCCCGCGCCGCAGGGGGTGGGAATTCGGATCATATCAGCGTTTCCTTAAGGTAAGAGAAGGCGATAGAAGCGTTTGACGGTTCCAAAAGGTGGATTGTCCACAATGGAGATCGCGCCAAAGGAATCGGCCACTTGGGTCCGGAGTGTCTGCCAGTCGGCGAGCTCCGAGGAGAACTGGATCGTATAGACCTGGCCGGGGTTTCCGACAAATCCGACTTCAAACCCGCCGCCCTCACCCTCAGCCGGGCGGATCGTCCCGCTGCTTCGAACCTCTTCCTCAGCGGTGTAGAAAACCGTGTTGTCGGTGCTGGAGGAAATAGTGTTTCCATTGCCACTGGCGTCGAATGCCACGCCGCCGGAAATCGTCGCGGTCACGGTGCCGCTCAGCGTCATGCCGGTGACAGCGACAATATAAGTCGTGCCATTTCCTGTGACCGTGGCGGTCGTGGCTGCGGCGCTGCCACTGAGGGTGACACCGCTAGTCGTGAAATTGGTGACGGGTTCGCTAAGGACGACAGTGAAATGGATGGGCGTGGAGATGGTTGGATCGGTTTGGCTGGCGGCTTGGTTGATCGTGACGGACGGGGGAGTGCCATCCAGCTCCAGAGCGCCGATATCCACCGTGCCGCCGACGATGCGCGCGAAACCGCGCTGGTCGATCGTGACGCCGCTTGGAACGAGCGCGTTGCTGCCCGCGTTAATGGCCGGGCTGCCCACCAGCAAAGCATCGTCTTAGTCGGCCCGCCGTTATTGGCAAGGGCGCCCAACAGCGGCGACTGTCCGGTAATGTTGTTCGTGCCCGCCAGACTCACCCAAGCCGTCGCGTGAAAGCGTGGCATCCTCGCATGATCCATCCGGCCGCCCCGTCTACGTTATTTGTGTCTCGTTAGCGGTTCAGTTTGATTCTGACCGCGGGTTGGTGGGAAGTGGTTTTATCGACTAGAGGCCTGTCCCTTTGTCATGTGTCCCTCTGTCATGTTGACTAGTGGCCTATCCCTCTGTTATTAAGTCGCAGTCTCATAGAACCGCTGACAAGCAGACCGGCTCGGATGAGCCTGGAACCTGCGGGGATATCCGGAAAATTACCCGTTTTATTACAGTAGCAGGAGAACTAACGGGAGGCGGAGTGCGGATCAGGGTCCGGTGACTTGAAGACGCAGGAATTCACTGGTTTGATTGACCATCGGCAGGGTCGAGCGAACCGTCACGGTCTCGGTGTCCGTGGTCGACGGGGCGACGGTGGTTTCCAACCCGACATCGTCCCAAGCGTTCATCATATCTCCACGCTGCGGTAGATACACGATGTCGCCGGCGCGCGCCCCAAGGCGGGGTCGCGTGAAGGTATATGTCTGGTAGTCGCTGCCGCCGATATTGACGCTTCCCAGGGTGCCAGGTGGGCTTGAATCCGGTTCCAGCGGATTTCGACCCAGCGCGTACTCCATCAAGTTCGACAGGCGGTTGCCATTCGAATCCGCCTGCATGGAAGCGCCATCCAATTGATAAAGCCTGGCCCATTGGCCGTAGCTGGCGGACCCGGCATTTGCATAGTTGAAGCCGGTCTGTGAGGTGATGGTTGCGTCTGGCGCGGCGGCTCCGTTACGGACCTGGACGTCGCGGAGGCCGTTCCAGCCAGTGCAGCGGAGTTCCGCGCGCACTTTCCCGGGGGCGTCACGCCACGCTTCGGCCTGACAATGGACGGCGACAGTGAAGTCAAAAGGCTGCCCGAACCGAAAGATGACTTGATGGTGGCGCGGCTGATCTAGGAACTCCGGCCCCGAAGAGTCGGCGTAGTTGAGACTGCCGTAAACGATTCGCTGGGTGTATTCACCGACGTTGAGATCCGCCATGTTGTTGGCACCATCTCCGTCCGCCACCCACCGATAGCCGATAGATGATTTATTCTCCCGGTCCGAACGCTGCGATTCCGCACTGACGTGGCCTTTAAAAAAGAGGGTGAAGTTCGCCACTCCGATGGTGCCGGCAGGCACCGTGGGCGAGGAAATCGTAATCTGCTCAAACCAGTAGGCGTTGCCGCCTACGTAACCTCTACCAAAGGAGCCTGTTCCCGGGGTGGTGGCATTCCCGCTTGCTGCGAGTCCGTGGAAACCTCCAGAAGCATAGGAGGTCCAACCGTTTCCCGCAGCGGCTGGACTGGGGGCACCGCCGGATGCTTTGGTGTAGGTGTTAAAATTGTTTATGCCGTCGGGCCAGGAGTAAACTAGGGCATGTGCGCCGACCTCAGCGGCCTCTGAGTTCATCGGTATGCCGGCCAGCGCCAACAGCGCGATCATGTTCAGGGAACCTCGGCGGGCGGGATTGATGCGAGACTGTGGATAGGTGGTCTTCACGGAGGGAGGGGTTAATGCTAGGAACTTGCTTTTTGGGGGAGCTGCCTGAAACAGGGATTTGCAGGATCGCAGGGCGGGAAAAGCGGGGCAGCAGAAGACGGAAGGTGGGTAGGCTGAAATGCTGAAAATTGCAGATTGAATTGGAAATCCATTAGTACGCCGGTATCTGGTGGAATTCAGGGTTCCCGGCGCGATATTCAATTGGCACGAACCTAGAGATCGGGACCGTTTTGCCAAGATTTTTGTTGGCAACGGTTGTGAAAATAAGAGGCGGGACGTTCGTCGATGGGGGCAGGCTGTGGATCGTGAATTTCGGAATCTGTTTCATGCCCGAATAGAAAAGGGGGTTTTTCAGGGAGCGGCGGACTTGAATGGGATACGGACCGCGGCTTTTCCTTGAGTAACCAGTTTTCAGGCTGCTGAATTTGCGGCGTGCCGATCGCTGACATTGCGGCGGTTGCGGCGGTCTGGAAAATTTGCACGGAAGCATCGGACTTTGTCTCGGCAGGAGAGCCGGGTGATAGGTGGGGGCTCGGGTTTTGGGCATGGTGGCCACTTCTTCCGAAAAGCGATAGAAGGGGATGCTGCTGTTGGGAGGGTGGAAGTAGCGGTTGCCGATTCGACCTGAGTCTCAGCGCATGATCCGCGTGGGTTCCAAATCGAAGGCATCGGCGGGGTTATGCCGGGAATTGTTGATTTCTGATTTTCTGTGATGTCGGGGAAAGCGCTGGGATCACATCCAATCCGTGATATCAGAAAAGTCGGCGGCGGAGGAGGCGGCCCGAGATCCCCGAATCTGGGATCTTGCCCGTCGAGACCGGGCAAGGCATTATTTCATCAGGAATCAGACACTCGAAATCGTCGTGGAGCGAAATTCGGATGGTTGTGTCGAACAGCCTTTGGGACGTCCCAGCGGGGTGGTGGTGGGACAGGGGGATTCGTATGAGGAAGCGCTGTCGGACCATCGCCCAGCGATAGCCTTCCATGTGGCAACTTCCGGCGACGCGGCATTGGCACCCGCTAGGTACAATCCGATTCTTTATGCATTCATTGCGGAAGCCGCGCTTTTTGTCTGAGAAATCATTTCAAGCGTGATGACCAAGTTTCCCGTGGACGCTCCATGCGAAAGGGTGGTGGTGCATTCTTTGGGCGTGGAAGAGTTTTTGCTATCAGCCTGAACTTCGGGCGCTGCGATGTTGGCAGGACGCGCGTCTGGAGTTCAACCTTCAGGATGCTCTGTTCCGCTGGTCCGGCAGAGGCAAGCTGAAGCTTGAACTCCGGGCCCTGCCATGTTGGCAGGACGCGCGTCTGGCGTTCTACCTTCAGGTTGCTTTGTTCCGCTGGTCCGGCAGAGGCAAGCTGAAGCCCGAACCCCGGGCGCCGCGATGTTGGCGGGACTCGAGCCCGGAGTTCAACCTTTAGGTTGCTCTGTTCCGCTGGTCCGGCAGAGGCAAGCTGAAGCTTGAACTCCGGGCACTGCCATGTTTGTAGGACGCGCGCCTGGAGTTCAACCTTCAGGTTGCTCTGTTCCGCTGGTCCGGCAGAGGCAAGCTGAAGCTTGAACTCCGGGCGCAGCGATGTTGGTGGGAGACGCGTCCGGAGTTCGACCTTCAGGTTGCTCGTTTTCTCTAGTCATGAAGCGCGGCGGTATGGCTCGGCGGGAAGACTGAACCTCCTGCGCAGTCCATTGGAGTTTCATCTCCAAATCCGCCGGAGCGAGTTGGCGCATATTATTCCGCCGAATAGCGACATCGCTAGCAGCGGATGGTTCCGTGCCGGGATAACGCCCGGATGAAGCAGCAATAGGGAACCGGCGCAAATGCCTCCTCCAACGACGGCGCCGGCGATGGGGCGGAGGAAATGGCGGGATTTCGCGAAGGCGGCAATATACAAGGCGAGGCCCAGAATGAAGCCGGTTAGAACGACAAATCTGCCGAGCGGCCAGAGGTGTTTCCAGTAGTACCCTTCGCGGGGACCTTCCACGCCGATGTCGTCTTCGGATTTGCCGTCGTCAATGCCGTTCTGGCCGACGGAATAGAGGTCGTATTCGCCATGGCGGCCGGGGTTGCGATAGACGAGCGGGCGGTGCCAGTGGTCAAAAAGCAAATCCGCATACATTCCGGGCGGGTAGTCCAAAGCCGCATCCATCTTCGCAAATTGAGCTTCATCCGGCAGTTTGCCGAATTCGGACCGATATTCCGCAATGATGGCATCGGCTATCAATACATCATGAAGAGTTTTGGAAGCCCGGCTGCTCCAAGCCGCGGCTTGGGGAGCGATTGCCAGAATGGCAATTGGGATGATGAGGCGGGGGATCACAGAGGATTCATCGGAGATTTTCCAAGGATTGGGGAAGCGGGAAATCCAGAAGGATGACCGAGCGGTCCTGGCTGAAAGCAAATGTCCCGCCCCCGCAGTGTGCGCAGGGGCGGGACGGGGGATTTTACCGGCAGGCGATTTTCAGTAGTCGATGCGGGCGCGGAGGAAATCGGCGGGGTCGCCGGCGACGGGTCCGGGGCTGCGGAAGGTGCGGTAGAACCAGCCGTCCTGAAGCGCGGGCAGCGGCGTCTGGATGGTGACGGCGTCAGCGCCGGTGACTTCGGTGACGGCAAGGTCCCAAACGTCGAGGGCATCGCTGCCCTGGATGTGATAGGTGAGACCGTCCACGCTGAGGGTCTGCTCGGTCGCGCCGGTAAAGGGGGCGGAGGAGCGGACGGGGATGGTCAGGGTGAGTGCCTTTTCCGCGCCGACGGTGGCGATCTGGACGGAGACCTTGCCGGGCATGGCGCCGGAGAGGGGATTTCCGTTGAGTGCGAACTCGACGAAGTTTTGGCGGCCGTCGTTATCCGGATCCTGGGTGGGGCCGTTGTTGGAGGCGTCGAGGCCGTTCAAGGCGGCCCAGGTGGAGTAGGCGGAGGCGGTGCCGGCGGCATAGACCAGTTCGACGGTATTGCCGGTTTGCTGGACGGTGAAGGTGCCGGTGCCGGTGAATCCCGCGGAACTCACGGTAATGGCGGAAGCGTCAAAGCCGGCGATGGGATTGGCGGAGGTGGCGATTACCAGGGTTTTGGCGGTTTCGGTGAATCCGGCGGGATTTCCCGAGACGTTGATGACGAGCTTGTTGGTCGGGCTGGCCGTGAGCGTTAGTGTTTCGGCGGCGAGCAGGTCCGAATCGGTGCCGGGGGTGCTGCCGGTCCAGTTGGAAATGTCGAAGGCGTAGGCGGAGCCGGCGGCGAGGGTGATGCCGCCGGTGGTGGTGAGCGTGCCGATGCCTCCATCGCCGGGAGAGATCGCGCCTTGGACGGTGGTGCCGCCGGCAAGCGTGCCGGTGCCGCCGATGGTGGCCCCGGCGGCCACGCCGGTGGGGCCGGAGACGCTGCCATTCACGATGAGCGAGCCGGCGGTGACCGTGGTGCCACCGAGGTAAGCGGCACTACAGGAGGCGTTGAGCTTCAGGGTGCCGGTGCCGGATTTCACGAGGCTGCCATCGCCACCGAAGTCGGGGGCGATGGTGGTCGTGGTGGCGGCGGCGATGTCGAAGGCGTGTGCGCCGGCGGGAAGGTTGATGACGTTCAGGTTGGCACCGGTATAGCCGGCGTTGGTGATTGTGAAATCTCCGGTGGTGGTGAGGCCGCCCGCGAGGTTGAGGGTGGCGTCCTGATCGGCGGCGTTGAATTTCACCTGAATTTCGCCGGCACTGGCGGTGATGCCGCCTGCGCCGACATTGAAGACGGACGGGCCGCCGCTGCCCGCGATCCGCATGAGGGCGGTGGGGGAGGTAAGCAGGATGGTATTGACGCTGGCGGTGCTGCCGCTTGCGACGCCGAGAATTCCTTGGGTGACGGTGGCGGTGCCGGTGATTTCCGCGTTGTTGCGGAGGATGAGCTGGGTGGCGCCGCTGACGCCGTTCACGTTGGCGTTGGCGAGCGTTTCCTTCCCCGTGGTGCCAATGAGGGAATCGGTGGAGGTGCCGAAGACGTTGAGGGTGGCGGTGTCGGCGATCTGTTCGTCCGCGAGGATGGCGAGATTGCCACCGCCGGTGATGGTGATGTCTCCGCCGATGGCGGTGGTGCCGGCCGGCTTCTGGAGCCGCAGGCTGCCGCCGCTGATGGTGGTGAGGCCGGTGTTGGAATTGGTATCGGTACCGTCGATGAAAAGCTGGCCGGATGTGGTTTCGAGCTGCCCGGGGCCGCTGATGGCTCCGGAGAGATTTCCGCCGCCGGTGAGGAGCAGCTTGCCCGCGGTGAGGACAATGGGGTTGGCGATGGCCGGATTGACAATCGTCACAATATTTCCGCCGGCCTTTTCCAAGATGCCGGTGCCGGTAAGCGGATTGGCAAAGGTGAAATCCGCGGGGCGGTCGAGGACGAGGCGGCCGTTGTTAGCGATGGGGCCGCTGATGATGCCGCCGCCGACGGTGACGCCATCGCCCAGACGGAGGACTCCGGCGTCGATGGTGGTGCCGCCGATGTAGTCATTGGTGCCGGTGTTTGCGAGGGTCAGGGTGCCGGTGCCGGATTTCACGAGGCTGGTGGTGCCGGTGAGCTTGCCGGGGCCGGTGAAGGTGTAGTCCTTGGCGGAGTTGGAGATTTTGAGGCCGAGGGGAGCAAGTGTCGTGGTCAGAACGACGGTGCCGCTGCCGGTGGCGGTATCGTCGAAATTCACGATATCGGTGCCGGCGCTGCCTTGGAGGTAGCGGGTGGCAGTATTGGTGACGGTGGTTTTCCAGTTGGGCGTGCCGAGGGTGCCGGTGCCGTCCGGATCGATGTCCCAATCGTTGGATACGTTGCCGACCCATTTCACCTGCTGGGTCTCGGTGATGTCCACGCCGAGCGCGCCGGCCGAATTTGTCAGGGTGCCAACGGTGCGGGCGGGCAGCTTGAGAGTTAGGCCGGCGACACCCCCGCTACCGCCGACGGCGGTATATTGGACGAGCGGGAAGCTTCCGAGGCTGATGTTGGTCCCGGAAACGCGGAGGATGGAAGAGCCGTTGAGCAGCAGATTCTCGACGCTGAGAGGAGCGAAGGAAGGATTCGTCTGAGTGCCGAGATCCACCTCCAAGGTGCCGCCGGCAACAGTGCCAACCGAAATCTGGTTGGTGGCAAGGGTCGTATCTGCCGCGCTTTGGAGGACCGCAAGAGTCGCGCCGTCCGCAATGGTGAAATCGGCGGGGTTGGCGGGAACCTGCGTGGTGGGGAGCACCAGCTTGCCGGCGGTGACAGAGGTGAGGCCGGAGTAGGTGTTAGGCCCGCTGAGGCTGAGCACGCCAGGACCGACTTTGTTCAGATTCGTGCGCTGGAGGGCACCATCGGAAATGATGCCAGTGAAATTCCCCGCGCCGACATTGAGCGTGGCGGCGGCGGTGGCGCTGCTGTTGGTGATGCTGCCATCGCCCTTCAATGTGCCAAGTTGCACGGAGACACCGTTCACCTGCAGCGTGTTGAGGGCGGACACGGTCCAGATCGCCGAGGCGCTGCCGGCGGTGGCGGTGCTCATGCGCAGGCTGCGGTTGTTGCTGCCGCCATTGATGTCGAACGAGCCGGTGAATCCGCTGTTGTCGCCGGAGAGGTTGAGCTGGTTGTTCGTGCCGGTGGCGGTGTTCTGGTAGGTGATGGTACCGGCCCCGAGAAGATTTCCCTGAATCTTCTGGGCGTCCGCGGCGGTGCTGCTGCCAGTGGATCGGTAGGTCACAGCGCCGTTCGCGGTAATTGAACCGGTAAACGAGATGGCGGATCCGCCGGTTGTGGTGACTTGAAATGCCGAACCCGCGTTGGTCGTGATGGGCCCGGATTGGACGATCGGAAGGCTGGAAGACTGGAAAACGAGCGTCCCGGCGTTCACCGTAATTGGGGCGGCTGAGACGATCGAAACGTTGTTGAAGCCGCTGTTGCTCTGCAAGCGCAGCGTTCCGGCGGAGACCACGAGATTCAGGTCGGCCCTCAAGGTGGTGGTGCGGCTCGAGCCGCCTTGGATCACGAACAGGTTGTTACCCACATCCAGCGTGCCGTTGCTCAGGGTATATCCGGAACTGAGGGTGACTTGGCCTGCTCCAGTCGTGGTGACCTTGTTTCCGCCGAAGTTGAAAGGATCTCCCAAGGCTTGGGCGATGAGATTCAGGTCCTCGTTATTGTTCGATCCCGCGGGGCTGCCGATCGTATTGGCGTTTCCGATATTCCACGTCTGGTCCGCGCCGATCGTGATTTTGGCGGCTCCATAGAACGCCTGGGTGGCGGTGGAAAGGTCGATTCCCGCGGCTCCGAGGGTCAGGGTCTTCGACGGATTGGGGCTGAAGAATCCCACGTAGTTCGATGCCACGTTCCTGGTGCCGCCGACGGCGGTCACTTTGATGCCTCCGAACGACAGATCCGCTCCGAGTGGTGAAAGCGCCGCGGTGCTGGTGACCGTGGAGGCGAAAAGTTCGTTCCAGAGAGCGACATCGCCCGGTCCGGGGACCACGCCTCCGCTCCAAGCGCCGGGAAGATTCAATGCCACGTTGTTGAAGAGCTTGGGAATTTCCGCGCCTTGCGTGGCTTGAAGACTGAGGAAAATGCTGGTGCCGAGAAGCCCGGCGCGGGTTCTGAATTTCATAGGAGTAGGTTTTTTTGATTGGGTTGGAAACCGGGCGGGAAATCGAAAATTCCTGCTTAGACTGTTCCATCTCAGACGATTCCCGGGACCTGTCGAGGAGGAACTTCCCTAACCGCAGGAGTTAGTCCGCTCATTCGGTTGCCACCAGTCCCACATCGAGCGCCTGACCGCCGAGGACGTTGTGGCCGTGGGCGGCGAGAGTGACGGTGGCGCCGGGCACGAGCTTGGCCATGGCTTCGGGCCGGATTTCAAACAACCGGTAACCACGGGTTTCCGATTCCACGGATTTCCACGCGAGCGTGCCATCGATATAGATCTCCGCGCTGTTGTCATGATGGACGCGCAGGCGCAGCTTCGCGCCGAGGCTGGCGGGCAATTTCACCTTACGGCGAATCCATAGATCGCGCGTGTTCCACTTGGTGTTGAGTATGCCGCGGGTGCCGGGCGTGCCTTCGGTGCCGAACGCGGATTTGCCGGAGTGCCAGTCGGCATCATCGAAATCCGGGCTGGTCCAATCGCCGTCCGGCAGGGCGATCGTCCACTGCCACAAAGCCGGCGATTTGTCGGCCGCGGGCACGATGTCGCGGAATGCGGTTTCCGGCAGCGGCGGGCCGTATTTCTCCATCGGAAAATCCGCCACGGCAGGCGCTCCAAGCCATACGGGCTGGGTGAAAGCGCCGTTGCCGGCCACATCCCAAGCTTCCAGCCGCACCCATTTCCGACCCTTCAAATCCAACGAGATTTCCAGCTTCCGCGAGCCGAAATTCCGCGTGTCCGCCAAGTCGATTCGCTGCCGGAAAACCTGCGCCCCATCGCCCGAGACGACCTCCGCGAATGCCATGGGAAACGTCCAGCGAAGTGTTGCCGTTAGAGCGGGGGACACGGCGAAATCCGTGATAAGAATTTCGCCGGTGGTGGTAAAGAAATCCCCGGCGCGCAGCGAGTGGAGCAGCGGCTGCCAGCCACCCGCGAATGCGGGAAGTTTGTCCAGCTTCACATAGTTGATATTCATGTGGGCGTAGCTTTCGAAATCCGGCTCCATGCGGAAAAGGTCGCACTCCCCGAGGAGTTGTTTTCGGAAGCCCCAGTTCGACATGTCGTCCAGCAAATCGAGCGCGCGCCAGCCGAGCGTCGGGCGCGAGAGATCGCCGGGCATCGCCTTCCACGCCGCACCCAGGAAATGCGGCGAGTTATAGAAATCCGCCTTCTTGTAGAGATCGGGAAATCCGGTGGAACCCTTGACGCGGGCGTGCGTCGTCCACATCAGGCCGTTTTCCTCTTCCATCAGCTCCAACACGTCGGCCGGGCCGCCGACATGATAGACGGTGCCGTAATTGGGGAGGGTTTCGACAAACGGCTCACCCACTTTCCGGTTCAGCACCCAATAAACAGGCTTGGGAAACAGGCTGATCCAATGCCCGCCGAGATGCACATTCGGCTCTTCGCCCGGAAGCACCAGCAAGTCCTCGTCCGAAAGCCGCGCGCACTCCTCATGTAAGGTCTTCAACTGCGGCAATCGCCGCTCCGCCGGGAGCCCCGGAGTTTCACCACTGTGAAACTCCGCCAGATGCACGATGTCCACGCCGCGCGCCTTGAAGGTCTTTACAAATCCAGGGATTTCCAAGCCCGCGGGTATGCCATCGGTGCCCTGCTCGCGCTGCTTCCGGAGATATTCCATGGTATGCTCGACGTGGTAGTGGCTGGTAAAGGTTTTGTAGCCCGGCAGCGGCACGAAGCGGTCTCCATGCGTGTATTTCGATACCTCCGCCAGCGCGTCCGCTTCGGACAAGTAATAGAATGCGCCGATGTGCTGCTCCGTCTCCGGCGGCGCGTTGAACCAGGGCGCGTAGCGATGGTCACCCTCCAGCGGCTGGCGGATTCCGAATCCATAATCCGCGCCGGCTTTGCCATAGTCCGCACCCTGCCAGACAAAGCTTAGGTTATACGCCTCGTCCTGAGGTTGGAGATACCGGTGCGGCGCGGGAAATACCGCCAGCGAACCGCCTTCCGCCCGCGCGGCGATCGTCCGTCCCGCCACCTTGATCGGCCCGCCGGGAGCCGCGGGATCCGGCGCGATGGATTGCGGATTTCCCTCCGGATCGCGCCATTCCATCGCCTTCCAATCCGGCTTCGCGCAAGTCAGGCCGGTATCGAAAAGGATCGCCCGGCCGTCCTCCGCGGTGCGCATGACCGCCTCCGCCAGAATCAGCCCGCTGCCCGGATAGAAGGTGAACCGCAAATCGCCACGGAACGGCCCCGCGCTCGCCGCCGCCACCGTCACGGTCACGCGCCCGCCCTCGCGCGCAACCTTCGGCTCGCAGGCCGCGAGTTGCATCGTGAAGGTCTCGTGCGGCCGCCTCGGCGGGTTATCGAAAAATCGCATCCAGCCCGCCGGATTCGCCAGATCCCGGCTGCCGACGGTCAGCAGCGTGACCGGCGCGAGTCCCCGGAAAAGCGTCCGCACCTCGCCGCCATGTTTCGAAATCCCAAGCGAGCGGACGAGCGGTTTGGCGGCGTCCCGCTCGAAAATCGCCACGCCTTCCGCATCTGCGGAAATCCGCCATTTCACCTCCACCGTCTCCGCGCCGGTGCGCACCTCCGTCTCCGCCGCGAGCGGGGAAATCGCGAGAATCGCCAGCAGCGCGGCGCGGAAAATCGGCGGTAGTGGAGGCTTCGTCATGGTTTCCGCCATGACAAAGCCTGCCCGCCAAACGGCAAGCCCGAATCCTCAGCGCACCACCCGCGCGCCGCCGCCGGCGATCTGCTTTTCCACTTCCTTGCGCGTCGCCATCGAGGTGTCGCCGGCCGTCGTCGAGGCCAGCGCGCCATGGGCCGCGCCATAGTCCACCGCCTTTTGCGCGTCGCCGAATTCCATGAATCCGAACTGCACGCCGGACGCGAAACTGTCCCCGCCGCCCACGCGGTCCAGGATTTCCAGTGCGTCATACTTCCGGCTTTCGTGGAATTTCCCGTCATACCACAGGATCGCCGCCCAATCGTTCACCGTGGCCGTGATGACGCCGCGCAAGGTCGTCGCCGCGACCTTGAAATTCGGGAATTCCCTCACCGCCGTCTCGATCATCCGCTTGAATGCGTCGGTCTCGATCTTGGAAATGTTATGGTCCACGCCCTCGACCTCGAAGCCGAGCGAGGCGGTGAAATCCTCCTCGTTGCCGATCATCACATCCACATATTGCGCGATTTCCCGGTTCACTTCCCGCGCCTTTTCGATGCCGCCAATGGTTTTCCAAAGCGATGGCCGATAGTTCAAATCGTAGGAAACGATCGTCCCGTGTTTACTCGCCGCCTTCACCGCCTCGACCGTTAGAGCAGCCGCGGATTCGGATAGAGCGGCGAAAATCCCGCCGGTGTGGAACCAGCGCGCGCCGAGGTTTCCGAAAAGGTGATCCCAATCCACATCGCCCGGCTTGAGCTGCGAGGCGGCCGTATTTCCCCGGTCCGGATTTCCCACCGCGCCGCGCACGCCGAAGCCGCGCTCGGTGAAGTTCAGCCCGTTGCGCACCTTCCGGCCAATGCCGTCGTCGTCGCGCCATTGGATGAAATCCGTAGCAACGCCGCCCTGCATCACGAAATCCTCGATTAGGTGGCCGACCTCGTTGTCCACCAGCGCCGTGACCACCGCGGTCTTGTAGCCGAAGCATTTCCGCAGGCCGCGCGAGGTGTTGTATTCGCCGCCGCCCTCCCATGCTTGGAAATGGCGGGCGGTGCGGATGCGACCTTCGCCGGGATCGAGGCGGAGCATGATTTCACCCATCGAGATTTGGTCGAAGGCGCATTCGGAGGAGGATTTTATGGTCAGAGACATGGCGCGGGAGGATTGGAGAAATCCGCCACCGCCGGAAGCGCGAAATCCGCCAGGGGAATCCCCAATTTCCGGCTGGAGCGCATTCGCGGCGTCCGCAGCCTGAAATCCGGGACGCCGCTGACATCGCATAGCCGCTCCAAATGAAATGAAAATGGGATGAATGGATGTGACGGCTTGGCGGATAGAATCCAACGTCACGATTACGGCTACGGCGGCGCGGAGGAGGGCGCGGGGCGTTGCGGCGGCGATAGAGGTAAGGCGGAATACGCGGCAGAAGTCATGGGAATCGAGGCTGGGAGGTTGGGCTCGTTGAGTTCGGTTTTCATTAGCGGGAAGTCGCTGAGGCCGCCGAGGCTCATCCGACTGTTCTACGGAATGTTCGCGAAAAAGGACGCCGCCCGCAGTGCGAAGTGCTACCCGACCCTGCCGGACTGAATCCAAACGACAGATGAACCGGGAAGTTCTTTCCGTGGCGGCGGTTTTCAACCGCCAAGCCTTGAGAACGGAGCCTTCGCGAACGCATTCCGCTGCCACGGTTCCCATCGCCTCCGAAACCCGGCTGCGGAGCAACGCCGGAAAGATCAAAAAGATGGCAACACGAATCTCACGAATCTTAAAAGATGATTGATGCGTCCACCTCCATACTGTCCCGACCTCTCCCTTTCCCATTCGTCGGATTCGTTAGATTCGTGGTGCCTCCCTTCTGCAATTCATTTCATGGCGCGGCCAACCATTGGTCTCACTTCATAAATTTGATGTTGAAAAGATGCCTCAAAGGCTTTTTAGGAAAGCGCCGCAGATGAAGATCTGGGAGCCGGCCAGTTCGTTGAATAGCGAAAGTCGATTGCATCGTATAACATAGATAATTTCCAGTTGGGGGATCCATTTGGTCATTTTTTTGGTGTATCCCGAGTTCCGCGATGCACCATCGGCCTCCCTGGAAATCGGCCCTTTTTCAGCAATACAATCCGTTTTGAGCCGCGGATCGCTCTCCGTTCTGCCGTGCGACAAGGGGATCCCTCGCCGGATCCCCGGGGTTCTTGCGTGGTCGTTAACTCCGCACTTGGGTGGGAATGTTCTCGGAAGCCGTTCCGGATGTCCGGAATCGAGAACACATGACCGGGGGTAAAAAAGTAGCCGCCATCCGTGACGGATGGCGGCTTGGGGAAAAGGAAGTTCCAAGCAGTCGATTACCTGCGACGGCGGAGCAGGGCAAGACCACCCAGAGCGCCGAGGATCGAAATGGAGGGTTCCGGCACTGCGGACGAATCGAAGACCCGGATGTAATCCAGATCGAAGGTGTGGTTCGCGGCATCGGGGCCGCCGATTGGATCTACCCGCAGGTAGTTTACGGTAGATTGGGTGTATCCGGAAATGTTAACGTCCACCGTGAAAAATCCATTGCCGGAATCCACGGCGCTGATGTTCGCCGTACCTGGATTGAACGCACCCGAGCCATTCGTATTCTGGCTTAAAAGAATCGCAATTCCCGCTGAGTCGTAAGCGGTGATAAGGGCACCTGAGCTATCAAATTCCCGAACCCTGTAAGTCAGGGTGGTCCAAGCTGAACCGACTGTTTTCGAATAAGTGTCCGTATTGTTGACGAGCTGCGGGTCGCCAGCTTGGAGCGTGCCCCCCGCAGGCACCGCGGTACCAGATATAAAACCACTGGCCACTGTGACGCCGGACGTTCCTGGAGTAACGAAATTCTCGGTTGTGGTTCCGTTAAATTCATAGCCCATAACCAGAGCTCCCTGCAGGGACGCAGGAGCCAGAAGGGCCGCTAAAATGAAGAGTTTTGATTTCATAGGTGCGTGAGATTATTCCGACTGACTAGCATGGCAAGCATTTTTCCAAGTTTTTTGCGCTTTTTGTCATTGTATGAAGCGTTTCGAATGCGCTCATGACTCCCAGAGGATCAACAGGATGAAGCATCTCGTCGCAGTCATGGTTGCCGCCCTTTGATTTCATGGTCCCTTCATCATCTATGGGAGACCTTCCTCTGAATGGCAGTGAATCAATCCGTGGTGAGCGTGAAGGAGGTGAAGGTATGGTCGGGTGTGCTGTTGTTCCCGATTCCCACCCGGCCGATGGCGGTCTCGTAGGCGGAGGGGAGGGCGCGGCCGGCGATTTTCGCGGAGCCGTTGACAATCCAACTATACTTCCAGTTTCCGCTGCCGCCGGTGGTGTCGAGAACGAGCGACATCGCCACGGTGCCGGCACCGGTGACATAGTCGCCCTTTTCCGCCTGCGGGCCGGTGCCGCCTGCCGCGTTTTGGTGGGGTACTTGATTGGTGTTCGTAGAGAGGTTGCGCGTGAGGGCCCAGATCACGCCGTTGCCGATGACCGAGGCGGTGGAGGTCGATTTGGTGAGAAATCCGAAGGAGAGCCAGGTGTCGGCATTGGTGGCGGTTTGCTGAATGACAGCGGAAAGCCGGTAGGTATGACCATTTTCGGGCACGAATGGCAGATAGGCGGTGGCTCCGAAAGCCGGAGTGCCATTGATGGCGCCGTTGTCCCTGAATGCTGTTTCCGCCGTCCATTTCGCCCCGCCGGTGGTGGTGTCCGGAGTCACATTGTTCAAAGCGGCTCCCGTGCCATTGTTGAAATTCTCGGTATAGGTGGTGCCGGCGGATGGCGGAACAACCGCGACCAGGGGCCCGGCACCACCGACATTCACGCGGAAGAACTCTCTGGGCTTGTTGATGGGAACATCCCACGCGCTCAGGCCGTCCAGATTGGGGTCGGTCGCCAAGGGCGGCCAGCTCGCCAGATCCCGGGAACTGAACAACCTTGCAGGAATTTGTTTCACATTCATGAGGGCATCCAGATGGACGCTGGCGCCGTCCTTGCGGATTCGTAGTTTTGAATCGATGGCATAGTTGGAAAGGGACACGTTGAATGCGAGGTCGAAGGCCGCGTCCGTGGCGGGGCGGGTGTCGATGAGTTCTTCATAAGTCATGTGTCCGCCCGCGTAGCCGCCGGGGGCGTAGGCCACCTCGAAGCCTCCTCCGGCGGGAGGCGGCACCAGGCGGAAACCGATTTCCCTATCAGGCGTTAGCGGGATCCGGTTCGGAAATGCGAAGCTATACCAGCGGATCTCGTTTTGGATAAACTCCACGGAGGAGAGCGAGGAGGACGCAAGCAGCGCGCCGGTCGGTTGGCCACCCGCAAGTTCCCGGACCTCGAGGGTAAGCGCCTGGCTCGGCGAGGTCGGCTTAAGCACGACATTTACGGCAGCAAGGTATCCAGTACCGGACGACGGCGTCCATGTCTGCCCGGCTCCATTGCCCAGCGGCGCCAGCGTGTTCGCGGAGGGCTGGCTCGCCGCGGTCCGCCATTCGAGACCTTTGTCCTCATCATACCACCCGGTGATGGAGGCGGTGAGCGAGTTGACGAGATTCGGGTTGCTGGTTGCGAGGTTGTTGGTTTCGAACGGATCCACTGGTGCGCCGCTCGACCCATCATAGAGGTGATAGAGTTCGGGATTTCCGAAGCCTGGCTCGGGAAGAATGAGTTTCCATCCGTCGCGCCTGGCCCAGCGCCAGATGAGAGTCCGCGCCGGGTTGTCCACACTTTCCACATCGTGCTGATAGATATCGCCGAAGAGCGTGTCGCGCGCCGCGACCGCCGCGGGGTCGAGCAGATTGATTCCGCGCACTTCCGGCGAGGGTTCGAGTCCCATCGCGGCCAGCACCGTGGGCACGAGGTCGATTGTGCTTGCGGGGGTCTTGATCATTTGCGGCTCCACCGGGCCACGGGGTTTTATTTTGTCGGGCCAGTAAACCAGGATCGGCGTGCGCACGCCGCCATCGTAGGGAGAGCGCTTCGACTTCGCGGCGTAACTGCTGGCGTTGGTATTGTTAATCCAGCCGTTGTCGCCGATGAAAACGACGATCGTGTTGCCGGCGATGCCTTTGGCTTCCAGATGATCCATGATCGCGCCAATCCCGCCGTCGAGACGCTCGATGTTCGCATAGTATTTGGCGAAGTAGTCGCCAGTTTCGTTAGGCTCGGCGACGAGGTCGTCATATTTGGCCAGCAGGCCGGCCGGCGGATCGTGGGGGGTGTGGGGGAGGAACGGCGCATACCAGACGAGGAACGGCTGTTTGGCTGCGACTTGGGTGTCGATGAAATCGGTCACGGGTGTCACCGTGTTCGCATAGGACACCGCGCCGGGAACCTGGGGGCCGACGAGCGGGTCGAGTTTCGGCAGGACGGGATTTTGCACGCCATTCACATAATCCACCCGGCCGATCATCAGGCCCCAGTCGCCGTGCCGGGCGGGAGCATAACCGGGGATGGTGGTGGGAGCCCACTGGCTGGGACGCACGCCGGGCGAGACGCTGTTTCTGGTGTCGCCGGAGGTGAATCCGCCATTTGCATAGTCTCCCTCCCACCATTTGCCGGTTTGAAAACTGACATATCCCAAGCGCTTCGCCAGAATCCGCGGCAGCGATTGCATAATCGTCACCCGCTGCTCCATATAAGAGTCGTCGATGGCGGAATTGCCTCCACCCACGAAGTCGTTTCCGGTGACCCGGTGCTGGTGAGGATAGGTTCCGGTGACCATCGACATCAGCGAGGGCCGGCACAGGGAAACCGGGCTGTAGCCTTGGACGAAAGTGAGTCCCTGGTTGGCAAGCCGGTCGATCGCCGGGGTGTTGGCGACCGGATAAATCGAAGGATCCAGCGCGATGGCGTCCGCCTCCACTCCCGGCTGCCGCATGAAGCTGTAATCCCACCATGCCTGGTCGTCCCCGAGAATGAAGATGACATTGGGCCGGGCGGGGGCCGCGCTCAGAGAGGAAAGCATGGGCGCGACCATCGCGCAGAGGACGGCTCTGCGGACATGTGTGGAAAAGTCGCTTATGGGTTTGGAGGCGATGAGGTTTGGAAGGGTGTTTGAGGTATGTCCCGGGACGGGAGAAAGGGTTTGCAACATTCCGCAAACGAACCCCGCAACGGGGCCCCGATTCACGGAGATTTCTCGAAAATCAGGAAGAAAACTGGAACGTCCCCGCCGGATTTCGCGGAGTGATGCGGTGGCTTTCGCAGACTGCAAGATATTTCTTCCGGCGGGGGAACTGCGTTTTTCGGCTATATTCGAGGCTCGCCAGACGTCGAAAAATTCAGATTTCGCGGGCGGGACCGATCGTTCCGCCGGGCACGAATTCCGCGGGCGTCAGCTTCTGCCCGAGGTCTTCCTTGCCTCTGCTGACGTTCGCCGCCCAGCGCACGATGCGCCGCACCACCGGGCGGCTGTCCCAGCGGATGTGGGCCACGGATGGCTGGCACCAGTAGAAATTCGGGTCGGCGTCCGTGCAGATCAGCGACACGTCCTGCGGCACCCGCAGCCCGCGGTGAGCGCAAAACTGCAGCGCGGCAAAATAGAAAACCGCTTCCTGGATGATCAGCGCGGTCGGCGGCGTCAGCAGGAACAACGAATCCAGTCGGGCATTGAACCCTTTGACGCTCAACTCCCAGTCCGGCAGGTGGTAGGGGCCGGGAGCGATTCCGTTGGCCGCCAATTCGTCCAAAAAGGAACGCTCCGGCGCACCCGGTTCCGGCAAGCGCCGGCCCGTTCGGGCCAGCAGCACGATCCGGCGGTGGCCGAGTTCGATCAAGCTGCGGGTGGCGGTCGCCATGGCGGGGATCTTGTTCGGCCCAGTCCTCGGGAGCGGCAGACCACGGCGGCGGCCGAACAGGGCGAATGCCGGACCGCTTCGTTCCGCGAACCAATCCATGACCTCGCGCGAGGCGCAAACCACCACCCATGCATCCGCTTCGGTGCGCTCCACCATCCGCGCCACCAGCTTGGGATCCATGCGCAGGTCGGACAGGCACTTGTCCGCGAACGACGGGGTATGCCCCGCTTTGGCAAGCTCGTGCTCAAGCTGCACCATGAAATCAATTCTCCGGTCCATGGGTTCGCTCGGCAGGATCGCCACCCGCAGCCCCTGCGAGGCCCGCTCACCGACGGGAAGCTCGATCCGGCTGCGGCGTCCGGCTCCTTGCGGCACTAGCAATCCTTCTCTCCCGAGAATCCCCAGCGCCGCTTGCACCGTCTTGCGGCTCACCCCGAGATCCGGCGCCAGCCGGTCCACTCCCGGCATCAAATCGCCCCACTCTCCTCGCAGCAAATCCTCACGCAGCCGTGCCGCCACCTGCTCGACAGCGGAGAGAATTCGGATCATCGGCATGCGCCGAACCTCACCCCTCAGACGTGGGGCTGTCCATGCGGAAATTTTTGGACAACCCGGGTGCGGAGAAGTTCGTTGCGCCCGGCGGTGGAAAATTTGATCTCGATATGAAATGCGGCTGGTTTCCATTACGGACTCGGGGGAAATTGCGCTCCATGCAGCATACCTTTGAAAAATCCATGAACCCTCCATCACACAATCGCCGTCGTCCAGGCTTCACCTTGGTAGAGATACTGGTGGTGATCGTCATTATCCTAGTCTTGGCTGCCATTTCGTTCATGATCACGGGGCGGATCAGGAAGTCCGCCAACAAGACCATCACCATCGGCAACATGCGTCAAATTGGCGTCGCAATGTTGTCCTACAATGCTGACCAAGGGCGCTACCCGGATCAGAATGGCGGCACTGTAGCCACGGGCACATGGGATCGCCTTCTGATTCCATTTCTCGGCTATTCTGAGACGCTGCCAAGCGGCGGCTTGCTGCATACCACTTCACCCATGCTCGCGGATGTTGCGAAAATCTTTCAAACCCCGGAAGATGAAATCGCTCGGCCTCCAAATGCCTACAAGCGCAGTTTTACCATGCCGAGCTGGAGCGCCAATTATCAGGCGCCGGGGAGTTCC
Organism: Verrucomicrobiales bacterium; assembly: GCA_038235225.1. Classification (GTDB taxonomy): domain Bacteria; phylum Verrucomicrobiota; class Verrucomicrobiia; order Verrucomicrobiales; family Akkermansiaceae; genus Luteolibacter. The sequence continues at coordinate 24,976 of JBBSUD010000028.1, forward strand.
GCGCCGCCGCGATTTCCAAGTCTGCCTCCGAAGAAGGGCATTCCCTACGTAGTGGTCCGCGAGCCGGACCGGGCAGCCATCCTCTGCCAGTGGTACACTGTGAACAACGTCCTAGGATCCGGCGCTCATTGCTACGGCGGTCGTGGGCTTCCTGAGGAACTCTTAATACCCTCCCAGCAAGTGTTGTTCGCCGATGGGCATGTGGGTCAGGTGGATGCGACAATGCCTCCCGATGAATTCAAGGATAAATACTGGCCCAAACCCAACTAGGTGACCGCCCGCCGCCACAACCTTAAGGGTCCGGCGCGTGGCTGTGTCGCGGATGTGCGGGAAGCACGGCTCGATCCAATCCATTTCTCCGAAAACCCCGGTTCGCTACCATTCATGACAAATCCCAAAGCCACCGGCTTCTTTCTCGCCATGATCGCGCTGGCTTCGTCTCCAGTCAGGGCGGTCGAGTTGATCGCCGATTTCACCAATGACATCCCGAATGTCCGGACGGCCGCGTTCGATCCCGGCCTCACTAACTTGAACACCACCGGTTGGGCTTCGACCGATGCCAATGCCGGCATCTCCCATACCTTCAAGTATGACATCTCTACCTTGGGACTCGGTGCCGCGGCCCAGCTTTGGGTCACCGTGACCACATCCAACAACACCTCCACCATGCGCTCCGCCTCCGGCAACGGGATCGCGGTCAATGGAGGAGCCAATGACAGTTGGTGGGATGCTACCGACAATGTCGGTTTGAACTTCAATGTCGCGGTCAAGGACGCGGGCAGCCAGGACATCACCAACAATTTCTCCGTCGATCTAACCGGCGTGGCGATGCGCTGGGAATTGGGTGCCGCAGCGAGGTTCGCCGGCACTTCCGCCACCAGCAGCGTGGGAGCCGCAGGAGTGGTTGGATTGCAAGGTGTGGGCCTGCCAATCGGTCAGACGACGGAAACCTCCTTCACTTTCGACCAGCGCACCGGAGCCAACATCTCCCAGGTGCAGCAGCTCCGACTCGAAATCGCCGGGATAACGGACACCACCGCGCCCATCATCGCGAGCAAAAGTCCGGCGGAAAACGCGACCGGAGTCCCGGTCGGAGGCAATCTGGTGGCGACTTTTAACGAGAACATCGCATTTACCGGAACAGGCTCCGTGACGATCCGCAACCTCGGGTCGGGCCCGGATCTCATGATCAGTCTTCCAGATCCTCAGGTCACGATCTCAGCCGGGAGTAACCTCGTCATCAATCCCTCGTCGGACCTCCTTCCGAACAACGCATACGCCGTCCGGGTCAGCGCCAATGCGATCCGCGACCAGGCCAATCCCCCGAACGCCTTCGCTGGCATAATTGACGACACCACTTGGAACTTCAACACCGCCGGGTTGCCGCCGGTGGGGCCGAATGTGATCGTTTACCTTCTCGATGACGTGGGCCTGACCGACGTGCAGCAGCACCCGGTTTACTTCCCCGACGGAAGTCCCTTGTTTGAAACTCCCAACATGCATCGCCTGGCCGCCCAAGGCATGCGTTTCAACCAGGCATACGCACAGCCGCTTTGCTCGGCCAGCCGTGGCTGCCTGCTCTCCGGGCAGGACACAGCCGCACGGGAGAGCCTCTACCTGGCCATTGTCAACGGCTCGGTTCCCAATCCCTCACTCCCTGCGACATCCGTCGCTTCCTCCCCATATAACTATCCCACCGACCGCGACCACCTGCCGCTTGCGATCGAAACCATCGCGGAGCGGCTGAAAGCGGCTGGCTATGCGACTTGGCATGCCGGGAAGTGGCACCTTTCCCCGAGCTCCCCGGCAAATACCGCCTATTACCCCGACAAGCAGGGCTTCGACAAACAACTGGGAGTCGGTGGCTCGGGCCCTCCCAGCTACTTCGGCCCCTTCGGAGCCATCCCGAATCTGGTGGACTACAAGGGCGACCCCGCACCGGGAGCCAAGGGCGATCACATCGCCACGCACATGCAGAAACTGGTCCAGGATACGATCACCAACCACTTGGCCACCGATCCCGCCCGCCCCTTCTTCCTCTACTACCCCGCCTATTCCGTCCACGCCCCGCACGAGGCGAAACTGAGTCTTTTCAACAAATACAAAGCCAAGCTCGCCGGCCTGCCGAACAGCAAACACAAGCATCCGGTCATGGCCGCTCAGATCGAGATGGCCGACCAGGAACTCGGATCCATGCTCGACTATCTCGATGCCAAGGGACTGACCAACAACACGCTGGTAATTTTCCTATCCGACAACGGCGGGCTCAGCATCGAGTACGAATCGGGATCCACCTTCGACGACATCGGCAGCGATGGAATCCCGGATGACCAACCCGGCAACAAGGTGAACGGTAGCTATGCCAAGACCACCTCGCCCATTGCGCCCTCCACCCGCATGACGAACATGGATCCACGGCGTGCCGGAAAAGGCGCGCTGTTCGAGGGCGGCATCCGCGTCCCCATGATCGTCCGCTACCCGAATGGGGGCATCTCGGCCGGTAGCGCTGCCAACCAAGCCGTCCAACTCAGCGATATCTATCAGACGATTCTCGATTACACCCCCGCCGTGGCCAAGCCCGGTTACCGCTTGGACGGCGTGAGCCTCAAGCCTCTCCTAGAGCAGACCGGCTCCCTGCCGGAGCGCGATATTTTCATCTATTTCCCCAGAAACAATACCACCTGGGGTACCCGCTTCCTCAGCCAGAGCTATCCCGATCCCGATAACTTCCCCTTCACCGTCTATCCGGGCGGCACGGCGGTGATCCGCTATCCTTTCAAGATGATCGCGCGCTACTCGACGGCACATGATGCCGCCACCGTGGACTATCAGCTCTATCGCCTCGACCAAGATGTGGGCGAGGAAACGAATGTCGCCGGGAAATATCCCCTGGTGGTCGATGCCATGCGCAAGCGGCTCAACGCCTACTACAGCGATACCGCCGCGCTGGTCCCCACCCGCAATCCGGCCTACGACGGAACCAGCGTGGACTCTCCGGAAACCACCGCCGCCGCCTATTTCGCCGCCGCCGGGCTCGCTCCCAACACTCCGCAGAGCTTCCTGCTCACCGACCCCGATGCCGACTCCCGCCGCAACGAGCAGGAATTCCTGGAACAAACCAATCCCGCCCTTACCGACGCTGCCAACGCCACGACCTGGCTCTATGACAACGGCAGCTTTCTCGAACCCCGCTTCGCCCTGCCCGCCAACGTGCTCCAATCCTCATTCGAAATCCTCGACGCCGGGGGCAACGTCGCCTTCACCCCATCCTCCGGCCTCACTCTCGACGGCCAGTATGGGCCGTTTTACGTCTATCGGCCGACAAATCCCCAGCCCGGTTCAGATCCCGCCACCGTTTTTCGTCCGTCGCTACTCCGCCCCACGCCGGGCGCTTCGACTCCACCCGTCCTGGCGGAAAGCGACTTTCCGCGCCTCTCCATCAGCTCCCAGGCGAAATCACTAACCTTCAACCTCAAGCAACAAATCGGCTACCGCCTCTACAAGAGCGCGGATCTCACCGATTGGAAAATCTGGGAAGACTTCGGCGCCCTCCCCGTCGATCATGAAGTCACCGTGCCCCTGAACTCCCAATTGGAGCGGGAATTCTACAAGCTCGAGGTCTACCAACCCTAGGCAGGGAAACGCCAAGGCCGCCACTTGACCGGCAGCGGAGAGCGTTGGGACCAACCGCACGGGCCTAACCTCACCCCTCAGAAGTGGGGCTGCCCAAGAGGATATTTTTGGACAACCCCGGTGGGGAGAAGTTCGTTGCGCCCGGCAGGGAGAAATCCCATCCGAGCGAACCCTTCCACTCTCCGTACTATCTCCAAACCCAAATTCAGACCGTCTTCAAAATGAAGGCCTGAGCTATTCACCAACCTACATGAAACCGCGCACCCTATCCGCCAGTCGTTCGTTTTTCTCAACCGTCATGACCCTCGCGGGCCTCGCTCTTATCGCCAGCCCCGCTGCGCACGCAATCGTGTATTATTGGGACAATATCACAGGAGCCGGCTTCGGCACTGCAGGAGGAACTTGGGCGGATCCGACGGTAAACAAATGGAACACGAACAACACTGGCGCTGGGGCTGGCGCAGCCAGCATTACCACCACGACCGCTGACAATGTGAACTTCGGTACAGGAACCAACGGCCTCCTAGGTGGCACCATCGCGATTTCGGGCACGGTTCAAGCAGGCAATATCACGTTTGGAACTGCATCCGGCAACATCATACTTTCCGGCGGGACCGCCATCAACCTGGCGGCAACTTCGACGATCAGTAACGGCAGCAACACTAACACCATTTCCACGCCTCTCTCCGGGGCAACCAATCTCACCATAACAGGGGGTGGAACCTTGAAATTTTCCGGAGGCTCCGCTGGGTTCGGTTCGGGCGGAACCGCCTCTGTCGTCGGCGGTACGACAGTCCAATTTGTAACGGGAGGAGCCAACGGCCTAGGTGGCAGCACGGGATTTACCATCAATCTGGGCAATGCAACCTCAGGAGGAACCTTGAGTGTTAATAATGGTGGTGTTAATAATGCAAACGCGATCACCGTAATAGCCGGCACCGGGACACGAAATCTCACTGCCGGCGGAACCATCAGCGCGAATTTTACGGGAGTGATCACGGCCAACGAGAATCTTAGCGTCAACTTCGTTTCCAGCTCTAGCGGGGGGATTTTAGCGGTCAGCGGTGCTACTAATACCATCGCATCCACCAAGACGGTCACTTTTAACAACAGTGGAGCTGCGAATACCTTTACGGATAGTGCGCTCTGGGGCGGAGCCGGCAAGATATCTTACATAGGCGACGATGCGAGTAATACCCTCATCAGCGGCCAGAAGACCTATCAAGGGGGTGCGACGATTGGAACCTGGTCGGGCACTGGCGCAGCTGTTATCGGTGCCAGCTCGACATTTTCGGGCGCGACACTGGTCAGCGGCGCTTTTGGCACTGGTACACTAACCTTGAACGGTGGCCGCACGCGGGCTTCCGCCACAGGAGATTCCACCGTTGGCAACGCTGTTACCTTCGCTGGTGACATGACTTTTGTGAATGGAGGTGCGAATGAAAACTCCCTCATCTTTACAGGGGCGACGGCCTTGGGTAGTGCGATCCGCACCTTAACTGTGGACACCGGCAGCACAGGGACGACCAAGTTTATTGAGTTTGGCGGTGCTATTTCCGGAACGGGCGGCATCATTAAGGCGGGCGCGGGAAACCTGACCCTCTCCGGCGCGAACACCTACTCCGGCGTAACTACAGTCAGCGCAGGCACACTCACCTTGAGCGACTCTCTGGCGCTGCAGAACAGTGCACTGGACACCACGAACAGCATCGCGGGCACCGCGACTGCTGGCCTCAAAACCACCGTCACTGCCCTCACATTCGGTGGACTGACGGGCGACAAGGATCTTTCGAACGTCTTCACCACAACATCCGGCGGCTACTCCGGCATCACGACTTTCACTCTGAAACATGGCACTGGCTCCAGCGCCTATTCCGGGGCCATCGCTGAAGGTGCTGTTAACATGAACCTCACCAAGACTGGCGCGGGCACGCAAACCCTCTCCGGTGCCAATTCCTACACCGGACTGACCACCGTAAACCAAGGCACTCTGACCCTGGAGAACGATCAGAGCGCAGCCACGGGCGGATTCAACGTCGGCAGCACAACGACAAATGCCAATCCGATTTTGAACATAGGAACTGGGACAACAACGACGACAGTTGCGGTGGGATCTGCCAATGGCTTTCAAATCGGCACGAGCGGAACGACGGGAATTGACGCAGCGGTAAATGTCGTAAATTTAGCCACGGTCACGAACGATGGCACCCTCACGATTGGACGGCGGGGCGTGCTGAACATCGAGAGCGGCGCGACGTGGAACCAATCGGGAGAACTGACTGTGCAGGGTTGGGGAAACGTAGTCAGCTCTGGCCAGGGCAGAGCTATACTTACCGTCGGCAGCGGCGGCCTCTTTAATTACACGGGAGCTAATACGATCAAATTGCCTGTGGCAGGAGGGGGGGGCAATTACAGCGGCGCAAATCCTGGCATCGTTATCCAAGGCGATTTCTTCACGGGGATGGGTTTCGAGAGCGATCAAACGCAATCGGGAACCTCATCCACTACGAACGGCCTCACCATTGACGGCGGAACGTTAAAGTTCACCGCGTCGGTGGGAGATATCGCCACAGCGACCGGCTCGGGAAGCGCATTCCCCATTCTTGTCACCCTGACCAACGCTGCGAAAATCGATACCCAGGCGAACAGTGTGGGCAGCAGCAGTAACATAGGGGGAACGGGGTCGCTGACCAAGCTTGGAGCGGGAACACTGACTTTCTCTGGCGCGAATGACTACAGCGGGACTACTTCCCTCTCGGCCGGCACGCTCAAGATTAATGGAGACCAGTCAGCCGCCAACGGTGATGTGACCGTTGCCGCTGGTGCGACCCTCGCGGGCTCAGGCACGATCGGCGGTGCGACCAGTTTTGCGGGTGATCCCGCAGGTGGCGGCATCCACTCCGCCGGCGACGGCGTTGGCAAGCAAAGCTTCACAAGCACGGTCAGCTATGGCGCCGGCTCGATCTTCGCTTGGGAGTTGGGAACGACTCCGGAAGAAACCAACATCACAAAAGATGGCAGTGGCTTCGTGACCGCAAGCAACCGCGGAACAGCTTACGACGCCGTCAACGTGGCAGGCGCACTGAGTGGCGCTGATGCCGTTTTCCGGGTCGTCCTGAGTGACAACCAAACCTTCGCCGACACGTTCTGGAACACCGACCACCAGTGGACCGACATTTTCCGTTCGGCCGACCACATCAACGGACAGCCAGAAACCGCGAGCACGGACATCGCCTCGATTTTCGGCGGCGGGTTCCAGTACTACAACTCCACCGGGGCCATTGGAAACACGAGCAATAGCCGCAGTTTCTCCGTCACCGGCAGCACCCTCACTTGGTCTGCCGTGCCGGAGCCCAGCAGTGCCCTCGCCGGCCTGCTGTTGGGCGCTGGATTGCTCCGTCGCCGCCGCGCTGCGTGATCAATTACTAACTCCGACGCCTGTGCTGAAATATCGTTTGCCTTCCCGGGTTCCCGCGCCATAGACCCATCTGCCTTCCGTTTCGAACCCACGATCATATACTTACAAACCCAGAAAACTACAGAATTATGAAAACTACCCAATCCCATCTGAAATCCGCCTTTCTGCTTGCGGCCTGCCTCTTCACCGCCGGCTCGGTCGGCGCGGTCACGGTGAAATACACCAACTCCGGCACGTTCACCCCACCTGCCGGGATCACCAGCGTCACTGTGGAAATCTGGGGCGGTGGCGGCGCGGGTGGCTCGGCGCTCAAGACGACCGTCGCCAATGCCGGCGGCGGCGGTGGCGGCGGCGGCGCTTATGCCAAAAAGTTGAATGTTCCGGTGATTCCCGGAACATCCTACACCATCACGATTCCGGCAGCGGCGGTCGCCCCGGGCGCCAATTCAGGTTTCGCTACCGGAGACCGGGTGAACGGAGCCAATGTCACGTTTACGGCTGAGAACGGTGTCACGATTACCGCCAACGGTGGTGAGGGCGGGCAATCTGCAGTGAATGCCACGGGAACCTTTGGAGCCGGCGGTACCGCAGGGGCGGGCCTCGATGGAGCCTTTCCGGGGGGCAACGGATCGACCAATCCAAATGGTAATGCCGGAGCCGGCGGCTCAGGTGCCAGTGACTTGGTTGCCGGAAATGACGCGGCGGGCAGCACTCTAGGCGCCACTGCAATCGGAAGCGACGTGGACCATAACGGCGGAAAAGGAGGCTCGGGCAAAACCGGATCTGGCAATGGAAATGGCGGAGCGGCGCAGCCCGGCGGGGGCGGAGGAGGAGCCAAGGCCTCTACAAACAACACATCCTTCACCGGTTCCTCCGGGGGCATGGGGCAAATCCTCATCAGCTACAACGGCGGGAGCGTGGTCAAAGCCGACAACTCGCTGGATCTCAATCTCGGGGCCAGTTGGGTGGGTGGAAATCCGCCCGATGCCACGAGTGTCGCTGTGTGGAATAACACCGTCACTTCCGCCAACACCACCGTCCTCGGCGCCGACCTGACGTGGGGCGGAATCACCGTCACGAACCCTGGCGGGCCGGTAACAATCAATGGCGGCAATATTCTCACCCTCAAAGGTCCGATTGACATGAGCGCGGCCACTGCGGACCTGACGTTGAACAGCGACCTCGCTCTTGGTGGTTCCGCCGTTTGGACTGTGGCTGCTTCCCGCACCCTGACGCTGGGAGGAGTGGTCTCCGGTGCTTTCAATGTCACCCTGCCGGGAGACGGGAAGGTAGTCCTGTCCGCCGCCAACACGTATTCCGGTGTTACCGCGATTAGCGGAGGCACGGTCCAGCTCGGAGCCAGCGAAGTCATTCCCGATGGCGCCGGAAAGGGAGACGTCACCATCGCCGCCGCAGGCACTCTCAATCTCAACGGCTTCTCTGAAACCATCAACGGATTATCGGGCCAAGGCATTGTGGACAACACCGCCGCGGGCACGACTTCGACTCTCACTGTGGGATCCACCAATGCCGCCATCACGTTCGGTGGCGTATTTCAAAACAGCGGGGCGGGAAGCACGACCAATCTCGTAAAAACCGGCAACGGGGTGTTGTCGTTGTCCGGGGTGAATACCCTCACGGGATCCGTGACGGTGACAGGCGGCAATCTGACACTGGCCAATGTCAATCCTCTCGGCAGCATCAGCGGACTTACCATCGGTGGGGCGCAGATCGGATTTAGCGCGGCCAACTCCATGATTTCGGCTCCCATCACATTGACCGGAAATCTTACGGCGATCATCCAAAATAACAACGTGCTGGGAAGTCTGAACGGCGTGATCGGCGGTACGGGCAACATCACCTTTTTAACGGGGAACAACACGCTGAACGGCAATAACCGGATCTCGATCGGTGCCCCTGCCACCTTCGTGGGCGACGTGCTCATTACCACCACGAGTTTCACCACGGGTAACAATATCACGGTCCAGCTCGGTGTGGTGAACGCATTGCCCACTACCTCGGTGGTGACGCTGGATGGTGCCCTCGGTAACGGGAACTCCTATGCGGACCTCAACCTGTTCGGGTTCGATCAAACTCTCGCAGGCCTCACCAACAACCCGAGGACCGGAAGATTGCAGCGCGTTTACAACAGCGGAGCCGCGCCGGCCACGCTGACCATCAACAACACCGCCGACTATACTTTTGGCGGTACCCTCGGGAAAGCAGGCGGCAATGACTTCAGTCTGGTTAAAAGCGGAGCGGGCACGTTCACCCTTACCGGTGCAAACACCTACACCGGAGGCACTTCGGTCACCGAGGGTGCCTTGGTCGTAAGCGGCTCGGCCATTCCCGATACGAACTCGCTATCCATTAGCGGAACCGGCTCGGTCAGCGTCGCAGGTGGTGGGTCGGAAACCGTCGGTTCGCTGACGATTAACGGCAACCCCCAACCCGACGGTGCCTATACATCCGCCAACACAGGCGGAGTCATCACCTCCGGCACGATCCAGGTGGGAGTGGCAGGCTATGCCCAATGGCAAATCGCCAATAACACGACCCAGACGATCAATATGGACCATGACAGTGACGGCGTCGCCAACGGCGTCGAATTCTTCCTCTCCGGGCCAGTCAACACCACCGGATTCACCCCGCTTCCTGGCGTGGTGAACACGGGAGGAACCCTGTCGATCACCTTTACCAAGGCTGATGGATATGGCGGAACCTATGGCACTGATTTCTTCGTGGAGACTTCCCCGGATCTCGCTACTTGGACCCCACAAACCCTTGGCGGCAACGTGGCGATCAACGGCAACAACGTGAAATACACGTTCCCCGCCGGCACGATCCAATTCGCGAGACTCAAGGTCACCGGCCCGTGAACGCCTTGATTGTCTAAAAATCTGCAAAGGGGGGAAGGCCGAAAGCCTTCCCCCCTCTTTGTTCGGGTGACTTCTGTTAACACGGTAAATTTCTTCGATTTCAAACGGGCTGGAACCCACGGCAAACAGCGGATCTGTAACTGGATTACGAACGCGCCGGGTTTGACATGCGGCGCGAGCAAGGTATCGTAATCCTGCCGATGTTGTAACGTCGATGCCACCGCCGCACAATACGGCGATATCAAAGAATCAGTCTTTGATTGCCTACGAAAAACCCATCCTCAAGAACTTGTATGAATCACAGCGTTTGGACCCAGTCTCGACCACCCACTCCTCCGCTTTCCGATAGCAGAGCCGTGCCCCATCTCCCGGCGCAGGTGAGGCGCAAAAACCCGGCATTCTCCCCGCTTTTTGCGGCTGTCACATCCAGCCAACAAGCGGCCGCACTTGTCGTTTTTTCTGTGATGATTTTGATGAATCAGGCCCACGCCGCTACGAGATACTGGAGCGGAAACGGGACGACGGCGGGCGGCGATGGAATCTGGGATACCATCACACCTACCCACTGGTCCGCCGCCCCCGCCGGTCCCTGGAATCTCGCTTGGGCCAACGGCAACGACATCGCCGAAAACAAATCCGGGACAGCGAAAATCACGCTTGGCACGAACATCACCCTCGGTGGATTCACACAGGGGGCGGGAGGTTCCAGCGTATCCAACTCCATCGAACAGGGAAGCGGTCCTTATACTCTTATCTTGGGCAATACCGGCGCCAATACCTTCTCGGCTGTTGCGAATGCCACAACAGGCCGCTTTTTAATCGTCAATGCCGGCATCGCCGGCGGTCCGGACAACAACTTGGTTTTGGCCGGCCCTAGCACGTCAGGCTTCGGTCTCATCACGTTCGGCCGGGCAAATACGTTCAGCGGCAATACCAGTTTCACAGCCGGTGCCACGTCTGGCTCGCGATTGTTCCTCAAACACCAGTTCGCGCTCCAGAACAGCACCCTCACCATGAGTTCGGAAGGTGCCGTGACGTTCGACAGCGCTGTTTCTGGAAATGCATTTACGCTCGGCGGCCTGGCTGCCGCCGATCAAGGGCCCGGATTCGACCTTGCTCTGCAAAATAACAATTCCGCCTATCCCATCGCCCTGACCGTGGGTGGAAACTCCGAAAGCACCACGTATTCCGGTGTGATCACCGGACCCGGGTCATTAATCAAGACTGGCGGGGGCACCCTGGTTCTCGACGCCGCCAGTAATTTCACCGGCGACACAACTGTCAGTGGCGGTACGTTGCAAATGGACGGCGTCACTGCAAGTCCCACTTCGGTGAACATTGGTGCCGCGCTGGCCGGTGCGGGAAGGGTGAATGCCGCGGTCATCTTGGACGCCGGTGCTTCGGTCATTGCCGGGGACGGCACTACCGGCACGCTCTCTGTTGCCAGCATGACATTCAGCGGTATCGGCACGATCAATGTTGGTGCCTTGCCAGGTTACACCATTTCACCCGCCATTGATGCGACCGGCGCCCTTACCGTTTTGGGCGGTACGGGAGCGGTGACCGTCAATCTTCCTACATCGCCGGGATACAACGGCACCTATCACTTGATGAAATTCGGCAGCGGTGTTGCCAACGCCGGCAGTTTCAAGACAGGCACGGTTCCGCCTCTGAACTCCAATCAGTCGGGTGCTTTGCAAGTGAATGGAAATCAGTTGGATTATGTGATTGTTGCATCAGGCGATACAGCCCCGCCGATCCAAGTCAGCCTGTCCCCACCTAATAACGCGAACTCCGTCCCGACCGACGCCACTCTCGTGGCTACTTACAACGAGACCGTCATCGCAGGCAGCGGGTCCATCGAGTTGCATCGGAGCGATGATGGCAGCTTGGTGGAGTCGTTCAACGTCAACACTTCTCCGCGTCTGACTTTCAGTGCCGCGCAAATCACCATTCGACCGACGAGTGACCTATCCACCAGCCAGCAATACTACATCATCATCCCATCTGGAGCAATCAAAGACACTTCAGGGAACAGTTTCGCCGGGATTACCACTACGACAGGGTGGAGATTCACAGTTCCAGCAGTGCTCTATACTGACACCGGGAGCCCTCCGAACCCGCCTTGGAGCCAGATTTATCCTACGCTGAATCATGGTTCTCCCGACAACGGTCCAGTCAACGGGTCGGTGATCAACGTCAACAACCCGGCCGTCGAGGTGGGGCTTTACGGGAATCGGCCGTTCTCGATTCCGGGGCAGCGTCTCCATGTCGTTTGCAATACCTCGACCACCGGCTTAGGGAATTTCTCCCGCTGGTTTCAGACCGATGGCAACACGCAGGTGCTCCGGCTTTTTGTGAACGATGAGAATACCGCCAACTCCAGGACCGGCACCTCTCGCACCGAGGCCTTCAGCAGCGAGGGATGGAAATATACCGACAATGTCACCTATGAATGGACGGCCCGCTACACGATCGCCCACCGGCGGTCGGGATATGCGATTCTGCAGGTCAAGAACGACGTTAATGACTGGGCTCTCCAGCTCAACATCAATGGCAATGGATCACTGGTCGTGAACAATCGATTTGGTTCGGATACTACCGTCAGGAATCCGGACGGCACTGTGAAAATTTTTGACGGCCTGGGATTTGACGTTCGCGTGATCGACGACGGCAAGTTTTACAAAGTGTGGATCGATGGTGTCCTGTATTCCTCCTACAGCTACCCGCGGCCCAGCGGCGATACCAAATTTCGGTGGGGCTCCTACCTCGGCTCGAGAACTCTGGTCGCACCGGACGACTTTAACATCATACTTGTGAGCGGCGCGCAGATGCGATCCTGGCCGGGGAACTTGGCCACGCCAGTGACCTACGTTGTCAAAGCCAACAATTCAACGAGCTTGGACAGCGGCGGGAGTTGGGTGGGAGGAAAAGTTCCCGGGCTTTACGAGCAACCGGTCTGGAACAGCACCGTCACCGGTGCCAACACGACCAATCTCCCCAGCAAACAGCAATGGGCGGGTATCAGGATTGTGAATCCCGGTGGTCCGGTGACCATCAATGGTCCCCAGATTCTCGGCATCGATGCGGCCGGCTTGGATATGAACTTTGCCTCTCAGAACCTGACGATTAACAGTCCGGTCCAATTGACCGTTCCCAACACCTTGGCGGTGACCAGCGGGCGAACGGCGACGTTCAGCGGACGAATCAGCGGCTATCCGGGTTTTACGGTCACCGGCGGAGGCACGGTCGTGTTGAATGCCGCCAACTCCTACGAAGGTGACACAACTCTCAGCGGAGGGACTGTGGAGGCAAACAATAATTCGGCCTTTGGGACAGGCTCGATTCTGTTCAGAGGCGGTTCATTAGCGAGTAATTCAAATAGCACCTTGGCGAACTCGATCGATTTGGGTTCGGACGCCTCTGTTTCCGTAGCCACTTCCCAGACGCTGACCTTGGATGGCCCGATTGCCAATTCCGCTTCCCTCACCAAAACCGGAATGGGCACGCTCACCCTGTCTGGATCCAACACCAACACCGGACCCACTATCGTCAGCAGCGGCACGTTGGCCGTTGGCAGCCCGTTTTCTCTGCTGGGGACCTCAAGGCTGTTGCTGGGTGACGGATCCGTGCTTCAACCCAGGCTGGACGGCGTGATCATCAACGCGCCGATCACGGTGGCAAGCAGCGGAACCACCGCAATCATCAGCGCGCCCACAAACTCTCCGGGCGGTGGGGCGGTTTCCTCGCTCTCGCTAAACAGCGTGGTGAGCGGCGGCGGAAATGTCGTTTTCCTGAGTTCTGTCAATCAGAACGCCTTGTCCACGGTATATCTGGGTTCTAAAAGCACTTACACCGGCACAACCCTGCTGAACACGACCGCCTCGACCGATGGCACAACCACCAACGGTGAGAGTCAGATCATTGTGAAGCTCGGAACTGAGAACGCCCTGCCGATCACTACGGTGCTGACCATCGACGGCGGAAATGGCAGCGGTAGCGGTCGCTTCGCGGAACTCAATCTCAACGGGTTCGATCAGCAGCTTGCCGGATTGACGAATATCATCAGAAGCGGAACCAAGGCAGCCCTGAGGAAACAGCGCGTGGTCAACAGCGATGTCGCCGCGCCCGGCACCCTTACGATCAACAACAGCACCCAACTTACCTTTTCGGGCCAACTGGGAAGTGAGGGCGCGGGTGGCTCCGTTTCAGCTTTATCGACGCCCGGGTCAACGAACGGGAACAATTTCGGTCTGACAAAAAACGGTGGTGGCACCTTCAGCCTGACCGGCGTCTTGACCTATGCCGGCAACACGAATATCGCCCAGGGAACCCTATCGTGCGGTGTGATCAATCCCTCGAATGAGGATTCCTCCGTCACCATAGCGTCCACCGGCGCAACTCTGAATTTGGCATTCACCGGCACCGACACCGTGGGCAAGTTGTTCATCGGCACCACCCAGATGGGGCCCGGAGTTTATGAAGCGATCGGGAACCCCGGATCCGGTATGGAAATTCCCCAACTCTCCGGCATCGGCACCCTGACCGTCACCAGCGGTCCGCCTGTGACTGGATACGCTGCCTGGAAAACCGTCAACGGCACCACCCAGACGCTCGATCTCGATCATGACGGAGACGGTGTGGCCAACGGCATCGAATATTTTCTCGGCGGCAACACCAACACCTCCGGCTTCACCCCGTTGCCGGGCGTGACCAAGGCAGCAGGCACCCTAAGCATCACTTGGGTCAAGGCCGCCAGCTACAACGGCACCTATGGCACCGATTTCTTTGTAGAAACCTCTCCCACCCTTGCTGCCGATTCTTGGACCACCGAAATTCTGGGTGGCACCGTGGTCATCAGCGGCAATGAGTTGAAATACTCATTTCCCGCCGGGACGAACCAATTTGTCCGCCTCAAGGTAACCGGACCATAATCGATCTGAAGGTGCAAGATTCAAGCGTAGTGGGGAACTTTCCGGAAAACATTCTCGATTTCCAAGCTGACCGTGATCGCTTGATCGGAAACCCTGATCCCATAATTCGAGCAAAACATCGTCTGGTAGGGGCATGGGTTGATGCCCCATGCCAATGATCTCTAACGGCTGGGGGATTCTAATACCTATAAATTAAATTGATCCTTGACTGATTTGAAATGGAATCGCACGCCATCTCTGGCGGCGGACCTCAATCCAATGCCAATTGCATCCTTGGAGGACGACACTTCACTAGTTTCAAGATCGCCCTTTCCTCAATGACGAGAACTTTGCCACAAGTTATCCAATACCCTCAGACCGTTTTCACAAATTCACACCGACCCTCATGTCCAACACCCCATCCACTCCCGCCCGCTTTTTCCAATTCATCCGCGCGGCGGTCAGCGCGATCTTG
The DNA here is from genome assembly GCA_038235225.1 of Verrucomicrobiales bacterium. Classification (GTDB taxonomy): domain Bacteria; phylum Verrucomicrobiota; class Verrucomicrobiia; order Verrucomicrobiales; family Akkermansiaceae; genus Luteolibacter. The sequence continues at coordinate 40,294 of JBBSUD010000028.1, forward strand.
TTAGCGAGTCCGGCTGGCGTGAGCGCGGCGCCAGCGGTCGTCCCCGCCAACGGCAAACTGAAGATTTTCATCTTGGCCGGCCAGTCGAACATGGTGGGATTCGGGCAGGTGACCGGATCTCCCGGGACCATGGAGGCATATCTCAAGAGCAATCCAAAAGACTATGGCCAGCTTGCGGATCAACATGGAAAACCGGTGGTCCGCGACGATGTCTGGATTGTGAATCTCTCCATCCCGGGCAAGGAGCAACAGGGCTGGCTTACAACCGGGTTCGGGGCCACTCCGGACCACATCGGTCCGGAGTATGGCTTCGGATTTGTCATGGGAGACCATTTTGAAGACCCGGTCCTGTTGATCAAGTCGGCTTGGGGCGGCAGATCGCTGCAGAAAAACTTTCTATCTCCCCGCTCGCAGGAATACCCCGTTCCCAAGGTGGATGGCGACACGGGATACCAGTATGCGGAACTCCTCCGCCATGTGAGGGAAGTTACCGGTAGCCTGAGGAAATATTTTCCGGCCTATTCCGGCAAGGGTTACGAAATCCTCGGCATGGGTTGGCATCAGGGATGGAATGATCGCATCGACGAGGCGGCGGTGAATGCCTATGAGAAAAACCTCGGAAACTTCATCATGGACATCCGGAAGGATCTTGCGCTGCCGAAACTCCCCTTTGTCATCGCTAACACCGGCATGGGCGGATGGGATATCAAAGGGGGTCACAAGGCGCGGGTCGAGAAGCTGATGACAGACCAGCTGGCTCTGGCGATTCCAGATAAACATCCCGAATTCCTGAACACGGTAGCGGCGGTGGAAACACGCGGATTCCAGCGGACGCGGGAGGAATCACCTTCCGCGCAGGACTATCATTGGTATCGGAACTGGGAGACACTCTATTTGATCGGTTCCAAAATGGGCGAGTCGATGACAGGGCTCCTCGAGGCACCTTGATTTTGTTCGCTCTTCGCGCCGTGGATGCAATCTGAGTCATGGGCTCGCGATTCTTCTTTGGAACGGCGCACGAATTGATCCCCACAAGCGGCTGCTGGTTACGCCGGGCAAACCGGGAATTCCGGCGACCTTCCAGGCCGCAATTCCTGGGTTCTACAAGTTTCCGGCCCTGAAGGGGCGGGCTTTGTTACTAAGTCCTTTCAGGGCCGGATTCCGGAGAGAGAGGCCGGTGGATCGCGGCAACCTGCCCGGATTTTTGAAGCGATCGGCCTTTTTGATTTAGCGAGCGCCCCGGAGCATTTCCCCGATTTCTCCGGCGAGGCGGAGGTAGTGGTCGGGCGGAATGCCGGGTTCGGCGAGGAAAGGCGGCCCGCCGGCGGGCGGGGTGGGGGAGGTTTTGAAGATGGCGGTGCCCTCGTCGATTTCGTCGAACATGGCGATATACACGGCCGTGGCTCCAGCGGATTTTATGGCGGCAGCCTGGCTTTGGAGGAATTTCCCGCCAAGGCGGGGAATCTGGTTGATGGGGGATTTCCTGCCGCGGCTGCGTTGGAGATTGCTCCAACTGAAGCCGGGAAAGACGACGGGAAGGTAGGAAATCCCGCGCGCGCGGCACCAGTCGAGATCGGGCTGGAGGACGGATTTCACGCGGCTGGCGGCATCCTCCGGGGTGGCGATGCGGCCGACGGACCACGGGCTGATGACATCGGCCATGGCCAGGATTTCATGGAGCGCGGGGTCGGGGACGCAGTCTTGATCGAGCGTCCGCCAGTGGTAGGGGACGCCGAGCATGACAGCGCGGCCGTCGGATTTGAGCTGGCGGATGAGGTCACGCCATTCGGCGAGAGCGGCGGGGTGGTCGGAAAATCCGATGCCCCAGAGCGCGACGAGTGGCTTGCCGGCGAGGCGGAGGCCGGCGGAATCGTCGGTTTTGAGGCGTCTCCAATCCTCGATGATGCTGGGGAATTCGGCGGGCTGGAGGCCGGAAAGATCATACATGAGCGCCCATTTCCGTCCCTCGGCGGCGGCGGCGGCGCGGCAGTGGGCAAGAACGAGATCGGCCGCGGCGCGGGTGCGGGGATCTCGGAGGTCGGTGGCGAAGCGCTGCACGAATGCGCCGTCGATGCCATACTCGCGCATCCAGCGGAAGTGGCGGCGGACGGTGGCGGGGTGGGCGGAGCTGAAGATTTCCGCGGCGCTGCCGTCGGGATTTCGCAACGGGGTGGGAAATCGTTCGTCCGGCGCGAGTTCGCTCATGTCCGGCCACATCTCGATTTGCGTGCTGTCCGGGCCGAATTTCCCGCCGGCCGAGTAGTGCCGCCAGCCGACATCTGCGCCATCGCCGGGGCAGCGGAACCAGCCTTGGTAGCCGCAGAGAACCATCCCATCGAGCGATTCCGTCATTCGCCGCCAAGCGGCGAGGGAGGCGGCGAGATTAGCGCGGGAATCGCCGGGGATGCCGTAGGATTGCAGGCCGATCGGGCCCGTCCGGCCGGCTTGGTCCCGCAGGCGGCGGAGAAATCCGGGCACATCGTAGCTGCCGCGGCCGAGCGGCTGAATGAGGCGGTCCCAGCCCATGGCGCGGGTGTCGCCGCGGTCGGCGCCGTTGATGGTGACGAATTGGAGTCGCGATTTCTCGCGGATGATGGCGGGCAGCGGGTCGGCATCGCCCTCGACCTTGAGCCAGTGGCAGAGATTGAAGGTGATGCCAGTGTTCGGCAGGTCGATGGCGGCGGCGAGTTCCGCGGCTTGGGAAAACCGGGAGACGCGGAAGCCGGTGTGCGGATAAATCGAGACTGCGACACCCGCCCCGTCCGCAACCACGGCGATTTCCCGCAATGCGGTGGCAAGCGCGGTATCGTCCGGCGGACCTTGGGAAATCGCCAGCCAGAGGGCGGAATCGTGACCGCGAAGGTCTGCAACGAGCTGGCGGATGGCGGGCGTGAGAGCGGGCTCGCCGGGGTGGATGGCGAGCGTCAGATAGACATTCTGGAGGCGCAGGTTCCGGGATTCGAGTGCGGCGAGCGTCGGTTTTATATCAGTGCCGCTGGCGCCGAGTCCGTCATAGCCAAGCTCGTGGAGGGTGGTGGCGACGGCCTCCGGGGTGCCACGGATGCCGGTATCCATGGCGAAAAACGGATTCGCCGTAGCGTGGGCGAGGAGAAGCAGCGCGGCCGGCAACGGCCGGATTTTCCGAATCATCCACGCCGATACGGCGGGTGCGGAGGGGAACGTTCCGACGCTCAATCCGAGGCCGTCGGGAACTGGCGGGCGGGGAGTTGAACCATCCCTTTTTCGGAGACTTCCATGCGCTCCGGGCGGCAGCCGGTGCCCTTGTGCGAGCCATCGCAGAAGGGCAGATGGCCGGATTTCCCGCAGGTGCAGAGGAAATGCACGCCGGCCTCGAGTTCCACGGATTTCGGCGGTTCCGGAGTCATGGCGTGACGCTTGGGAGGGTCATCGCGCCGGTCGTATCGGCTATGCCGCGGGCCTTGGATTCGCCGAGCGACGCGGTGACCGGGCTTTTCTCGAGCTTCGGATAGCGCTGGAACGGGACCTCATTGAAAAACGTGGCACCAAGCCAAGTGGCGAGGAGGAGAGAGGAACCACAGACGAAACGGCTGGCTTTCATTAAATACTACGGAGAAGTTTACCAATGATGGCAGCGCTTTCTGGACTTCACCGTTCCGAAGATGCAACTCTTAAATGCGGCGGAGCGGAGAAGAACCGAGGTAGCCGCCTCGCAATCTCGGCGGTCTCCGGCTGCATCGCCTCCCTCGACCGCGCTTCTTTTCCCTCCGAGTGGCGCCGCCACTTCCGGCGCGCGGCTGTTTCCGACTGGCGCACGCGAGCAGCACTCGGACCCGACCCACCAGCGCGGCGCTTCATCCGATTCTCGAATTAACCAACTCTCCTACCCCTCAATGGTCGAGCTTCAGCTTCTTCAGCTTCGGTTCGATGACGAAGCGGCAATATGGGTTCTTCGACTTGTTCTCCTTGTAATAATTCTGATGATAACTTTCCGCCGGATAGAACTCGGGAGCTTTCACGATCTTCGTAACGATCGGGCTTTTGAAATTGGCTTGGGCGGCCTTTTCGGATTGCTCCGCGATTTTCTTCTGAGCGTCGGAATGATAGAAGATGACGGAGCGATATTGGGTTCCAACGTCGTTGCCCTGGCGATTGAGAGTGGTGGGATCGTGCAAGTCCCAGAACCAGGCGAGGACTTTCTCATAAGGCAGCTTCTTGGGGTCGAATACAACCTGTACCACCTCGGCGAAGCCGGAATCCCCGCTGCAAACTTCTTCATAGGTGGGGTTCTTTTCCGCGCCGCCCATATATCCGGAGGTGGCGGAATAGACGCCATCGAGCTGGCTGTAAGCGGCCTCGATGCACCAGAAACAGCCCGCGCCAAGGGTTGCGACCTCGGCTCCGGCGGGGACTGCGGGCATTTTTGCGGGACTTTTATCGGCGGCGGTCATGGCTTTCTGAGGTTGGCAGGAGGCGAAGGTGGGGGCGAGTAAGAGGATGGCTAAGGCGAGGCGTCTTTTCATGCGCATAGGATACATGAAATCGGAATTTGTTCCCGAAAAGTTGCATCACCATTCGATTCCCACGCCTTCCTCGAGAATAAGGACGCGATCGCTGATGCCGAGGCGGTCGGCTTCCATCAGCAGGCGCTCGACCGGTTCGTGGTGCGGCTCGTTGCCTAACGGAAAGGTGCCATAATGCATCGGTATGATGACTTTCGCCCCCAAGTCCGCGAAAGCGCGCATGGCTTCCTCGGGATTCATATGCACATCGCGTCCGCTGGGGGATTCGTATGCGCCGATGGGCATGAGGGCGATGTCGATTTCGAAGCGTTTGCCGATGTCGGTGAAGCCGTCGAAGTAGGCGCTGTCTCCGCAATGAAAGACACTTTTCCCGCCGGCGCGGACGATGTAGCCGCCGTAGTCGCGGTGGGTGTCGTGAATGAAACGCGCGCCCCAATGGTGGCAGGGCGTGTGGATGATTTCCAGCTCGCCGAAGTCCAGCCGATCCCAGATTTTCATTTCATGGGTGGTGTGAAATCCCAGGCGGCGCACCAGCGAGCCGCTGCCCCGCGGGACGACGATGCCTTCGCGGGCCTTGAGAATCCGGAGGCTCGGTTTGTGGAGGTGGTCGAAATGGGCGTGGGTGACGAGCACGAGATCGACCTCTGGAACGGCGCGGAGGCTGAGGCCGGGCTGGCGCTGGCGGCGGACGGGGCCATGCCATTTCGCCCAGTTCGGATCGACGATCACGGAGTGCCCGGCGAATTGCAGAAAGAACGACGCGTGGCCGATCCAGGTGATGCGCACCTTGTCCGGTCCCGGCGGGTCGAGCACCGGTTCGAGGACGTTTCCGTCGGTGCTCTTGAACATGCCGGGAAGGACGCGGTGGCGCCAGAACTTCATGTTCCGCTGTGGCCAGCCTTTGTGGGGCATCAGGCCGGAATAGCGGCGTGGCTCCGGCTCGGTGGTTGGGAAATCGTCTTGATGCACTGTCGTTCGATTCTAGCGGTCCATGGTGGGGATTCCACCGGAAATCTTTTTCTTAGCCAACGTAGGCGGCGGAAATCTTCTCCGACCAGTCGCGGGCCCGCGCTCCGAAGCCGCGATCATCCGCGGCGTAGAGGATGCCGCGGGAAACGTTGATCACGTCCGGTGCGGTCCGCGCGGCGGCGGCCAGCGAGGCGATGTCGCCGCCTTGCGCGCCCAGGCCGGGGACCAGCAGCGGCGCGTCCGGGATTTTCTCCAACACGTCCGCCGCGTTGGTAAGTCCCACAACGTAGCCGACATCCGTGGCGCGGTTCTCATTCTTCGCGCGCTCTCCCAGTGCGGTGACGAGTTCGAAAACGTCGCGCCCGTTGGCCAGTTTCTGGCGTTGGAAATCCGCGGAACCGGGATTCGAAGTGACGGCGAGCAGATAGACCGCCTTGCCCTCCCAATCGAGAAACGGCTCCAGCGAATCGTAGCCAAGGAAGGGATTGAGCGTCACCGCATCGACATTCCAGCCGCCGAAATACCCCTGCGCGTAGTATTTCTGGGTCTCACCGATGTCGCTGCGCTTGGCGTCGAGAATCACCGGCACATCCTCCGGCATGCCGGCGAGCAGATCCTCCAACAAGCGGATTCCCTCGATGCCCATGGCCTCGAAATACGCCATGTTCGGCTTGAAGGCGGCGGCCCAGACGGCGGTTTCCTCGACGACCTGCTTGAGGAAATTTCCCGCGAACGCGGCGCCGCCCTCGTCCGGCCGGGGGTCGAGGCCCACGCACAGGCGCGAGCCGGTTTTGGCGATCCTTTGCTGGAGCTTTTCCGCGTAGCGCATGGGCCGACGATGCCCGCGCGGGGCGAAATCGGAAGCGGAAAAACCGCCGCGCCTGGAGGTTGCCAGCAGGCCGGTGGAGCGGCAAGGTGGCTGCCGATTTCCCATGAAAAACTTGCTTCTCCTGCTCGCGCTGGCCGCCGGCGCACTCCGCGCCGAGCCGCTTGTGGCAATCCAGCCGCTCGGGGCGGTGGAGAAATCCGTGATCGATGCGGCGGCCCGGGAAATCCGCGAGTTCTATGCCGTGGAAGTGGAAATCCTGCCCGCCAAGCCGCTGCCGAAAGCAGCCTATTACAAGCCGCGCGATCGCTACAAAGCGGACGATGTCATCGATTTCCTGGCGGAGAAAACGCCGGAGAAGTTCGCGAAAGTGCTCGGTCTCACCGCCGCCGATATTTCCGCGATGCGCGACGATGGCGCATTGCGCCAGATAGAATGACACCGGGGAGCGTTTGAAAAATCCGCTTTGAGCGGTCGTTGCGTCAGAAAGAATGACACCGGATGAAAACACTATCCGGAATCATGAGCCAGACGAGCAAAGCACAATATTTGGAGA
>JBBSUD010000029.1:0-46911 GCA_038235225.1 Verrucomicrobiales bacterium
CCAGCAGCAGCGCGACGATGGGCACGATCCACACCGGATTGAAGCGGCGCGCCGGGCGCACCTCCGGGTGATTGTCTTCGGAAATTTCTTCTTCTTTCATGGTCGTTTAGATTCGCGCAGCCGGTCCCAAATGAGCCGCGGGTCGAAGGAATGGGCGGAAAGCATCGTGAGAATCACCATCAGCGCGAAGGCCAGCGCCGCGCCGCCGGGGTCGATCGACATCAAATTTCCCATGTGAATCAACCCGACGAGGATGGCGACGACGAAGACGTCCACCATTGACCAGCGGCCGACGAGCTCGGTCAGCCAGTAGATCGTATTCGCGCGGCGGGCGTCGAGCCGGAGCTTGCCGGTGGCCGTGGCGACGAGCGCGCCGATGGCGAGGAATTTCAGAATCGGGATCATCACGCTGGCGATGAAAATGATAATCGCCACCGGGTAGGCGTGCATCGACCAGAAGGTCACCACGCCGCCGAGAATCGTGGATTTCTCAGGCACGCCGAGCTGCGTCACCACCATGATCGGCAGGAGATTCGCCGGGATCGCGGCCAAGATGCCGGCGATGCCATAGGCGATCGTCCGCTCGATGCTGCGGTCCTTCCGCGCGTGCAGCGGCGAGCCGCAGCGCGGGCATGTGTGATGGCGCGCCTCACTCAGCAGGAAGCAGGTGTGGCAGCTCGCGAGTCCTTGCTGGAGCGCGCTTTGCGAAATCCGGGATAGCGGGGCGAGCGATTTCATGCCGATTTCCTCCACCCCCGCGCCACCTCGATGCGGTCCCAAAGCTCCACCTTGTCGATCCCGCCAACCGCGCCGGCCATGCAGATCATCAGCCCCATGATCGACCAAAACCCGACTCCCAAGTCCACATCGGCGAGCTTCACGAGCTTCAGCAAACTGACCAGCGCGCCGAGGAAAAACACCTCGACCATCGCCCACGGCTGGAACGTCAGGAAGGTCCGCAAAACCGGCGTGGCGAGCGGCAGGGCTATTCCGAAAAGCAGCGGCACGCAGAGATAGAGCAGGCTGCAAATCATGAGCGCGGGCAGGATCAGCACGAATACCGCCATCGCCGCGGCGATCGGCGCGGCCCCGTCATCCCACAGCGCGACGACCGAGCCGGGCACCGTGACCACGGATTTGTTCCCCAGCGCATCCATCGAGATGAAGGGGAAAAGATTGGCCAGAATCAGCAGGAACGCCGCGGTCAGGCCGAATGCGACGGCCTTGGTGAGGCTGGAGCGGCGATTCCAATAGATCGCCTCGCCGCACAGCCGGCAGTGCGCGGCCATGCCTTCGCCGATAGCGTCCGAGAGATGCGGCGTGTCGCAGAAATGGCAGGCAATCCAATGTTCGCGGCTGGCCGTACGCGGCCAGGTATGGGAGTGGTGGCTGCTTGCCGGTGATTTCGAAGAAAGGGCGATGGCCGGTCTCTCCGGCCAATCCCCCGCCCTGTCAAGGGGCGGGATTTCCCCCGAAGCGCGCGGAAATCCGCCGATTTCCCCGCCAGATTTATCCTTGCGCCGGTCGGGTTGCCGGGAAGAATCCGCGCCCCGCGCCGCGGTCCCACCCCATGAGCGACTCTCCCAAACCATTCTCCCACGCCGATTTCGACAAGATCGGCGCCGTGCTGCGCGAGCGGAAATCCTTCGTCCTCATCAGCCACGTCCGCCCGGATGGAGACGCGATCGGCTCCCAACTCGCGCTCGGATATTCGCTCATGGCCGCCGGCAAATCCGTCCGCCTCATTAACGAGGACGGCCTGCCCGACAACCTCGCTTTCATGGCCGGCTCGGAGAAAATCGAAACTCCGCCGGCCGATCCGCTCGACGTCGAAGTCGCCATCGCGCTCGACACCGCGACCAAGCCGCGCCTCGGGGAAAACGCACTCCGCGCCGCATCCAAGGCGGAGATCTGGCTGAATATCGATCACCACAAATCCAATCCGGCTTACGGCGATTTGAATCTCATCGATTCCACCAGCCCCGCGACCGGCCAGATTCTCTATCAGCTTATCACCCGCCTCGGCCTGCCGATGCCCGCCGAGACGCGCGACGCCATTTACGTCGCCGTTTCCACCGATACCGGCTCCTTCCAGTACCCCTCGACCACGGCCGACACCTACGACATGGCGGCCGATCTGATCCGCCGCGGCCTCGACGTGGGCGCCATCAATTCCAGCACCTACGACAACCACCCGTACCGCCGCGTCGAGCTGATGCGCGCCCTGCTCAACACGCTGGAGCTCAGCGACGACGGCCGCGTCGCCCATTGGCAAATGCTGGACAAAACCCGCGCCGATCTCGACCTCCAGCCGGAAGACAGCGAGGGCCTCATCGACATCATCCGCGCCATCCGCGGCGTGGAACTCGCGGTCTTCTTCGAAGAGCTGCCGGACGGTAAAATCCGCGTCTCAATGCGGTCGAAGGACAAGCGCGTCGATGTCTCGGACATCGCCCAGAAATTCGGCGGCGGCGGCCACGCCCTCGCTGCCGGCATCCGCATGCCGGGCCCCGTTGCCGACGCGAAATCCAAGGTGCTCGCCGCCATCCACGCCCGCATCGCAGCCGCCGGACTGTGACCGATTTCCCCGATTTCCCATGAGAAACGCACCCCCAGACTACACCGGCCCCAGCGGCGTCCTGCTCATCGACAAGGCGGAGGAAATGACCTCCCATGACGTCGTCGCCATCGCCCGCCGCGCGCTCGATACCAAGAAAATCGGCCACTGCGGCACGCTCGATCCCATGGCCACCGGCCTGCTGATGCTCGTCATCGGCCGCGCCACCAAGATCCAGGATTTGCTTATGAGCGAGGACAAGCAATACGTCGGCACGCTCACGCTCGGCAGCACCACCAGCACCCAGGATCGCCAAGGCGACACCTTGGAAACCAAGGAAGTGCCCGAGCTGACACAGGCGCAGGTCGAGGCCGCATTCGGGAAATTCACTGGCGAGTTCGAGCAAATCCCGCCCATGGTTTCCGCCATTAAGAAAGACGGCGTGCCGCTCTACAAACTGGCGCGCAAAGGCATCGAAATCGTCCGCGAGCCGCGCAAAGTTCATATCACCGAATTCCATGTCACGCGGGTCGCCTTGCCGGAAGTGGATTTCACAGTGAACTGCTCGAAAGGCTTCTACGTCCGCACGTACGCCCATGACATCGGCGCGGAACTCGGCTGCGGCGCCCACCTCAGCGCCCTCCGCCGCACCCGTTCCGGGAAATTCACCCTCGACCGCGCCGTCCCCGTCGCCGACCTCAAGACCACCCCGCGCGAGGAGCTTTTGAAATCCCTAATTTCCCTCGCGGAAATCTCGCTGATGCGCGGCGCGTGAGTCCGGCCGCCTACGATTTCCCGCGACCTTTCAGGCCGCGATTCAGATTCAGGAACGAAGCCCGGCCCTGAAGGGCCGGGCTTCGTTCCCTGGCCCTTTTAGGGCCGAGATCCCGGCTAAAAACTCCATTGGAGTCCGACCTGAAATCTCGATTGCATTTCATCATGAAAACCCGCTGGAATCGCGGATGAATACTTAGTGAATTGTTGTATCTCAGCCCGGTGCAATTCGGGCCGCAGCCAATGTAATCGGGACTAACGGTCCGCTGAAATCCGGGCTGAAAGTCCGAGGGAATAAAGCCCCGGGCTTCAGCCCGGGGACCCCGGCACCGACAGTCATGCGGCCTGAAAGGTCGCCGGAACCGCTGCTTGCCCGCGGCCATCCGGCACCCCGCTTTCAACCCAACCCATCCACCTCCAAGAAATCCTGGCCATGAATCAAATGGTCGAGCAACGGCACCTTCACCATATCTTCGATGATGCCTTTGTTGGTGATCATCGCCGTGTCCATCTCGTCACCTAACTGGTTCAAATAAATCCCAGCGCATTCCAACCCGCGGCTCCGGATGGCGGCAACAGTTAGCAAGATATGATTGAGCGCTCCCAAACGATTCGCGGCGATCAGGATTACCGGCAATTTCAAATCCACCGCCAGATCGGAGATATGGTAATCGGCGGTTAGCGGCACTTCCCAACCGCCGGCGCCTTCCACAAACACCTGTTCGTGCTTGGCCGCCAAACCATGATAACCGGCGATGAGTTCCGCAGTATTCACCGGGCGATTTTCCAACAAGGCGGCCACATGGGGCGCTACCGGAGTGTTGAAATGGAGCGGATTCACCTCGTCGATTTCCAAGCCGCCGGAAACTTCCGCGAGAATACGTGCATCGTCGCGGTCGCCGCAGGAAACGGGTTTGTAGCCCACGGCATCGCGGCCGGACTCGCGGAGGAGTTCGAGAATCAGGCGGGTCACGTAGGTTTTGCCGACGCCGGTATCGGTGCCGGTCACGAAGTAATTCATGCCAGAGGCGTGAACCGCGGGGGCCGCCGGGTCAAGGCGGGCGGCTGCAAATTTCCCCTTTTCCGTGGCCGGTCCGCGTTCATGCTGCGCGCCACATGACAGCGGATTTCCTGGTGATCGGCGCCGGCATCGCCGGACTTACCTTCGCGCTGCGCGCGGCGAAATTCGGCACGGTGGTCGTCCTGACCAAAGGCAAGGCCTACGAGTCGAACACGGCGTGGGCACAGGGCGGGATCGCATCGGTCCTGCCGGAAAATCTGCGCGACCGCGGCGACACGCTGGAAAGCCACGTGGCGGACACGCTCGATGCCGGCGCCGGACTTTGCGACGAGGCGGCGGTGCGGACGATCGTCGGCGAGGGCGCGGCGGCGATCGACGATTTGCTCCAACACGGCGTCTCGTTCGACCGGGAAGACGGGAAATTCGAGTTGGGAAAAGAGGGCGGGCATTCGCACCGGCGGATTCTCCACGCGCGGGACACCACCGGGCACGAAATCGCCCGGGCCTTGATCGAGGAAGCGCGCGCGACGCCGAACCTGACGTTGCTGGAAGATCATTTTGTCATCGATCTCATCACCACCGCGCGCCTCGGCCGGGTGGTGGACGATCGCGTGCTGGGTGCTTATGTCTTGGATACCAAGACCAGCGAGGTGCGCGTTTTCCGCTCGGACCGCGTGGTGCTGGCCGCCGGCGGATGTGGAAAAGTATATCTCTACACCACCAATCCGGACTCTGCCACCGGCGACGGAGTGGCCCTCGGCTGGCGGGCGGGCGCGTCAATCGCGAATATGGAATTCATCCAATTCCACCCGACGTGTTTCTATAATCCCGGTGCAACCGGACCCGAGGCGCGCTCGTTTCTGGTAAGTGAGGCGCTGCGCGGCGAAGGCGGCGTTCTGGTAAATGCCAAAGGCGAGGATTTCACCAAACTGATCGATCCGCGCGGATCGCTGGCGCCGCGGGATATCGTGGCCCGCGCCATCGACCGCGAACTCAAACGGACGGGCGCGCCGTGCGTCTATCTGGACGTCACGCGGAAGCCGAAAGGCTTCATGAAAGAACGGTTTCCCTATATCTATGACACGCTGCTGAAATTCGGTTTGGATTTCGAAACGCAGCCGATTCCCGTGGTGCCCGCGGCACACTATCAATGCGGCGGCGTGCTGACCGATGTGAATGGAAGAACCACGGTGCGCGGACTTCACGCGGTGGGAGAAGCCGGATGCACCGGACTTCACGGCGCGAACCGCCTGGCCTCGAACTCATTGCTGGAAGGCAATGTCATCGCCCGCCGCGCGTTGGAAGACATGATGTGCCACCATCCGCCCGGCAAGGAAGTGCCCGCGCCGCCGGAGATCCCGGAGTGGGAATACGGCGATACCGCGGAGCCGGACGAGCTGGTTGTCATCTATCACAATTGGGATGAGATCCGTCGGCTGATGTGGGATTATGTATCCATCGTCCGCACCGACAATCGCCTCCGCAGGGCCTCCGCGCGCTTGCGGAATCTCAAGAAAGAAGTCCGCGAGTTCTACTGGGGCCACCGCGTGAACGCCGATATTCTGGAACTCCGCAACCTCGTCGCCGTGGCCGGACTTATTGTGGAATGCGCCACCCGCCGCAAGGAATCGCGGGGATTGCACTATACATTGGACCACCCGCAAACGGATCCCAAGTTATGCGTGGATACCGTGTTAAGGAAATTCTAAAGGCCGCCCGGAGTCCAGCCTTCAGGCTGCTCTTCCTCTTCCGGGACCACGCCGAAGAGCAAGCTGAAGCTTGAACTCCGGCCGCCCGGAGTCCGGCCTTCAGGCTGCTCTTTCTCTTCCTGGACGACGCCAAAGAACAAGCTGAAGCTTGAACCCCGGGCGGAATGATCTAACCATTTCAAAAAAGACTGGCCCTTCCGGATCCGTTGACATAACTGCCAATCATGTATCGTTGGCGCTCCATGACACCGGAACAACGGGAGGAAGCAACCGCCACAAGGAAACTACAAGGGAATCCCAAGCACAGTCCGAAGCATCACAGCGGTAAAGGCGTTTATCTGATCACCGGCACTTGTTATGAGCACAAACCTCGGATCGGACTTTCGGACAGCAGAATGGATGCGTTCGCTGTCGAATTGATGGAGGTCAGCACCGCCCATTCTGTCAAAGTCGATGCTTGGGCCTTGCTGCCGAACCATTGCCATGTGCTGGTGGTTGTGGATTCCAACTCCGTTCTTTTGCAAGAGCTGGGAAAACTCCATGGACGAACTTCCCATCGCTGGAATGGAGAAGAGGACGCGCGGGGGCGGAAGGTTTGGTTCGGTTGCCTCGACCGGAAAATCCACAACGACAAACACCACATGGCGGCGATCAATTACGTGCAGCACAATCCGGTGAAACACGGCTATGTCATGAACTGGGATCAATGGCGCTGGCCAAGCGCGGCGGAATACATCGCCCGGGTGGGGCGGGAAGAGGCCATGAGGAGATGGAATGAATATCCGATTCTGAATTTCGGAAAAGGCTGGGACGTTTAGTTCCCGGCCCTTGGGACGAATCTGAAGAGCAAGCTGAAGCTTGAACTCCGGGCGCCCGGAGTCCAGCCTTCAGGCTGCTCTTCCTCGTCCGGGACGACGCCGAAGAGCAAGCTGAAGCTCGAACTCCGGGCGCCCGGAGTCCGGCCTTCAGGCTGCTCTTCCTCGTCCGGGACGACGCCAAAGAGCAAGCTGAAGCTTGAACTCCGGGCGTCACTTGGCGTATTCGGATTGCCAGAGGGTGGCGGCTTCGGGGGAGGGCGGGCCGTCGACTAGGATGAGGCGGTGGCGGGAAATATGGGTTTCTCCGGGAGAGATTTTCATTCCACCGAGGCGGGGCGGGGCAAAACAAACGAAAGGTTCCGAGGGATGAACTCGGACAGGTTGGGGAAAACGGAAGTTCTTGGGGTGATCGAGAAGATAGACTCCGCAATCCGCGCCATTTACCGGACCGCCAAGCCAAGTCCAAGTGGGGCGGGAGCCGTCGATTTTGGTCCGATCGGTTTCGCCGGATGAGGTGAGGAATTTGCAGTTGGAGGCACCGTCCCAGGTGGCATTCCCGCGGAAGCCAACGCCACCGTATCGATATTCCGGCAGGACGAGCGGAGAGGCAGTGGCGCAGGTTTGGGTGGATTTCAGATCGACGACATAACTGCCGCGCGATCGTCCGGCGGAGATATCCCAGGTTTCCAAAAGCGCGGTGACGGGTGGGTCGGCGGTGAGGTCCACGAAACGATGGTGGACACGGAAGCCGGCGCGGTCGTCCTTCTGCCATATGCGGTCCACAGCGACGAACTCCACCGTTCCGGTCTTCGCTCCCATATTCCAGAAATCCGGGTGGCGGCCTTGAAATTCCGTCTTGGTCCACGCGCTCCAGACGCCATGATGATGCAAATGATTTGCCGGATAGTCCTCGGTGAGCAAGCGGCCGGTCGGGGTGAACAAGGCCTCGATGTAGCCGCCGCGGAGATATGCTTTAGGAATGTCGTTCCGCGGCGGCTTGCCCGGTTCGGCGTGGTAGCGGAGGATTTCTTGATCGCCGTCCCGGATGACGATCCGGTTGTCCTCGCGGATGGCGGACACTCCGGCGCGGCCGTTGACGATCGTGAAAAGAACGAGAAGAACCAGCGACTTCATGCTCTATCAAATCCCCGAATTACCGCAATTTCCCCAGCGTGGCGGCGTCCACTTCGAAGGTGCCGGTGCCGAATGGCTTCGGCTTCTCACCTTCGGCGAGCTGGTATTGGAATACTTTCAGAGGCTTCACGGCATCGTTGTCGGAAACCAGATAGATGCGAATGGTCATCACTTCCTTGCCGGTGCCGCCTTCCAAGGGCTTGATGGCATATTGCACCTCGTTCGGTCCGTCGAGCGCGCCGCCGATCACGATTTCCGCTTCCTTTGCATTTGCGAAACGGTGCTCGCTAATCTTGTTCACCTGCACGCGCACCTCGCGGCCGGGGCAGAAAACATATACTTTCGCGATATGTTTCGCCGGGCGGGCGACGATGGGGGTTCGCGGGATTTTCCCATCCGGCCGGGCCTCGGGAGTTTCTTTAAGATACTTCACATCTCCCGCAGCGAGTTCTTTCCGCACTTCGGGAAGCTCCGTCAGATTCACAAAGTCCGCCCGATCGTAAAGCCAGCCGCCGCCGCCGGTGACGAACGACAGGACCAGCAGGTTGTCGCTCGGCGCGCCGCCAACGCCGAAATCGATTTTCCCAAAGTAGGAAGCCTTCGCGGTGGGGCCGTTCCTGAGCGCTTCCAGGAACTTCAATCCGCCAAGCGCGGGCGGCGGCGCGGGAAGCTCGAAGATGGCTGCGGGAAATGGCATCTTTTCCGAAAGGATGCGGTTCCGCACTTCCACCCGGCGGCTCTCCGCCGTCACGCGCTCCCATTGGCGCGCGTCCTTCCGAACGATCGCATCCCGCCACAAATTGTAAGTGCGTTCGAGCGCCGGGCGGAGGTCGTCCTGTGCCGCGGCGAAGTTCGCGGAAAGGAGAATCAGGGGAAAAATCAGACGGTTCATGGCCGAAACGATTGGACAAGCCACCCATTCCCACAACAAACAAATCGCGCGCCGAACCGATCCCGGCGCGGCAGTGGACCGACAATGAGCAGTATTTTGCAGAGAGTGGCGCCGATTGGCGAGGCGCGCGATCGGGAGCTTCTCAAGGACGCGGCGACCTACGTTTACGAGCAGCGCCGCCAGGGTGACATCCTCGCGCATGTGTTCCTGCCGGAGAAATCCACGGTGGAGCCGCGGCCGGTGGTCATCTTTTTTCACGGCGGCCTGTGGGATGCGCCGACGCCGACGCAATTCGTGCCGCATTGCCTGCATTTCGCCAGCCGCGGGGCGGTCGCGGTGGCGGCCGAGACGCGCACCGGATCGAAGCACGGGACTGGTCCGCAGGAAGCGATCGAGGACGCGCGCGATCTGATCCGCTGGGTCCGGATGAATGCGGATACCTTCAATCTCGACCCGAACAAGGTCATCCTCGCGGGCGCGGCGGGCGGGGCATTTCTCGCGCTGCATGCGGCCCTGCCGAAGGCGAAGGACCTGCCTCCGGTCGATGGTGTGGACTGCTTCCCGCAGGCGCTCGTGCTTTTCAGCGCGCTGGTGAATACCGCGGGGAAATCCGCGGCATCGGCCCGATTTTCCGACTCCCGCACTGCCAAACGGCTGAGTCCCGCACGGCTGATGCGCCGGAAACTGCCGCCGATGATTTTCTTCCACGGGAAATCCGACCGCATCACGCCATTCGAGGATGTGGAGAAATTCCGCCGCCGGATGCGCTGGCGCGGGAACGTTTGCGAGTTGGTCGATTTCGAGCGGGCGGAACACAGCTTCTTCAATTTCAACGTCAGCCAGAAGAATTTCGAGCTGACGATCGACCGGGCAGACCGGTTCCTGACGAATCTGGGATTGCTGCCGCCGGCCGAGGCTTCGGAGCAGGGCTGAGGCAGGGAAATCGAAAGTGGCCGGCTCGCCGCGGGCGGCATCATTGTTGCTTGGCACGCCTATCATCCGGCTTTTCAGTGCGCCCCCGCCCGGAACGCCATCCGGGTCTTCCTTTTCTCTCATGAATCCTTTCTATCACTCCAGCACCCCTTCCCTCGCCGGCTCGCTGCACCGGTTTTCCCAAGAGCACGACAACTGCGGCATGGGCGCGATCGCCCACCTCAAAGGCGTGCGGAGCAAGCGGATTCTCGACCATGCGCTCGATTCCGTCTGCTGCATGACCCACCGCGGCGCGGTGGATGCGGACATGAAAACCGGCGACGGCTCGGGCGTGCTGACGCAGCTCCCCTACCCGCTTTTCCGCGAAGTGGCGGAGGAAATGGGCCGCCCGCTGGCGCGAGATTCCGACTTGGCGGTGGGGGTGTTTTTCCTGCCGGAGGGAAATCCCGAGGCGCTGGAACGCGTGAAATCGCTGACCGAGCGGGTGGTGGAAAAGCGCGGCATTGCGAAGATCGGCTGGCGAATCGTGCCAGTAAATACCGACGCGCTTGGCAAAGTCGCGCTGGCAAGCCGGCCGCACATCGAGCACTTGCTTATGAGCCGGCCGGACGGGCTGGATGACGACGATTTCGAGCGCCAGCTCTACCTCTGCCGACGGGAAATCGAACACGGCACCAAGGATTTGGCCGGATTCTACATCCCGTCCTTTTCCAGCCGGCTGATTTCCTACAAGGCGCTGGCGATGCCGGCGGCGCTGCGGGCGTTCTACCTGGATTTCGAAAATCCGGGCTATGAGGTCGCCATCGCGCTCTATCACCAGCGATTTTCCACCAACACGTTCCCCGCGTGGCCGCTCGGCCAGCCGTTCCGGATGATGTGCCACAATGGCGAAATCAACACCGTGGAGGGCAACCGGAACTGGATGACCTCCCGCGAGGAATTCTTCGCCTCGCCGGTCTGGGGCGACGACATCGGCTTGGTCAAAAACCTGATCCGCCACGGCGAATCCGACTCCGCCTCGCTCGATCATGCGCTCGAACTGCTGATCCTTTCCGGCCGCTCGCCGGAGCACGCGATGTGCATGCTGGTCCCGCCCGCCTACCGCGACGACGAGCAGATTTCCGACGAGCTGCGCGCGTTCTACCAATACCTGCGCTCGTTCTCCGAACCGTGGGACGGACCGGCGGGCCTCGTTTTCACGGACGGCCGGAAAATCTGCGCCTCGCTGGACCGCAACGGTTTGCGCCCGTCCCGCTACAAAATCATGGAGGACGACATCCTCTACATCGGCTCGGAGGCGGGCGCGGTGGTGTTCGCGGATTCCACGGTGATCCGCAAGGGCCGGCTGGGTCCGGGGCAGATGATTTCCGCCAATACCGTGACCGGCGAATTCAAGTACGACCGGGAAATCAAGGAAGAGCTCGCGCGCCAGAAGCCTTACCGCCGGTGGATCGACGAGCAGCGCGTGGAGCTGCGGAAATTCGCCTCGCCGGACGCGCAAATGCCGGATTTGGATTTTGCGCCGCTCGATCTTTCCCGCCAGCAGGTCGCCCACGGCATCTCGCTGGAGGAGCTGGACATGGTCTTCCCGCCGATGATCAAGGGCGCGCAGGAAGCTGTCTTTTCCATGGGCGATGACATCCCGCTGGCCGTCCTCTCCAGCTATCCGAGGCTGCTTTACACCTATTTTAAACAGCTCTTCGCGCAGGTTACCAACCCGCCGATCGACCCGATCCGCGAGTGGGCGGTCATGTCCGTAGGCGCCGGACTCGGACCGGAGCGCAACCTCCTCGACGAGACGCCGGAGCATTGCCACACCGTCAGTTTGGACAGCGGAATCCTCTTCGAGCACCAGCTCGACAAGATTCGCCAGCTCGATGACGAGGGATTTCCGTCCATCACGCTCGATTGCACCTGGCCCGCCTCTGCCGGAGCCGACGGCTTGAAGGCGCGGCTCGACGAACTCTGCACCGAGGCGGAAAACGCCGTGAAGCAGGACCGCAATGTCCTCATTCTCAGCGACCGCGCCACTTCGGCGGAGCGCATCCCGATCCCGATGCTGATCGCCGTCGGCACCGTCCACCACCACTTGAACCGCATCCGCAAGCGCATGCGGGCGTCGCTCGTCGTCGAGTCCGGCGAGGTGCGGGACGTCCATCAGGTCGCGTGCTGCTTCGGTTTCGGAGCCACCGCGATTTGCCCCTACCTCGGCTACGCCGCCGTCCGCCAGCTCGTCGCCGCGGACGCCGGAAAGGGGAAATTGGGGGAAATCACGCCGCAAAAGGCGATGACCCAGTACCGCAAGGCGCTTGAGAAAGGCATTTTGAAAATCATGTCGAAGATGGGCATCTCGGTGCTGAATTCTTACCAAGGCGCGCAGACGTTCGAGGCGATCGGCGTGGGTGAGGAGGTCGTGGATTTCGCCTTCACCGGCGTCCATTCGAAGA
Organism: Verrucomicrobiales bacterium; assembly: GCA_038235225.1. GTDB lineage: Bacteria > Verrucomicrobiota > Verrucomicrobiia > Verrucomicrobiales > Akkermansiaceae > Luteolibacter. Next base: position 12,286 of record JBBSUD010000029.1, read on the forward strand.
TCGGCGGCGTCGGATTTCGGGAAATCGCGGAGGAATCCGTCATCCGCCACAAGGCCGCTTTTGAGACGGAAGTGCCCGCCGGCGAGACGCTCGACCTCGGGGATCCCGGCTACAATCGCTACCGCAAGGCCGGCGAGCGCCACATTTACACCACCGAGGTCATCAAGAATTTCCACACCTACGTGCGCACGGGCAAGGCTGAGGATTACGACGAATACGTCCGCGTCGCCTTGGAAATCAGCCCGGTGGCGATCAAGGATTTGCTCGAATTCGTCCCCGCCGCCAGCGGTCCGGTGCCGCTCGACGAGGTCGAGCCGATGGAGCAAATCCGCCGCCGCTTCACCACCGCCGCCATGTCGCTTGGCGCGCTTTCGCCCGAGGCGCACGAGACGCTGGCCATCGCCATGAACCGCATCGGCGCGAAATCCGACTCCGGCGAGGGCGGCGAGGATGCCGTCCGCTACCGGCCGTATCCGAATGGCGATTCCGCCCGCTCCTACATCAAGCAGGTCGCCTCCGGCCGCTTCGGCGTCTCCGCGAACTACCTCGTGAATGCCGGCGAGTTGGAAATCAAAATGGCCCAAGGCGCCAAGCCCGGCGAAGGCGGCCAGCTCCCCGGCCACAAGGTAAATGCGCTCATCGCCCGCCTGCGGAACACACAGCCCGGCGTCCAGCTCATCTCTCCGCCGCCGCACCACGACATCTATTCCATCGAGGATTTGGCGCAGCTCATCCACGATTTAAAGGAGGTGAATCCCCAAGCGCGCGTCACCGTGAAGCTCGTCGCCGAGTCCGGCGTCGGCACCGTCGCCGCCGGTTGCGCCAAGGCGTCCGCCGACAATATCCTGATTTCCGGCCACGACGGCGGTACCGGCGCCTCGCCGCTTTCCTCCACCAAGCACGCCGGTTCGCCATGGGAACTCGGCCTCTCCGAAGCCCGCCAAGCCCTCCTCGCGAACCACCTCCGGGACCGCGTCACCCTCCGCACCGACGGCGGCATCCGCAACGGGCGCGACGTCGTTATCGCCGCCATTCTTGGCGCGGAGGAATACAACTTCGGCACCACCGCCATGATCGCCATGGGCTGCGTTTATGTGCGGAAATGCCACCTCAACGTCTGCCCCGTCGGCATCGCCACCACCGATCCGAAGTTTCGCGCCAAGTTCAAGGGCACGCCCGAAATGGTCATCAACTACTTCACCGCCGTCGCCGACGAGGCCCGCGGCATCATGGCGCGGCTCGGCGTCCGCACGCTGGACGAGCTGATCGGTCATCCCGGATTTCTCCGCCAGCGCCACGTCGAGGGCCACCCGAAGGCGAACACCCTCGACCTCGGCGCGATGCTCAAGGACGTCGTCCCCGCCATCGCCGCCGCCACCGGCCGCCCGGAGGAATCGATTTCCCGCATCCGCACCAAGGACCGCAACGACGGCCTCGCCAAGCCGGCGCTCGATTTGCAAATCCTCGCCGATCTCACCGCCGCCGTCACCGGCGCCACCGCGCCCGCCACTCCCGAATACGGCGCGCACTCTGTGCCGCAGGAAATCCTCGACGCCATCGCCCTGCTCCCCGACCGCGCGCCGGTCGAGCTCAGCTACGAAGTCGTCAACACCGACCGCAACATCGGCACCCGCCTGTCCGGCCGCATCGCCACCGTCCATGGCAATCACGGCCTGCCCGCCGACGCCATCCGCATCGCTTGCCGCGGCAGCGCCGGCCAATCCTTCGGCTGCTTCCTCGTCTCCGGCGTCCGCCTCGAACTTACCGGCGAGGCCAACGACTACGTCGGCAAGGGCATGGCCGGCGGGGAAATCGTCATCAAGGTCGCCGCCGATGCGAAATTCGAAGCCGCCACCAACACGATTTGCGGGAACACCTGCCTCTACGGCGCGACCGGCGGCCGCCTCCACGCCAACGGCCGCGCCGGCGAACGCTTCGGCGTCCGGAACTCCGGCGCGATCGCCGTCGTCGAGGGCGTTGGCGACCACGGCTGCGAATACATGACCAATGGCACCATCGTCATCCTCGGCCGCACCGGGAAGAACTTCGGTGCCGGCATGTCAGGCGGCACCGCCTATGTCTTCGATGGCGATGGCCGCTTTTACTCCCGCGTGAACTCCGAAATGGTCGTCGCCCTCCCTGTGCGTCGCCCGCAGGACAGCGCCGAGGTGAAATCGCTCGTGGAGGCGCATCACCAGCGCACCGGCAGCCCCCAAGCCGCCGCCCTCCTCGCGAATTGGGACGAAACCCTTCGCAAACTCGTCCGCGTCATCCCCCGCGACCGCGCCGAACTCGAAGCCGCCGAAGAAAGACACGAAGCCGCCTCCACCCCCGCCCCGTAGCGGCGATCACCGGTCGCCCACGGGCGCAAGCGCCCGTGGCGGCGGATTGCATCCGCCAAGCCCTCCGCGACCCGTCCTACCAGGGACCCGGTCGAAAAGATCCGCCTTCGATGCAACTCTCACCTCAACTCTCCGCGAACAGCCCGTTCACCATGTCCAGGCAGCGGCGGCCGGGCATTACCGCCAGCTCCATTTGGTTCATGATGTAGGCAAAGGAAATCCCGGTTTCCGGGTCGCCGAAAGCGTGGTTGCCGCCGGCGCCGGGGTGGCCAAAGGCGGTGAGAGACGGGCCGAAAATCCGGCGCGATTTCTCGCCCGCGGCGCCCACGGGATCGGTCTGCGCGCCGCAGGTGAAGGTAGTCGGCCGCAGCAGCACGCGGTCGCGGCCGGAGATTCGCGGGGTGGCCAGCGCGTGCCGGACGCTTGCGGATAGCGGGCTGGAAATTGCGCCGATCGCAGCCTGATAGAACTTCGCCAGCGCCGACGCCGTGCCCACGCCGCCAAATGCCGGCAGACCGGCCGACCAGGCTTTCGGCTCATTCATTTCCGAGACCGAGTGCAGCCCGGCGGGCGAGGCGAATGCGCGCTTGGTCAGCGTGCCGGCCTTGGCCATTTCCTTGAAGAAATCGTCCTCGCCGGGCGATTTTCCGGGCTTTCCCGGAACGAGTTGGCAGACGCGCGGCCATTCGCTTTCCGGCAGGCCGATCCAGAAATCCAGGTCCAGCGGATCGGCGATTTTCTCCCGCCAGATCTCGCCCAAGGTCCTCCCGGTCAGTCGCCGGACCGGCTCATCGAGCAGCGCGCCGAATGTCCGCGGGTGGTAACCATGTCCCTCGCCCGGCAGCCACGCCGGGGTCTGCGCCTCGATGGCCGCGACCACCTCGGCGTGCGAGTACACGTCTGCCCGGCGATCCAGCGCGGCGAGGCCGCATTGATGGGAAAGCAATTCCGCGAAGCTCGCGGCGACCGGAAATTCCGGCCAAATCCGTCGCACCGGCGTCTCCGGGCCAAGCCCGTTTTCCTCCAGCACGACGAGCAGCGTGGCCGCCGCCAGCGGTTTCGTGGCGGAGTAAACCGGCGCCAAAGTGCGCTCTGTCCATGGCCGCAATTGGTCGCGCTCGCACCAGCCGTCACCCAGCGAGAGCAGCTCCGCGCCGTCCCACCAGACGCTCACCGATGCGCCGATTTCCCCGCGTTCGCGGAAATTCCGCTCGAACGCATCCAGCACCTTACCTAGCTCCGATGGTCCCGCCGCCACGCACCCCTGTGTCCGACAGCCGCGCCGCGCGCAACCCCGGATTCGTCGCCGCGGCGGCCGCCAGAACCATGTCGTAGCGGTGCGAGGACCATTCCTCGATGAGCCGGAAAGCCACCGCCAGCATCGTCGGGCCGAGGAAAACTCCGACCAGCCCGAACGCCAGCGCGCCGCCGACCACGCCGCAGAAAATCAGCACGAAGGGCATTTTGCTGCCTTGGCTGATGAGGAAGGGTCGCAGGAAATTGTCCACCATGCTGATGCCCAGTCCGCCCCAGATGAGCATGAAAATCCCCAGCCCGACCTGATGCTGCGCGAAGAGCCAGAGCGCCGCCGGCAGCCAGATGAGCGGCGGGCCGAACGGGATGACCGCGAAGAAAAACGTCAGCACCGAGAGCAGCACCGCGCCCGGCACCCCCGCGATCCAGAACCCCAGTCCCGCCACCAGCGCCTGCGCGATGGCCGTGCCGAGGATGCCGTAAATCACGCCGCGCACCGTGTCTCCGGCGACCTTGATGAGGTGCTTGCCCCGCGCTCCCGCCAGCCGCTCGACGCCGACCGATAGCCGTTCGGAAAGCACCGGCGCGTCGCGAAGCATGAAAAACGCAAGGAACGCGCTGAGCACCACCTGCGTCACCCCGCGACCGACCGCGAGGCCAACGGAAAGCAGCCAGCTTTTCGCCCAGACCAGTAGCTGTCCTAGCAGCACCACGCCGTGCGCCGTTTCCGGCCTTTTCCCCTCATTATCAGGCACCTCCACCGGCACAGCCACCGGTGGCGGAGCCTCTTCCAGCGTCGTGCCGCCATCGTCCTCGGAGACGATCCGCGGGCGCGGCGCGGTTTTCACCTCTTTCTCAAGCTGCGTCATCCAGCGGTCGCGATCCTCGGAAAATCCTTCCCAATACCCCGCGAGCTGCGGCCCGACGATCGGCGCGTCGGCAATCCACGTCGGCGCTTCCGTCGGCGCGCTGCGCAGCCAGTTCCGTGTGGCTTCCGTCAAATCCTTGCCGTCCTGCGCCAGGCTGAAGCCGATCAGCGTGATCGGCCCGGCCAGCACCACCGTAATCGTCAGCGTTACCAAACACGCCGCCAACGTCCGCGAGCCGCGGAACCAGCGCGTGAATTTCGCCTGCAGCGGGTGCAGCGAATACGCCAGAATCATCGCCCACATCAGTGCGGACATAAACGGCTTCAGCACGAAAAAGCAGCCCACCAGCAGCAACAGCAGCGCCAGCCCGCCCAGCAACGGTTCGATCTTGAAGCGTTTGTAAGGTTCTTCAGGAGGCATCGCGGCGCTCACGCTATGCGGAAAATTCCGCCGCCGACAACGAGTTTCCCGGAATACCCGCGCGACCGCCGGAGTATCCGCCTCCCATGCTTCACAAATCCCTCCTGCCACTTGCCCTCATGACCGCCACACTGACCGCCACCCCCGTTTTTATCGGCACGGGCAGGCGCGGGATCTACCGGTCGGATTTCGACGCGAAATCCGGCACGCTCACCAAGCCCGAACTCGCCGCGGATTATGGAAATCCAGGATTTCTCGCCCTCCACCCCACCCGGCCGCTCCTCTACTGCACCGGCCGCCCGAACCAGCCCATGAAGGACGACAACGGCTCCGTCGCGACCTTTGAAATCGGCGCGGATGGCGGATTGAGCTTCGTTTCCGAATTCTCGTCCGGTGGGAAAAATCCCTGCCATTTGGCCGTCGATGCCACCGGCAAAACCCTCGCGGTCGCCAATTATGGCGATGGCCACATTGCCACCATCCGCCTCGGCAGTCCCGACGCATCCGCAAGCGTCGTCGCCAATACCGGCTCTGGTCCGAAAGCCGGCCGCCAGGAAGGCCCGCACGCCCACGGCGTCTATTTCGACGGGACAAATTCCTTCCTTTTCGTTCCCGATCTCGGCATCGACCGGGTGTTCGTTTACCCGTTCGATTCCGCCACCTCCAAGCTCGGCGAGCCGCTCCCGCCCTTGCAAACCGCGCCCGGCGCCGGGCCGCGCCACATGGCATTTTCGCCCGATTACAAAAATGCCTACGTCATCGACGAGCTGGCGAACGACGTGACCATCGCGGATTACAAGGACGGGAAATTCAAGGTGATCGGCACCGTTCCGACCCTCCCCGCCGATTTCGAAGGCTCCAGCTCCAGCGCGGAAATCGAGGTCCATCCGAACGGCAAATTCGTCTATGGCTCGAACCGCGGCGACGACTCCATCGCGGTCTACAAGCGCGATCCGGAAACCGGGCTACTGACCCTGGTCCAGCACGCCAAATGCGGCGGCCGCATTCCGCGCCATTTCAAGATCGCACCGGGCGGCAAGTGGTTGATTTGCGCCCACCAGGATTCCAACGACATCTCCGTGCTGCCGCTCGATCCGGAAACCGGCCGGCTCGGCGAACCCGCCTCCACCGTGCCCGCCCCCGCGCCGATCTGCATCCTCTTCGGACGCGATTCCTAACCGGAAAATCCGGGATTTTCCGGTTGCCTCCCGGTCCGGCGGCGGGGGAAAGTGCCGCCGCTTTCCGCCGTCCCGCCTGCCTTGGCCGGACGGCACACTTGTTCCCATGAAATGGATTTACTGGCTGCACTGGCTGATCGCGGGGTCCGCGTTCCGCACCCTTTTCGGCATGCAGATCATCGGCCGGGACAACCTGGTGACGGAGGGGCCGGTGCTCGTCGCCTCGAACCACCAAAGCTTCCTCGACCCGCCGCTGGTGGGAAATCTCTATAAGACCGAGATGATTTTCCTGGCCCGGAAAACCCTGTTCCGCGGCTATTTCAAATGGCTCTACCCGCGGCTCAACGCGATCCCCGTCGATCAGGACCGGCCGGACATGACGAGTCTCAAGACGATCATCCGCAAGCTCCGCGAAGGCCACCGCGTGCTCGTTTTCCCCGAAGGCGCGCGCACCCTGGACGGGGAAATCGGCGAGGCCGCGCCCGGCATCGGGCTGATCGCGGTGAAATCCGGCGCGGTCATCCAGCCGATACGGATTTCCGGCGCCCGCGACGCTCTCCCCCGCGGCTCCGGCCGCATCCGCCTCTGCCGCATCACCGTCAGCGTCGGACCGGCCATCCGCCTGACGCCGGACGAGCTGAAAAACGCCACCGGCACGGAAGGCTACGAGCGCGTCACCAAACGGATCATGGACGCCATCGCGGCGTTGTGAGGGAGTTCCGTGTGATCCGGAAATCGGTGAGGAAGCAACTGAAGGGTAATTCAGCAATTGTGGCCTCTTGAAGCCCGAGGCTTCGCAGCCGTTAGCCGGGGGTTAAGAAGCGAAGCGATGACACCCCCGGAATTGGGAAGAGAAGGATATTGCATCCCGGAGGGATGCCAGCAGTGATGTGAACTTATGGCCTCGACCTACCTGAGCCTTCATTACCACCTCGTGTTCTCCACGAAGAACCGCGAACCGGCGATTTCCCCCGAATGGCGGCCAAGGCTGCACGAATATCTGGGTGGCACCCTGCGCGGCCTTGGTGGATTTCCAGAGGGAATCGGCGGCGTGGCAGACCATGTCCATATCCTCACCGGTCTGAAATCCACCCATTGCCTGGCGGATGTCCTGCGGGAGTTGAAGAAAGCCTCATCCGTCTGGGTGCACCAGAATGTTGGATTGCGGAGCTTCGCGTGGCAGGATGGATACGCCGCGTTCACCGTTAGCGCGACCTCCAGCGAGGGCGTCCGGCAATACATTGCGCATCAAGAAGAGCATCACCGGGTAAAATCGTTCCGCGAGGAATTGGTGGAAATGTTGGACAAGGCGAGGATTCCGTATGACCCGAAATACCTCGATTGAAGGTGTTGGCAGGATCATCAGGCTGCGATCCCTCCGGGATCGGGTTCGTTGCGCGCCGGGTATCCGGGGGTGTCGCTTCGCTCGACCCCCGGCTAATGGCTTTGATCCCTCTGGGATGATGAAGCGGAGAGCTTCCTCCGACCCAGTCCGGTATCCGGGGGTGTTGCTTCGCTCGACCCCGGCTAATGGCTTTGATCCCTCCGGGATGAAGGAGCGGAGAGCTTCCTCCGACCAAAGGTCCGATCGCTGTTTATGCCGGTTCACAAAATGGACCCGGGTCCGTACGCGGCGGCTTGCGGGTGGGCGGTTTCCAGCGCTTTCACGGCGGCGCAAAATGTGGCGATCTGCGCTTTGGCGGCGCCGGATTCGCGGTCGCCGCGAGCGAGGATTTCCTCCAGTTTTTCCTGGCTGAGGCCGAGTCTGGCATCGCCGGACAAGCGGGAGACGAGGTCGTTGCGGTCGATTTTCCCGCTGCGCAAATCGTTCACGGTGGCGATGGCGTGCTCCTTGATGGCCTTGTGCGCGGTCTCGCGGCCGACGCCGGATTTTACCGCTTCCATCATGATCGTGGTGGTCATCAGAAAGGGCAGGTAGCGGGCGGTTTCGGCGGCGATGACGGCCTCGTAGGCATCCATCTGGTCGAGGACGGTGAGCAGCGTTTCGAACAGGCCGTCGGTGGCGAAAAACGCGTCGGGCAGCATGACGCGGCGGACGACGGAGCAGGAGACATCGCCCTCGTTCCACTGATCGCCGGCGAGTCCGGCGGCCATGGCGAGGTAGCCTTTGAGAATGACGTGGAAGCCGTTCACGCGTTCGCACGAACGGGAATTCATCTTGTGCGGCATGGCGCTGGAGCCGGTCTGGCCGGGGGCGAATCCCTCGCTGGCGGTTTCGTGGCCGGCCATGAGCCTGAGTGTCTTACAAAAGGAGGATGGGCCGGAGCAAAGGTCGGTCAGCGCCGCGACGACGCGGAAATCGAGCGAGCGCGGATAGACCTGGCCGACATTCGTCCACACGGCGGGCATGCCGAGGTGCGCGACGACCTGGCGCTCCAATTGCGCGACCTTTTCCGCGTCTCCATCGAAGAGCGAAAGCTGGTCCATCTGCGTCCCGACGGCGCCTTTCAGCCCGCGGACTTCGTAGCTGGAAATCACGGATTCCAAGGCGTGCAGTCCGGAAAGCAGCTCCTCTCCGAACATGGCGATGCGCTTGCCAAGCGTGGTCGGCTGGGCGGCGACGTTGTGGGTGCGGGCGGTCAGGACGAGGTCGTCCCATTCGCTGGCGCGCTCGCGGAATCGGCGCAGGGTGGCGATGGATTTGTCCCGCACGACGAGCAGCGAGCGATAGACCTGGAGCTGCTCGACATTTTCCGTTAGGTCCCGCGAGGTCATGCCCTTGTGGACCTGCTCATGACCGGCGAGTTCGTTGAATTCCTCGATGCGCGCCTTCACATCATGCCGGGTGATCCGCTCCCGCGCCATGATGGAGGCGGGATTCACCGAATCCTTGACGGCCTCGTAGGCGGAAATCGCGGCGGCCGGCACGTCCAGCCCGAGGTCGCGCTGGGCTTTCATGACGGCGATCCAGAATTCGCGTTCCAGCACGATGCGCCCTTCGGCGGACCAGATGGCTTGGAGGGCGGGCGAGGCGTAGCGTTCTGCGAGGACGTTGGGAATCACGCCGCGGAATCTGCCGGGCGGGTTTTCCACAATCAAGCGGCGATCGGCACGCTGACCCAGGCGGATTTCCCCTCCGGGGAAAAGAAGTGGTCGGGGCGGCCAGATTCGAACTGACGACATCCGCGTCCCAAACGCGGCGCTCTACCAGGCTGAGCTACGCCCCGTGCACGGGCGGACCCTTGGCGATCCGCCGGGAGCTGGCAAGCTAATCCTCGGCAGAATTTTGCGATGCCGATTTCCGCCCGCGAGAAGGGAAATTCCCTTGTGTCGGGCGGGATGGAATGAAGAGTTGCGCGTCATTGGAATGAACGAAGCGACGCGCACCACCCTCCCGGACCTGAAGCGGCTTCCGAACATCACCTTCCGCCAGTTGGAGGTTTTTTGCGTCGTCTGCCACGAGGGATCCTATGCGAATGCGGCGGTGGATCTGCGCTGCTCGCGCTCGAACGTGAAACGCGTTTGCGAGGAATTCCAAGCTGCCGTCGAAAGCCCGCTATTTACCGAAGCGGCGGACCGCACGCTCCAGCCGACGCCCTTCGCGCTCGCGCTGCTTGGCCAGGTGACGCCGCTTTCCCGCAGCCTGCGCCGGCTGGGGGATACCGTGAGAAATCTCCATGAAATCGGCCGCATGGTGCGCTTCGCCGCAGCCGGCGAGTTCTTCAAAGGCGGGCTTTTCACCGAATTTCTCGCCCGCCTCGCCATCTCGGATCATTTCCGCCCGTGCTTCCTGCGCATCGAGACGAAACGCCTCCGCACCGCCTTGCTCAATGCCGAGTGCGACGTGTATTTCGGCGCCGGCATCCTCGCATCCGACCGGCTGGAGAGCGTCGATCTCGGCCCGGTGCCCTGGCGCATCGAGGGCGGCAAATCCGGCCGCGGGACCGCTCCGGCCAGCCCGAAGCATCTGCCGCACGGCAAATGGTGGATCGCCAGCATTGGCCAAACCACCGCCGCGGAAGCCGTTCTCGCGGATTTCCACGCAGCCGGCGCCGCGGGAGGACGGATTCTCGAGGACAGCGCCGGTGCGGAAATCGAAGACGATCATTTGGTCTTCGCCCACGACGTCTCCGGCGATCGCGTGCCGACCGCGCCCGCCTGGCCTTGCTACCGCTTCACCGCCGTCCTGCGGAAAAATCACCCCTACTCCGAGCTGTTCTCCCGCCTCGCCGACGCGGCCCTCCCGTGATTCCCATGGATATCGATTTCCGCGCCCTGCTGGTCTTCCGCCACCTCGCCCGCACCGGCAGCTTCACGGAAACGGGCCGCCGCTGGAACATTTCCCAACCGGCCGTCAGCCTCATGATCGGCCGGCTCGAGAGCGAGGCCGGCCTAATCCTGCTGGAGCGCTCCAGCACCGGCGGCCGCCTGACCGCCGCCGGCGCGCGCTTTCTGGAACGCGCCGACGATGTCTGCGATACCTACCTGACCTTCATCGGAGACATGTGCGGCCTGCGCCGGCGCATGGCGAGGGAGGTGCTTGTCGGCATCGATCGCTCCGAATTTGGCGAGCGGACCCGCCAGCGGCTCCTCGAAGCCGCGCCGCCCGACGGTGTGACGATGACTTTCGTGGAGCTGGGGGAAAATTGGGCCGAAGCGTTGGAAGCCACCCAACTCGACGTGGTCGTCGCGGGCCGATTTCTCCGTAACGGACTTACGCCCGGCATCCAAGAAGCGGCTCTCCATAAGGAACGCGGCATCACGGTGGCATGGAATCCGGATTTCTATCCATTCGACAGCGGGAAATTCAGCTTTCCGGAGGTCCTGCGCTCCAGCGTCCTGCTGCCGGACAATGGCGTGATCACTGGCTTCGCCGACTCGCTCGCCCTCTGGTGCGAGCACGCCTACGGCATGCAGCCGGTTCACACGGTGGCGTTTCCCTCGGAAACCGCCGCCGCGGCCGCCGCCGCCGCCGGCATGGGCGTCCTGCTAGGCGCGGGAGATACGATTTCCCGGCTGGAGGGTTCCACCGACGGACTCGTCCACGTGCGCACGTTCGAATTCCTGCTCCCGGAGGCTTACACCTACGGGGTTTACTGCCGAAGCGACGAATCGTCGCGGGACATAATGTCAGTGGCGGCGTGCGTGGGGAAAATCGGCAAAAAGTCGGTTTTGCAATAACCGGGGGACCTCCGGTGCAACCTGCACGGTGGAACCACGCCCTGCCGGCACCGGAGGCGAAACGATTTTTACTGAATTCGTCCTATGGGCAATAAGGCTATTTGCCATTCGGGGGAACGATCGTTTGGACCCGGAACGCGGCGTGCCTATCGGAAGAGAGGTTTACGAGAAATAGACCGACCAAACTCCAACCGATACCAACAACAATGAATACCACCACCACCCCCGACGAACAATCCACGCAATCATCGAGCGGCCGCCGCGGATTCCTCCGCAAAATGGGTCTCGCCACCGCAGGCGGAGCCGGCTTCCTTGCCACCGCGGGCCGGGCAACGGCCGACCACATCCCCGGTCCTACCGCCACGGATGTCGCTGTGCTCAATTTCGCCCTGAATCTGGAGTACCTGGAAGCCGAATTCTACCTCAACGCGGTCACTGGCAAAGGTCTTGTCGATGCCGGCGTCGATATTGATGGCAGCGACGGCACCCCCGGCGAGGCTGTGAACACCAAGCAGAACCCACGGGTGAACTTCTCCACGAAGGCCTTCCGTCAGTATGCCGAAGAAATCGCCGATGACGAAGTGAACCACGTCCGCTTCATCCGCGAAGCGCTCGCAGCCAACGGTGGAAATGTCGTCGCCCGCCCGAAGATTAATTTGCAGCGGAGCTTCAAAACTCTTGGTGAGGCGATCGGAGTGAAAAACTTCGATCCCTTCGCGAACGAGGTCAATTTCCTCATCGGCGCATTCATCTTCGAAGACGTTGGAGTGACTGCCTACAAGGGCGCTAGCCCCCTCCTGACCGACAAGGGCATTCTGGAAGCCGCAGCCGGCATCCTCGGAGTGGAGGCCTACCACGCCGGAATCATCAGAACCCTGCTCTTCCAACAGCCCTTTGCCGTCCGCCAGATTGTCAAGGACATCACCGAACTGCGCAGCGTGCTGACTGGCGGAGATCCCGGCAAGGATCAGGATCTCTTCCGCAACGGCCGCGCCAATCTCGTGCCAACCGACGGGAACTCCCTGGCCTTCAGCCGCTCCACCCGCGAGGTGCTTAACATCGTTTACGGAGGCGTGAATGCTTCGGAAGGCCTGTTCTTCCCACATGGCATGAACGGCGCGATCACGAACTAATTCGCAGTCAGAAAAGCCTCAGAAGGCCGGTCCGCGTCATGCGGGCCGGCTTTTTTCGCGTTTCCGTCCTGCCGGAATTCCCGCTTGGCACTGCCCCGCCTGCCGTCCATCTTGCAGCCACACGACAGGGGAGCTTCGCGACCGCGGAGCCGAGATTTTCCGACGCGCGGGAAAAACCCTCCGAACCTGACGCGGGTCATGCCGCCGTAGGAAGTCGAAGCCATCCCGCAGTTTCCCCTTCCCGGCCGTGCCTCATCCGCACGGCCTTTTCATTTTCACAAGAATCCGCAATCCACCACCTCTCCCACCCATGATCCGACCTGAAGAATCCTCCGGCGCAACCACTCCCGCCTCCCACGACGCCTCGCGCTCCCAGCTCCCGGCATCCACCCGCGTTTACGTTCAGGGAAATCTTCATCCTCAAGTTCGCGTGCCGATGCGCGAGATCGCCCTGTCCGACACCAAGTCCTACAACGGCCGCATCGAGAAAAACGCCCCCGTCCGCGTCTACGACTGCTCCGGCCTGTGGGGCGATCCGGATTTCACCGGCACCTCCGACCAAGGCCTCCCGGCCCTCCGCCGCGATTGGATCCTCGCCCGCGGCGATGTCGAAGCCTACGACGGCCGCGAAGTCCAACCGCAGGATAACGGCTACCTAACGGAAAAACATGCCGAGTTCGCTTCCAACTCCGAGAAGGCCAACAAATTCGTCGAGTTCCCCGGCCTCACCGCCGATCGCCGCCAACCCCTGCGATCAAAGAGCGTGGGCGTCTCGCCCACATCAAGGCCGGGGGGCGTCTCGCACCCCGTCACCCAACTCCACTACGCCCGCCAAGGCATCATCACCCCCGAAATGGAGTTCATCGCCATCCGCGAAAACATGCGTCGGGCGAAAATCCTCGATCAAAAGGATGACATCGTCCGCAACCACCTGGACAAGCAGCACGCCGGTTCCACCCAGCTCCCCAACAGCCCCTACACACCGAACATCTTCCAGCGTTTCCCCCAACGCATCCCCGCCGAAATCACGCCCGAGTTCGTTAGATCCGAAGTCGCCGCCGGCCGCGCGATCATCCCGCTCAATGTAAATCACCCGGAATGCGAACCGATGATCATCGGCCGCAACTTCCTCGTCAAAATCAACGCCAACATCGGCAACTCAGCCGTCGCCTCGTCCATCGAGGAGGAAGTCGAAAAAATGCGCTGGGCCACCAAGTGGGGCGCCGACACCGTGATGGATCTTTCCACCGGCAAGAATATCCATGCCACCCGCGAGTGGATCCTGAGAAACTCCCCCGTCCCCATCGGCACCGTGCCGATCTATCAGGCGCTCGAAAAGGTCAACGGCAAGGCCGAAGACCTCACTTGGGAAATCTATCGGGACACCCTGATCGAACAAGCCGAGCAAGGCGTAGATTACTTCACCATCCACGCCGGCGTCCTGCTGCGCTTCGTCCCCATGACCGCCAGCCGCATGACCGGCATCGTCAGCCGCGGTGGTTCCATCATGGCGAAATGGTGCCTGTCCCATCATAAGGAAAACTTCCTCTACACCCATTGGGACGAAATCTGCGACATCTGCGCCGCCTACGATGTTAGCTTTTCCATCGGCGACGGCCTCCGCCCCGGCTCCATCGCCGATGCGAATGACAAGGCGCAGTTCGGCGAATTGGAAGTGCAGGGCGAACTCACCACCCGCGCTTGGGCCAAAGGCTGCCAAGTCATGAACGAAGGCCCCGGCCACGTTCCGATGCACATGATCGAGGAAAACATGGCCAAACAACTCGAAGGGTGCCACGAAGCGCCTTTCTATACTCTCGGGCCGCTGACCACCGACATCGCCCCCGGCTATGACCACATCACCAGCGGCATCGGCGCCGCCATGATCGGCTGGTATGGCTGCGCCATGTTGTGCTATGTCACTCCCAAGGAACACCTCGGCCTGCCTAACAAGGACGACGTGAAAGTCGGCGTCATCACCTACAAGCTCGCCGCCCACGCCGCCGACCTCGCCAAAGGCCACCCCGGTGCCCAATATCGCGATAACGCGATTTCCAAAGCCCGCTTCGAATTCCGTTGGGAAGACCAATTCAACCTCGGCCTCGATCCCATCACCGCCCGTTCGTTCCACGACGAAACCCTGCCTCAGGACGGTGCCAAAACCGCCCACTTCTGCTCCATGTGCGGCCCGCACTTTTGCTCGATGAAGATCAGCGAGGACGTCCGCCAATACGCCGCCCAACAAGGCATCTCCGAAGAGGATGCCGTGGAAAAAGGCATGGAAGAGAAGTCCAAGGAATTCGCCGAAGCCGGCGCGGAGGTTTACATTCCAGCTTAAGGAGTGGCGACACTCCTGTCGCCATCACCAACCAGCGTTTACAAAATCCACCAATCACCTATCTCCCAGCCATAAAAACGAAAATGCAGTGACCGGAAATCATCACCCGCAAGGGCAAAGCGGTTTCCGTCATTCTCCCCATTGAGTTCTATCAGGAAATGCTCGCACGCCTCGAAGACGCCGACGACATCGAGTGGCTGAAAAAAGCGCGGAAGAAGCCCCAATCCTTCCGGACTCTGGATGATGCGCTGCTGAATCTCGGAGCGTAGTTCATGCATCAAGTTCTGATCGAGCGTTCGGAGGAGAAGGATCTCAGGAAGATCGCCGCTGACGAGCGCCCGAAGCTGGCAACCGCCATGCGTGATCTCGCCAATGAACCACGCCCCCCCGGCTGCCGAAAACGACTGGCGGATCCGTGTCGGAAACTACCGCGTCATCTACGAAATCGTGGATGAAGTCCGCATCGTAAAAATCGTTCGCGTCCGCCACCGCAAGGACTCCTATCGCGGAATCCAATCATGAGCGACCCTTCACCGGAAATCGCCGCCATGGTCCATGCCCGCAACTTTCCGCCACGGCGAGGCCAACTTCATTCTGACTTTGTCAAGTTCTGGCGGATTTAGAGATCTGGGGAGGCGTTATCTCCGCGTGCGCCAAAAGAGGAGCGATGTCTGATCGGCCGGTCCATGAGCAGAGCATGGAGAGCGGCTTCCTCAGCTCGTTGGCTCGCCGTGGGCACACTATCAACACTTTATGTTGCTTGTTGAACTGGCCTTCGCTAGTAATTTTCAAAGACCCCCTAATTAATCCGAATATGCGTCATTTCCGCTCTGTAACCGTATCTGGCCTGCTTGAAGGGTTTTTGCTATTCCTGCTCGCGATCATCCCGGCCGTCGGCCAAGCGACTTGGATTGCCAGCCAGAGAACTGGCGATGAGGTGAGGTTTCTCATGGACAGCCAGATCACCCGATATGATCTGACGACGAAATCCTGGCTTTCTGCGCACGATTTGCCGCGTTCCGGGGCGACTGCGATGGCTGGTGACGCACAGGGAACTGCGGTGGCTTATGGCACAGCGATCTATCAATCCGGAACTGATTTTTCGCAGGAGATCCTTCTAGGCAACACAGCGACCAGCATCCAGGCCTTGTTTTTTGATGGGAATCTTCTAATCGCCGTCCACTCGCAGGGTAGCACAGGAAGAATCACGATTTTCGACCGAACAAGTGGCGCCCAACTGTCAACGATCAGCAGGAGCGGCAGTCCGATTTTCGCAGCCAGCATCGCTCCGAATACCAATCGGATCTACGGCCTCGCGAGTGTCGGGAGTCCGGCGGGAGCGATGACTGCAAGTTACACGGATGCGGGCGTGGTCGGCAATCCGGCCCGTGGCACTCAGAACACCGTCACGACCATCGGCACAAAAACCTGGGTATTTCCTGAGGAAGCCCGGATGGCGGACACGTCCGGAACTGTCAACAGCACACCCGCACTGGCAGCCTTGAGCAGCTTTTCAGGCAGTATTACCGACCTCGCATTCAATGGTGATGTTCCGGTGGTTCTCCGCGGCGGAGAGTTGATCGCATTTACCTCAAACTTACAGGAGGCGGGTCGTGGTGGGGTGGGTGTTTCCACAGGCGCAAAGCTGTATTTGACCGCCAGCGATGCCTTTGTTTTCTCACCCGCGGCTGGCAATCCGGCGGTGAATATTATCCCGCTCTCCACGATCAACGCTCCGGCTCCCGGCACTCCGATCGATCCTTCCGGGCTGGCTTTCACGATCGACCGGTCGTTCCAAGACAAGGATGGCAACCTGCTTCTATTCAGCAAGGCGCAGATGAGCCTGCTCCGTTGGTCTCCCACGGCGCGGCAATATACGGACAGCTTCCCGCTCGACGGTGTCCCGGCGCTCGCGACCTATTCAAAGGAAAATCACACCGCGTATTTTGCCTACGATTCCCGGGCGGTGTCAAAGATGGACCTTTCTCCGGCGCTGCCGGATGAAGCCGCCTTTGTCACCTTATCAGGGACGCCAAATGCATTGGAAGCTGCCGGAGACATGCTATTCACGGCCGATCTTTCGGTGACGTCGGGAGTGCATTCCGTTTTCTCCCAAGCCGGAGTGAAATCCTCCACCCGGTCAGGCTCGTATTCGCAGACCTGGCAATGGGATCCGGGAAGGCGGCGGATGTATCACTTCCGCAGCAACCTCAGCCCGAATGATCTGGCATACACGACCATTGACGCGTCGGGGCAACTTGCGCAGACGGTGGAATCTCCCTATCACTCCGGATTTTCGGTCACGGCACCGATCCGGGTAAATCCCGACGGTTCGAGGGTGGTGATCGGCAGTGGCGTGGTGTTCGAAGCCGACGGCCTGACCAAAGCCGCTTTTCTCGCCAACAATTTCTACGATGCGGTTTGGTCAGGTGAAAAGTTAGTGACCATCAGATCACTCAACGGAAGTACCCAACTGCAAACCTGGGAGGGCAGTCAGTTTCTTCCCGGCGCGGCGGTCCGCCAACTCAGCGGCACTCCTCTCGGACTGTTCGATACGCCTGAGGGACTTGTCGTGATCACTTCGGTGGAAGGCGCGCCGCGCTTCACTTTGTTCGATTCCGCTTTCGACACGATATTCGCTTCGCCGGCGCGCCCGATGGCGCCGTCAGCGCTAGCGGTGACAGGCCGGACGGTAAACTCGATCACCCTCCAATGGCAGGACATGTCTGACAGTGAGGATGGTTTCCGGATCGAATACCGGGCCGGTCCTGGCGCTTGGCTGGCTGGTCCCACGGTGGGGGCAGGCATCACCAGCGCGGTGGTTTCCGACCTTGCTTCCGGGACGACGTATGAACTCCGCGCGGCGGCCACGAACGGGCCACTGATGTCGACGAAAACCTCCATTGTCACCGCCAAGACCCTCGTTTCGCCCGATATGCCGGCGGGCGAGCCTTACAACCTGCGCGTCAGCCGGGCATTTCATGACCGCATCGTTTTGGAATGGCAGGACAATGCGCTCAACGAAACTTCATTCAATGTTTATCGCTCGCTGATACCAGCGGACCCGGGAATCTTGCTAAGCGCCCCGGCGGGCTCGGTTTCATTCACCGATACCGGCCTGGCGGCAAACACACTCTACTACTATCGAATCCAAGCCGTGAACGGCACGGTGGCGGGCGATCTCTCGACGCAGATCAACCGTCGGACATTGACGGTGGCCGCAGCACCTTCAGTTCCTTACGGCCTGAGCGCCGTCGCCACGGGAAGCCTATCGGTGGTCCTGGCTTGGAATGAAGTCTCGTCAAACGAAGACGAATTCATTGTCGAACGCTCGGGTTATCCCGCCAGCGTATGGACCGAACTCGGGCGGGTTGGCTTCAACGTTAAAACCTTCATCGACGGCACCGTTACGCCGAATGTCACATACAGCTACCGTGTGAAATCTTCCAATGAGTCGGGCGTCTCAACCTCTACCGTCGCGACGGTGAAGCCACCGAAAGTCGGCGGTGAATTCGCGGGCTATTCCATACGCAGCGGAGATGTCTATTATTTCGCATTCAAGGGTCCGGATCGCATTGAACGCTATGACCTCCAAACACGGTCATGGCTCATACCAATTCCCCTCCAAGCTCCCGCGACCGGGATCTGGGTGGACGAATCGGGAATTTTTGTCGCAGAAGGCCGTTCCATAGTCCGGATTGGACTGGACGGAGGCGGCAGGACGCCACTGGCCAATAGCGAAAATACGGTCAGATCCTTGTTCACCATCGGGGACATCCTTGCATTTCAACCGTCGAGCACCTTCTTCACACTGGACAAGCAGACCGGAACGCCCCTCGCCACATTTGGCACTGGTTCCCCGTCAACGCCCCTCGGATCCGGATTCAGTGTTTCGACCGCGCAACGCAAGGCCTACTACCGCCCAACCAGCCAAGGCTACGGCGAGATTTACTCTGTAGAGATCGGCGTGGACGGGAAGCTGATTAACGGGAAGAACGGCGGCTATCGTAGCGACTATCAACCAGGCACCCGCACCTTTCTTTTTCCGGACGGCGCCCGGGTGGCGGATAACAGCGGCACCACTTATGACAGCACGACTCTCACATACTCCGGCAATCTCGGCGGCCCTTTCACTCACCTGGATTTCCACGGGGCGGACCTGCCAATCATTCTCCGCGATAACAAACTGCTGTCCTATGGCAACACTCTGGTGGAGACCGGGTCGTTTTCCCTTAATGCAAACGGACTGAGGGTCGCGGTTGCCGGAACAGACGCGGTGGTATTCTCCGTGGACGGAGCCAGCATCAATGGACTCCAGATCCAAGCAGTGCCGCTTTCCGATATCACACCCGAAATTCCCGGCCCTGCTGTCAATCCGCGCGGGTTGGCATTCACACCGGACGATGTCTTGGTGGACAAGGATGGCACCCTCCTGCTTTTCAGCAAAACCCACAAAAGCCTGTTCCGGTGGACACCGTCGCAGTTCGGATATTTGCCCACGCTGCCCCTGATAGGTGCGCCCGCATTCGTTGGATATTCCAAGGAGAACCATCACGCGTATTTCGCATACGACAATCAGGTAGTCAGGGATATGGATCTCACCGATGCAAACCCGGTGGAAATTCCCCTGTTCAATCTTCCCACCAAACCACGCGGATTCACGTTGGCTGGGGAATTTCCGTATGTGGCTGATGGGAGACGCCTGATGACTTTTTCCAAGACTGGCGCACCCATCACTCCGGATTACCAGCCCTTCTCCTCCGCCTACTATCAATATGGCAATCAAAACATATGGGACCCCGTGAACCGCCGCGTCTATCATTTCAGCGACAACTCCAGTCCGAATGATCTTCATTACGACACCATCAGCTCGGCCGGGTTGATCACCGGCAGCGCGGAAACTCCCTATCATGCCGAGTTCTCTGTTCTCAAACCGATCCGTGTCCGCCCTGACGGCTCGAAGGTAGTGATCGGTAGCGGGGTCGTCTTCAATGCGATCGACCTGACCAAAGCCGCGTCGCTGGCGAATGGATTCACGGATGCTACTTGGTTCGGCGGCCAGTTGGTATCGGCACGGCTCAATAACGGAGTGACCCAGATCCAGACCTGGATCGAGCCGCAATATGTGGCGGGTGCCACCGTTCGCGAGGTTGCCGGTACTCCACTGCGGTTGTTGGCACTGGATTCCGCCCGCTTGCTCTTGATCAGCCTGATTGCAGGCGAACCCCAGTTCACGATCCTCAACACGGAGCTCCAGCCCGTTTTCGTTTCACAAACCAGGCCGACGCCTCCTTCCACATTGACGGTGACAAACCGCACTGAATCATCGATTTCGCTCTCGTGGCTGGATCTGGCAGGCAATGAGGACGGTTATCGCGTCGAGTACCGCACCCCGGGCGGCGACTGGACCACCGGAGCTTCCGAGGGAGCAGATGCGACGGCGGCCACTGTTGCCGGACTTCCGGTTGGCACCAGCCTGGAGTTTCGCGTCATTGCCACCCTGGCGGATCTCACTTCCATCCCGTCGCCTACGGTAAGCACGTTCACCCTATCGGACCCCAATCAACCCATTGGCGAACCCTATGGTCTCAAAATCACCCGTGTTTTCGATCAATCGATTACCTTGGAGTGGCAGGACAACGCCAGCAACGAAACCGGCTTCAGGATCCTTCAATCCACCACCGCATCAGGAGCCGCGGTCGAACTGAACTTGCCAGCCGGAACGACGTCATTTGAAATTACCAATCTAATGGCCGCCACCCCTTATTTCTTCAGGGTCCAAGCTATGAATGGCACCTTGGCTGGAGATGTATCCTCAGAAGTTAGTGCCACCACCACCGCCGCTAACTCGGGACCCGCCGCTCCCGGCAATCTTGCCTCCACCATGATCACCGCAACAACTGTTTCGTTGACTTGGAAGGACAATTCCACCAATGAGGAGGCCTTCGATATTGAACGGGCCGATTCCTATTCATCGAACTGGACCAAGGTGGGCAGCGTGCCGTTTAACGCCGTTTCGTTCACTGACAACACCTTGTCCCCTTACACAACCTATTCTTTCAGGATAAAAGCGGTGAACGCCAACGGAGCGCTGTTTCCAACACCCTGTATTTAGGGACACCGAAGATCGGCGGAAACTTCACCGGCCGAACCATGCGCTCCGGAGACATTTATTATTTTGGCTTCAACACCCCCAACCGCATTGAGCGCTACGACCTTGCCTCAAGAACCTGGCTTTCTCCCGTGGCCCTTGAAAAGGAAGCGACCGCGCTCTGGGTGGACGAATCCGGAATATTCGTCGCGGAAGACCGGGCCATCAGCCGCTTCGCCCTTGATGGCAGTGGAAAAACCGCTTTGGCAAATGGGGAGGCGAGCGTGGGAACTCTTTACACCATGAATCAGCTTCTTGGCTACGCCCCTTCCGGCGGAAATCTCATTAATATCAATAAGCAGACAGGGGCTTTTGTATCGACCCTGAGCGATTGGCGCTACAGTCTTTACGGTTTCGCTTACTCTGTGATTCCGTCCCTCAATCGCGCGTTGTTCCTCCGGAATGCCTCTCCAGGGGACATCTGTTATGCAGACATCGGGCCAAGTGGAAATCTGATTGCCGCCGCCGACAGCCCCTATCATGCCGACTACAATGTCGGCACTCGGACGTTTTTGTTTCCGGATCAAACCCGCGTCGCAGATGATTCAGGAACGGTCTATTCCACTGCAAATCTCAACTACAGCAACAGCTTCGGAGCTCCATTCACCGACATGAGCTTCCGGGGAACGAATGGTGCGATCCTTCTGCGGAATGACAAGTTGCAGTCGTGCGACAACGCTTTGCTGGAAACCGGATCATTTTCGTTGGGTTCGGCTGGCGTCCGCATCGCGGTTTCCGGGGAAGATGCCATAGTGTTTTTTGAAGACTATGGAAACGGCCGCGGCCTAAGAGTCCAGGAAGTCCCGCTATCCTCGATTGCGCCCGCCGCTTCCAATCCCGAACCGGATCCCCACGGACTGACCTACACGATCGATGATTCCTTCGTGGACAAGGACGGCGCGCTGCTGCTCTTCAGCAAGGACAGACAAAGCTTGTTCCGGTGGTCGCCGGAGCTAAAGGACTATCTTCCCGCCATTCCTTTGTCAGGCGGGCCGGCTTATGCTGCCTATCACAAGGAGACCAATCGGATCTATATAGCCAGCGAGAATCAGGTCGTCAGCAAGATTGATTTGAATGCCATGGTCCCGGCCGAGACACCGTTCGCAAACGTGCCCGGTCCGCCCTTGGGTCTAGCGCTGGCTGGCGAATTTCCATTGGTCCCCACGGCTCCCGCCGTTACAATCTTCTCACCTGCCGGACAAATCGCTAGCAACGACTCCACCCTCAACTTCTACGGACAACATTTCGGCTGGGATTCCAGCAGTCGCCGCATGTATCATTTTCGGGTGGGATCCAGTTCTAACGGACTACCGTTCGATACCGTTGACTCCACCGGGAAAATTAGCGGAAACGGGCAAGTGTCATATAACACCAGACTCGCCGGCACGAAACCCATCCTTGTGAGTCCAGACGGGTCGAAAGCTGCGGTGGGAAGCGGACTGGTCTTCCACGCGGATGGGCTCACGGATCCGACTTACCTTGCTAACGGGTTTGTGGACGGGGTTTGGTTTGGCGGAAATCTGGTGACCATTCGTTCGCATCTAGGTCAGAGCCAGCTTCAAGTTTGGAAGGGAAATCGATTCGTTCAGGAGGAAGTCTCCCGCCAATACGCCGGTACGCCGGTTCGACTGCATGCTTTGGACCCGGCCCGCCTAGTATTGATCTCGATGGTCAGCGGAGAACCTCGTTTTACACTATTAAACGAGGAGTTTGAGCCCACCTACGTCTCGCCGGTGAGGCCGGGAGCACCATCGGCGTTGACAGTGACCCGTCGCGGAACCGACACCGTGGATCTCCGGTGGCAGGATAACTCCAGCAACGAAGATCAGTTCATCATCGAATACCGAACCACATCCGGCGACTGGACGGCAGGTGCATTGGCAGCAGCGAATGCCTCGGAGGCAAGCGTCTCTGGTCTGTCGGTCGGCACGTTCTACGAATTCCGCGTGTTTTCCAAGTATGGAAGTCTCACCTCCGTTCCTTCGTCCATCATCAGCGCTCTGACACTCACCAGTTCCGACCAACCTATCGGCGAACCTTATGGTTTGAGAGTCACCCGCGTGTCCAGCACGTCGATCACCATCGAGTGGCTGGACAACGCGGACAACGAAACGGGCTTCCGCATCTTCCAATCCGCGACGCCTGAAGGAGCGGGGACGGAAGTCATGCTTCCCGCAGGTTCTACCTCATTTACCATAAGCAACTTGATCCCTGCCTCGATCCATTACTTCCGGGTCCAGGCGGTTAACGGTGCCAATTCCGGAGACTTGTCCGCACGAGTGGGCGCCACCACCCGCAGCTTCGACGCGGTGCCTGCCATACCCTATCAACTGGTAGTGGCCGACGTCACTGCCACCTCCGTTACTTTGAACTGGTATGATAATTCGTCCAATGAGGAATCGTTCCGGGTCGAGCGCTCGACCAACCCGGCCATCACGTGGGCCGAGATTGGAAACCTTCCTTACGACTCAGCCACGTTCACTGACAGCAGCGCCCTTCCCAACACCTCCTATTCCTACCGGGTGAAAGCCGTCAATCCCACGGGAAGTTCCACTTACGCCCAGATCACGACCCAGACTCCCGGCATCGGAGGCGTGTTTTCTGGCCATTCCATGCGCTCTGGCAACACTTACTACTTTGCCTTCAGCGGCCCTAACCGCGTCGAGCGTTACGATCTGGCGGCACGGAACTGGCTGACTCCGATTCCCCTCAATTTTTCCGCCAGCGCATTGTGGGCGGACGAATCCTACTTGTTCGTGGCCGAGGATCGGACCGTCGTTAGATTTTCTCTGGATGGTAAAAACCGCACCCTGATCGCCAACGCGAGTGGGACCATTACTGGACTGTTCACCGTCAATGACGTTCTGGGCTTCCGTGATCCCAGCGGACTGTTCACGACCCTGGCGAAACACTCCGGCGCGATTCTTTCCACCTTCAGCCAATACCAGTACGCCGATGCGTTCTCCTCCGCGCCCAGCCTCAACCGTCTTTTCTACCGGAAAGCGGGTTCCAACGTCGCTTTCATGGAAATCGGGCCAGATGGAAACCTGTTAAATCAAGCCAGGAATTGGCAGACGGGTGCCTATTCCGCAGGCAGCCGCCTCTTCGTGTTTCCTAATGATGGCCGAGTTGCCGACACTTCCGGCAATGTTTACTCCACCGATTCCGTCAGCTCCACCAATGTCCTCGGAGCCGCCTTTACGGACCTGGCCTTCCATGGTATCGATATCCCGATCGTTCTGCGAGGCGACAAGCTGGTTGCCTATGACAACCGGCTGATGGAAACCGGCAGCTTCACACTCCCCGCAAGTGGCCTCCGGGTGGCGGTATCGGCAGCGGACGCCATCGTCTTCACCATTGATGGCTTCGCGACGCGGGGACTCCGGGTGGACCTGGTGCCCCTTTCCAATCTTTCCGCAGCCCAGCCGGGCGCAAACATCGACCCGCGCGGGCTGGCCTTCACTCCCAATGACTTATTCCTGGATCGGGATGGAAATGTCCTTCTTTTCAGCAAGTCCCATCTCTGTGTCTTCCGCTGGTCATCACAATCCGGAACATTCCTGTCCACTCTGCCTCTCGTCGGATCACCCAAGTTTGCAGCCTTCTCGAAGGAAAGGAACCGCGCCTATTTCTCCTACGAATCAGGAATCGTTAGAGAGATGGATCTATCCAGCATCGCTCCCGCCGAAGTTCCTCTGATCACATTGCCCGAGTCCCCGCTTGCACTTGCCATCACCGATGAGTTCATCACGACCACTCATCAGAATCCCACGTTCTTCAATCAGGGAGTTCACTCCATCTATACTTCCGCCGGCGCACAAACCCACACCATGGCGGTGACTAAAGTCGAATCCCTCTGGGAATGGGAACCTGTCAAACGGCGCATGTATTTCCTCAAAAACTCCGAAAACTACGGCAGAAACCTCCTTTTCGAAACCATCGACAACCAAGGCAAAGTCTCCGGAAATGGTCAGACCGCCGCAAATGTGGTTTCTACCACGGGCATGCGGCTCCGCGCGAATCCCTCCGGCACGCACGTGGTGGTCGGCAGCGGTGCCGTGATCGAAACTAACGGCATGACACGCGTGGCCACATTGCCCAATTCATTCACGGACGCCATTTGGCGGAACAACGAGCTTCTAACCATCCGAGCTGTCGGTGACCAAACTGAAATCCAAAGGTGGGACGCCACCAACTTCACCCAAATTCCTTCGACCCACCTCTTCCAGGGAATCCCCCTGAGACTCATCGCATTGGATCCTCTCAGGTCCGTGCTAGTCACCTTGGCGGATGGCAGACCTGTGTTCAAGATCCTCAATGCGGATCTCTCAGACGCTTCTTATGACGCTTGGGCTGCTTCCAAAGACCTGACGGGCCCCGATGCCGCATTCGATGCCGATCCCGACCACGACGGCCTTGGAAACGGGTTCGAATTCGTCCTTGGCGGAGAACCAAACCCCGCCAACCCAGGATCCAACTCGGCAGCACAGTTGCCCACAATTTCGCAATCCTCCGGCAACCTGACTTTCACCTTCAAGCGCACAGACATCTCGGAATCAAGTGTTGCGCTCAAATTTCAGTGGTCCACCGACCTGGCCTTCACATCCCCCGCCAATGAAATCCCGGTCGGCGCGACGAATTCCACCACCAACTCCATCGAGGTGGACGTCGCCGAGGATAGCCCGGATGCCGATACCGACACCGTCGCCATCACCATTCCCGCCGCCAAAGCCGGCGGTGGCAAGCTTTTCGGCCGTCTCAAGGCGATCAAGGTGCCGTAAATCCCACAGATTCAATCCTGGGGTCGACGGAGTCAGTCGATGGGATCAATCCTTGAAATCGGGTACAAACGCCGCTTCACCTCGATGGAATCAGCCCGGAACTTCGGGTTCTTCTCAGCCCTCCTCCATTCCCGCCCGAAATGAAGAAGCAGTGGGCGTTGATACGGTTTTTTGAGCGGGCTCTCGTTGTTGGGGGCCTTCTCGATGGATACCAAACTGCCGTCGTTCGGCGATATCGGAAAAGTTTTCAGGTGGACCGCGAGCACGTCCAGCAGATGTTGAGCACCTTCCTTTTCACCTCTGTCTTCATGATTCTGTAGTACGGCACCTTGGCGGACATTTTAGGAAGGCTGCGGATGATCCTGCGAGCAGTGGGCAGCCACATCGACAGAGAGTGAAGGCCCGGATTTTATGCCATTTTTCCTACGGCATCTGGCGAGCCTTGAGCACGACGATCTCGTGTTCGAGGCTAGCGAGCCGGGCCTCGATGGCGGCGCGCCAATCGTTTTCCTCAGTGCTGTCGGAGGCTGGGGGGAGGAGATCGGTTAGACGGGAGCTGTCCGCAGAGGCGGGTGACAGGAGGTGGGCGAAGGTCTCGACCCGGCGGCCCTCGCCGACCGGAATCCGCCTGATGAGCGGTCCATGCGGATATTCGATGAACCACGAAAGCGTCTCCTCGACTTCATTTAGGGAGGAAAAGGTGTGCAGTCGATCGGTGCGCTGGCGGATCTCGCCGGCGCTCTGGGGTCCGCGCAACAGCAGCACCGTCAGGACGGCCCGTTCGCTGGGCTGCATGCTCAGCACGTCCTGGATGCAATGTTCGAATTTTGGAGCGCGGCCGCCCAGAGTTTTCTCGACAAGGTATTTCTCCGACAGTCCGCGAAGGGCCTCGGAAACTTCCTCACCGGTGAAATGAGTGATGGGATCACGGCTGGAGCTTTGGTTGCAGGCAATGAGAAGGGAGTTGTGAGTGAGCGGATAGCTGCCGGGGGTGAGGATTTCTTTCTCCAACAAGGAACCCAGAACACGGGCCTCTTGAAAGGTGAGCTGGATTTCGGGGAAGTGCTGCATGTCTCGCCCGAAACTAATGACGATGGGTCGCCGGCCGCCACGAGAAAGCGCGATGGCGGGTGGATAATTCCAAGCAAGACAGATCGGCTGAATTCCTTCACACATGGGTTCCGCCTTTCCACAAGCCTCACTGCTGGCGCTTTAGCGCGAGCTCCACGAGTTGGGGGGCAGTCCCAGATAACAGACAAATTCGGTCGGGGTTCGGTGGAGTACCCGTCCCGACTAACAAGCATTGCTTCGGAGAAGTCTCGAAGGGGGCATTCCCGACTAACAAACATCATTTGATGTCGTCTGAATTTTGGACGTTTCCCTCTCTCACATAGAGATAGGCTTATGGTCTATATGCCTCTGGTAGTTAGCGATATTTCACAGAAATTCGCACTTCGAATCATTATCGAGATTGAGTGGGCGATGGGGCCCGGCGACTTGTTAGTCCGGCGCGATGCGCGCGCCGACGGTGGCCAGTTCGAGAACCCGATCGACATTCTCCTCCCGCGCCGCCCATGCTATGCCGCGCAGGACGAGGATGCGGTAGAGCGGGTCGTCGAAGGTCCAGGTGTAGTGGCCGGGGATGCAGCCGAAGACGCGGGATTTTTTATGCTCGAAAGTCCAGAGCTGGACCTGCGGTGCTCCTTCTTCCAGAGCATCAGCCAAGGCGTGGACAGGGGTGGGACCGCTGTGGAGTTTCCAATACGTTTCATCTATCAACTTCAGGCGATCGAAACCGCGGGTGATCGGGTGGGCCGGGTCGGTGAATTTCAAATCCACGTCTCCGTGCCGGAAGGCGGAGCCGGACGTTGCGAGGCCGATGCGGGTGGCGAGCGCGTCCGCGTGGTCGCCGCCTTCCATGCTCCAGTGCAGGTAAACGAGGCCGCCGCCGCGCTTTTGATAGTCATCGAGCAAAGCCGCGGCATTCGAATCCCAGCCGGCATTTTGGGAGTAGAAAACGGTGACGTCAGCTTCGGCGAATTGCTCGCGGGTGGGGAAAGTAGTGGTGGTGCTGACGGTGACTCCGTCGGCAAGCGCGAGCAGGCGGGACCAGCGTTCAAGCCATAGCGGGTAGTCATGTTCGTCCACGCCGTGATCCTTTTTGCCGGCGCAGAGCAGGATGCGGAGCGGCTTTTTCCCGACGGGTTCCAGCGCGGCGGCGGCGAGGAAGGGAGCTACCTCGGCTCGCGTGCGGGCGGGCGGCATCGGCGGGTCGAGCCGGGTGATGGGCGCGGGTTCGAGCGGGCGGGTCAAAATGAACGTGAGGAGGTCTTCGAGCTGGTTGTCGGTGAGCGTTTGCGTGAGACCTTCGGGCATAAGCGAGGTTTTCATCGGCTCGATTTTGCTCACCTCGGCGCGAGGCTTTTTCAACTCCACGCCGCCGGCCATCCGGATCACGATTTCCTCGTCAGTGAGTTTGGCTACGATGCCGGCGACGGAGCCACCATCCTTGAAGGTCACCGTGCTGCCGGCTTGGTCGGGATTGATCGCCGCGGAGGGCTGGCGGATATCGTGCAGGACGGAGTCGCGGTCGCGGTGGATGAGATTGGTGAGATCGGGTCCGAAAGCGATGCCCTCGCCACCGATTTGATGGCATGTCGCGCACGCGGCCTGGCCGAAAAAGAGGCGGCGTCCGGCGAGCCAGTTGCCTTTCACGTCGGCGCGTTTGGATGCATCGATTGGGGCGGCGGGTTTGTCGCCGGACCGATTGGCCCAGGGGACGAAAAGGCGCGCCAGGGCGATCGGGCGGAGACGGTCGTCGAGTGCGAAGTGGAGTCCGGACTCCAGTTTTGAGGGATGGGGAAACGTGAGGTCGAACGATTTCCCTGCCAGGGAAACGTCAGCAGGTTGCGCAGGATCGATGTCTTGGCGGACGGTCATGACGCGACTCGCGAAGGGGTCGGTGGCTGGATCCCAATCGAGCGCGGATCCGGGCTGCGTGGCAGGGACGAAGATGTTCGCGGTGTTCACTTCGCCGCGGAGGGTGAGCGCATCGGAGTCGTGTTTCACAAAGAATGCCTCGTGCTCAAGGGAGCCGGAGGTTAGCGCTTTCGAGACAACCAGCGAGGGATGCGGGAGAACGATGCCCGTGTCGCCGAGAGTGGCAGCGACGCCATTCAAGGACACGGCGACATCCATTTCCGGACGCTGCGGGAGGCCGTCTTGGCTCTGCCACGATTTCGGCAGCGGGAGGGTGATGGAGTAATTTACCGGCTCGGTCTGGCGCGGGACGCTGAGGATGATGGTGCGGCGTTCGGCATCGAGGGAAACGCTTTCGACATCGACCCAGCGGCGCGGCGCGGCCATTTGATCGCGGACGAGTTGGTAGCCGGGGCGGATGACTTCAAAGCGGTCGCCCGCGCTCACAAATCGCCCGGCTTCGATCCGGACGCCATCCTTTGCGTCGGCCCAATCCGCGGGGTCGAGCGGGCGGTCGAAGGCGATGCGGAATTCGTCCGGCGCGGCGGCCCAGGCATGGACGGGCTGCGGCGTTTCCCTGCCGGTGTAGCTGATTTTGAAAAGCCGGCCGTTGCCCGCGGGGCCGGTGCCCCAATCCGGCGGGCCGCTGTGGCAGGCGACGAGCAGATCGCCCCGCGGCGTGACGCAGGCATCAACGGTGAGCAGACCGAGACACGCGATGATCTGGTTTTGCGCGACGTAGCCGTGCTCCGTTTTCACCAGCTTCGTGCGGTAGAGTTTGCCGCGGGATTCGCCGCAGAGGATGGCGTCGCCGCCCCAATTTGCAGGTCCGAAAACCGGTCCGCCATTGACGCTTTCGTTAAAAATCATGCCGACGGTGCTTTGGTGCTGCGGGCCGTATTCCATGATCGCTGGCTCGTCGATAACCTGCGGCAGGTGGCGTGGATGGCGGGGCGGAAATCCATAGTGCCGGCCGGGGACGATGTGCAGGAGCTCGTCGAGCGGGTTGCCGTTAGGCAACCAGGTCGCGCCTTCCTGCTCGCTGGCGAAGAGGTCGCCGCCGCGGTTGAAGGCCAGCGCGCAGGCAAAGCGGACGCCGGTGCAGACGGTCTCGCGTTTTGAAAAATCCGCGGTGACGCGCTGGATGGTTCCGCGGTCGGTCGCGAGGTCGAACGCGGATTTCCCGGACTTCGGATCGACAAGGTAGGCGTTCGCGAAATTCTCCACGCCGAGGCAGAAATAGATGGAGCCGTCCTTCGGATCGACGGCCATGCCGGTGGCATCCACGGCGGTGAAATTTTCCTTCCAGCCCGTCGCGACGATCACTTCTTCGTCGCCGCGTCCGTCGCGATCGTGATCCAGAATAAGCGAGACTTTGCCTTTGCTCGCGACATAGACGCCGTCGCCGCGCGGGTCGTCTTTTGCGAGCAGCGCGATGCCGATCGGACCGCGCAGCGTGCTTTGATCCCAGAAGATTTGGTCCTTGTCCTCAAGGCCATCGCCATCGGTATCCGCTAGCAAATGAAGGCGTCCGTCGTAGCCGAGCGCCACGCATTTGCCATCGTGCCGGTAGCGGATGCTGGTGACATTCGTGAGCTTCAGCGGCAGCTCGCGGACGGTGAATCCGGGGACGAGCATTTGCACCGGCGGCGGATGGGCGACGGTCTCCAGCGCATGCCCGGTGCGCCCGGCGGCGAGGGCGTTCAGCGCCGGCGTGCGGTTGAAAAGGGTCTGTTCGATTTGATCGCGCTGGCGGTCGTCGAGGGCGCGATCATAGACGAGGACGGCGGCGATATTTCCCGCAAAGAAGCCCTGCGCAAAGGGCGGCTGCGCGGGATCGTTCGAGCAGATGCGCGCGCCGATCGCGATTTCATCGAGGCCGATGTTGGATTCGAGCCGGGGGCCTTCGCCGAGACGGATGCCATCCAGGAAAAGTTCGTTGCCTTTCTCCCCGATGCGCGAGCGGACGGTGAAGACGTGGAAGCTGCCGAACGGCAGATCGGCGGCGAGGTTTTTCCCCGGCTCGAGCCAGTCGCGAAAACCTTGGGCACCGGCGGATTCAAGATTCAGGACGCTAAGCTGCGGCGTGGCGGCGGGGCCGAAGTCGAGATTGAGGCCGCTGGTGTAGTCGTTCTTGCCGGCCTCCGCACAGGAAAAGAGCGCGGAGAACTTGCCGCGATTTTCGCGCGGCGCGGCGAGGACGAAGACGGTGGTGGCGGGGGTAAGTTTTCGCGTGCCGGCAATGGGGAGAAAATCGTCCTCTCCATCGAAGGTGGCGAAAGCTTCGGAGCCATCGCTGCGGAAAACCGGACGCGCGGTGGCGACCGGCTGAAGAGCGATGCGGTTAGAGCCGACGGTGTCCACCCAGCGGTCGAGCGGGGCACCGTTGGCGATGGGCGGGAGCGATGCCCGCTGGCGGACGGCGGGCTGGATGGCGGCGTCGAAGGAGAGGAAAAGACCGTCGGTGACGGGCAGGTCGGCGGCGATGGCTGCGACGGATTGGAGGAGGAAAAGCAGCAGGGTTTTCATGGGCGGGATGCTATAGGAATGAAACGCGGAGGGCTGACCCGGTGGAAGCGCGAATTCGTAAATCGGGCACGTTCCCTTCGCGACCGGGTGTCGGGGCCAAGTCGGCAGGGGCGGAACAGCCCGATGTCAATGGCGGATCAATTAGGGGTCTTACCTGAAGTCATAGCAAAAAAGCAAGCGGCGCCAATTTATCACTATCAATGGCAGCTCCATTCGCGCCGAAGTTTCGAACAATCCAGTGGAACGGCAGGTCCTCCCTCCTCAGCAATCTTTTGGCCCCACCCAACTTGATGAACGCAGCAACATCCCGGTTTCGTCAGACGCCCCGTCGACGTTGCCCAAACAGCGTGCCGGCATGGTATGGGCAGCCGCGACGGTGTAATAGTGCAACTTTTTCAACGAACTCTGCCGAGGCCGAACTGATCGCCATTGCGAACCGGCTCGCCGTTGGCAAAGTCAATTTCGAGAAGCTTCTCACTGGCGACGTGCCGCCCTTCCTCGTCCTCAAGGGTGGCGACAATCTTGTGGGAGGCGACGTCGATCACCTCGCCGCTGGAAGGGTAGGCGAACCGTCCATCAATGCTGAAAGTGACCCAACCCGGATCATCGCGCAGCGCGATGCTGCCTAGCAATTTCGGCGGAATCATGCCGCCGTCGAAATAATGCACCCGCTGGTTGTGGCCGTCGCAAACCCAGATTTCCTTCTCGTCAGGCGTGAGCCCGATGCCGTGGCTCGGACAACCGTGGCGTTTCACCAGACCCATGGAATAGCCGGGCACCTTGACTCGATAAAGCTTCTTCCCGGTCGCTATGTCGCCGATCTCGAAACCCAACAAGAAGTTCACATTCACATAACAAAGCGTGCCCTTGCCATTCACAGTGAAAGGGCGGATGGCGGAACCAAACGGTCCGACCTCGCGGACGATCTCATGAGTCCTGGTGTCCACGACGCGCAGAAGGGGCGAGCGCAGACCTGCGAGATAGGCATGGTCGCCGCCCGCGTCGATGACTGTATTATGGGATCCGGTGGAAGGCGTGGCGAGTTGTTTGATGATTTCTCCGGTTGCGGCATCGACGATATGCCAGAAGTCCTTCTCGAAACCCGGCAGATAGATTTCCCTGCCGTCGGGCGTGATGGACATGCGGTCGCAGCCGCCTGCGAACGGCTTTTCCCAGAGCACTTTTTCCGATATCAGATCGATGCAGGACAACGTGTGGGTGGTGCTAACGAAGAGACGCTTCGTCGCGGCGTGGGCGCAGACGCCTTTGACGTTGCGGGGGGCTCCCTTTTCATCGAGTCCTCCGAAGGGAATCCGCCGCAGGAACTTGTGACCGTGGTCGATGTCGAATACGAGCACACCGTGTCCGCCCCATTGGAGATCATTGCGGATGCCCGGCGTCGCAACGTAGAGGAGATGGGATTCATTTCCGGCGGCGTGCAATTGCGACAAGGATAGGGCCAAAAGTAGAATGAGCTGTTTCATCGGAGTGTGGCAGGTAGCAGGAAGATCGTGGGCGATCGGGCGCGGATGCCCAGCACGATTTTCGCCGCTTGACGCTGTCGAACTTCCCCGTTGCCCTAAAGGCCAGCGCCTGCTAGAACCCTCCGAAGCCCGTAGATTCTTGCAGGCCGATTCCTTGGAAAGAGGCATCAAAGAAAAATCCCCGATGAATTCACCCAAACCGCCGGGAAAATTCACATGCCGGTCAGACTCCGGGAAATTGCATTAGAAAAATGGACAAGGCATTTCGCGTTCGGGTCTGGCCGCTCCCACTATGGATGGACTCGGGCCGGCTGCTCGGCCCGGGGCCTTGGACGACTCACGAAAAGTCGCCCGATCATTTGGAGTTTCAAGCCGATCTAAGCCGCGAGGCCGCTGCGGATCTCTCTGCAAGGCTGCGCGGCGTGGGCATTGGCGGCCACTTGTTGAACATCGAAGTCTCACCCGCGCTCAGCCGGAAGGAGCTCCGCAAAGCCTACAGTGACGAAGCGAAGCGCTATCGGAAAGGTAGCACGGGATTCAGCAAGCGAGCCGCGCAAGCGGACGACGAGGGCCGGATCTCCCTCACTCCGGAAGCTCTCGCCCTGGCGCTCGGTCAACGCGCCTCCGGGCTTCGCGTCGTGGATGCCTGCGCGGGTGCGGGAGGAAATGCGATCGGCTTCGCCCGCGCGGGCTGTCCGGTCGTGGCCATCGAAATCGATCCGTCCCGTCTCGCCATGGCCAGACATAATGCCAAGCTCTACGGCGTCGCGGATCGCATCGAATTCATATGCGGAGACGCCCGCGGCATCATTCCGAGCCTACAAGCCGACCTCCTCTTCATCGACCCACCTTGGGGCGGACGATATAACAAGGAACGCGTGATCCTCGGCGATCTATCTCCTTGCGAAGACCTGCTGGACTGCCCCCTTCAGATCGCGAAGAAGTGGATCAAGGTTCCGCCTTCGTTCGATCCGTCAACCCTCCCCGGCTATCGTGCCGAAGCATGCTTCGGCGTGGCCGAGGGGGACGAACGCCGGGTGAAATTCCTGCTTCTGGAAAGCGAAAACCTGTCACTTACTTAGCGATTCCCCGCGATCGCGCTCGCCGCAAGATGTGCGGTTGTCCAAGCCGCTTGGAAATTGAATCCTCCCGTGATCCCGTCGATATCGATGCATTCCCCGGTGAAATAAAGACCGGATATCAGCCGGCTTTCCATCGTTTGAAAATTGATCGTTGCCCGCCGGATCCCACCGCAGGTCACGAACTCATCCTTGTTCGTCGTCTTCCCGTTTGCCTCGAATCGCGCCGCTTTGAGTCCCTCGTGCAGCAGCCGCATCGGGTCCCTCGCGAGTTGCCCCCACGTCGTGGAATCTGCCACTCCGGCACACTCGACGATGCGTTCCCAGAGCCGCCTCGGTATCGGGGATATCGGTGTGTTCCGCACCAGCTTGGCGCCTTGGTTCCGGCGGATTTCGGCAAATCGTTCTTTCAATTCCTCCGGCCCGATTTCCGGCAACCAGTCGATGACAAATGCAAATTGATGCCCTTTTTCCGCCATCTCGCGCGCCTCCCATGCGGACAACCGCAGCACGGCCGGACCGCTGAATCCCCGGTGCGTGATCAACAGCGGCCCTTTCCGTGCGGCCTTTGATCCTTCCCGATGAATCGCAACCAAAGGATGAGACACCCCGGCGAGATCGCTAATTCTCCGATCCACCACGTTGAAAGCGAACAGCGAAGGGACCAGCGTCTCGATCGACTGCTCCAGCTTCTTGAGTTCCCTCAGCAACGGGCTGTCTTTGAGCGAACCGGTCGCTATGCAAACGGCGCGCGCTTCCACAGGCATCGCAAGGTTCTCAAAGCGCAATTGGAAATTTCCATTCCCAAGACGTTCGATTCCGATCAACTGACACTTCGTTCGCAGCGGAATCCCGCATTCCCGCGCGCGATTTAGAAAGCAGTCGATAATGGTATCCGAACTGTTACTAACGGGAAACATCCGTCCGTCCGCCTCGGTCTTGAGCTC
>JBBSUD010000030.1:0-46089 GCA_038235225.1 Verrucomicrobiales bacterium
GAAATACTGGTGCAGATCAGGGAGGGCCTGCGCCCATTTCGCCTCGTCGGACATGGGCACCCCGCGCAGCAGCCCGAGCACGTCCGCCGCCCGGCTCTCGCCGAACGCGGCGAGGATTTCCCGCTTCGCGAGAATGAGGATGGCGTCCGACCCGCCGGCGGCGATGATGGCGGATAGCGCCTCGAGATTCCGGTCCGCGGCCGCCAGGTCCGGCCGCCCTCCGGGTGTCAGCGCAGAATCCGCGATGCGGACCGGCGGGGCGGGGCGGGACGATTTTGGCAAATCGTGCGAAAGCGCCTCGCGAGCGATTTTCAAGAATCCCTCACGACCGGGCGCGGCAAATTGGATCGCAAATAGGAAATCCTGGCGGACCGACGGCGGCTGGAACTTCATTTCCTCCAAGATCTTCCGGCAATCAGCCTCGGCCACCGCCGGGTTCCTAATCCGCTGGCAAATGGAGAAGCGGAAAGCTTCCGTCCCTCGCGCTTCCCTCTCGCCAGTTAGGAGCGCGGCGGCGGTCGCCTCCGCGGCCTTTTCGATTTCCGCGTCCCCACAGTCGAGCTGTCCGCCGGCGATGAGCAGCTCCGCCGGGATCCGGCGCGGGTGGCCGGCCGGGAAGTGGCCCAGCATCGCGAGCAGCGCTTTCCGGTCCTTTTCCTCACCGGTATTCGTGCGCCGGAACGGACCCAGCCAACTTTCGAGCGAATCGCTCCACCG
Organism: Verrucomicrobiales bacterium; assembly: GCA_038235225.1. GTDB lineage: Bacteria > Verrucomicrobiota > Verrucomicrobiia > Verrucomicrobiales > Akkermansiaceae > Luteolibacter. The sequence goes on from JBBSUD010000030.1 coordinate 718, forward strand.
GAAGAGCAGCGCGAGCGGCAGCGCTGCCGGGTACCTGTAATCGTAATCCGGACGGCGCATCCCCCAGCCGCCCTCGCGATTCGCAGCGATGCGGCGGATCTGCGGCGGCATGAACAAGCGCAGCAGCGGCTGGGTCCGTAAGCTGGCTTCGAAGTCGGCCCGAGCGGCTTCCGGGAAGGGTGCGGCAGGTGGCGGAAAGATCCCGGCGAGCCGGGAAATCCGTTTGCCGACGGCGTGGAGACGGCTGTCGAGCGCCGGAAATCCCTCCGGATGCCGGGCGGCGAAAGCGGCGCGAAGCCGGGCGTTTCCAGTCCGCCAGAGATCCGCCGGGACGTCGTGTTTGGCGAGGAAATCCAGCATGTTGACCGCATCCGTGGCGATGAGTTCGGGCTTCTTGCCCACGCTGCCCAGCGCCATTTCCGGCCATTTCGCGGCGATCGTCCGGGCGGTTTCCGGCGGGAGCAGGCGGGATTGCAACCGGGCGTCGAGCCAGTCCCGGAACGAGGCCCCGAGCCGGTCGTTCTCCGGTTTCGTGAAATCCGCGGCGGACCATTCGGCAAGCATCTCCCGGTCCATGCCGCCCGCCGCGAGGTAGCGGAAGCGGTCGGCGATCGGCAACAGGCGCCAGTCCGGCCTATTCCGGATGACCGCTTCCACCCGGTCCTGCCGGTTGAGGATTCCCAGACCGGCGAAGCCGTAATAGGCGAGTTGCGCCGGATCGGTCGCGGAGAACGAACCGGCCTTGGGCAGCGTAACGCCTCCCCGCCGCAAGCCGGCCGCATCCAGCGGCAGCCTGGCGAGCGATTCGAAGAGTTCCGCCGAGGCCCGCGGATCCGACCTGATGATTTCCCGCGCCCACAGGAACCGCACTCGCGGCTCGTCCGGCGCGCGCTTGAACAGCTCCGCGACGGCCGCCGAGCGCTGCGGCGTGGTTTGCTCGGAGCGCGCCCATTGGTCCCACAGCACGTTGAGCAGCGGCAGCGGATCGCCGCCTTGCGCCAGCATGACCCGCAGAGCTTCCAGCGCGACCGCGCCGTCGGGCAGCCGGAACATGGCGCGCAGCAGCGGCGGGCGCGCCGCCGGGTCCAAATCCGCGCTTCTCCAAAGCGCCAGACCAGCCTCCGCCGCCGACGGCAAATCCGGCAGTAGCGAGACGATTTCCGCAACCGCGGCTGGTGTGGCGTCTTTCAAAATCCCCTCCGCGAGCTGCGCGGATTCGTCCCGACTTCCCAAACGCCGGTGAAATACCGCCAGCCGCAGCGGATCGCCCGCCGCACCGGCCAGCAACTCCGGCAGGCGGTCGCGGTGCCACGCCACGTCCAGTTCCTCTGCCCACACCCTCCCTTTCCAAACCGGGTCGATGGCGGCATCGGCGAGGATTTTCAAATAATCCTCCAGCGTGTCCCAGTCCCCGGCATCCTCCAGCGGTCGGAAAATCCGGTTGGATTCCATCGCAAATCCCCACCCCGCTTCGAGATCCTGAAACGCCCTGCCCGCCGCCGCCTCGCGCGCCTCATCCCGCCGCCCGAGGCGAAGCAGCAGCCGGATTCGCTCCGGCGATCCGGCGGTTGCCAGCGCGAGCGCCTTCTCGAAATCCCCGCGCTGCTCGTGGAAATCCAAAACAAGTCGGGGTGAAAACCTCGCCAGCTCCGCTACTACCTCCGCGGCGTGATCGTCCGAAATCGGCAGCCCCAGATACGCCGACCCGTTCGTCCCGCTGGGTCCGAACGAGGAAAATTTCAACGTGTCGGCACAAGTCACCGCGTCGATTCCCAAGTCGTCGAGCACATCTCCAACCGCCGGACCCGCCGCCAAAGCCAACCCCGCCACGCATGCTAGCCACGATTTCCTCATCCGCGCATCCGACAGGATCGGACCGGGACTGCCAAGCGGGAAGCGCCGTAGCGGCGATCACCGGTCGCCGCGGAGCCCGTGGCGGTGGATCTCCGCACTCCCCCGGATCAGTTGTCCGGCGCTACGATTTCGATTTTCGACAGCTCGTAAATTCCTTCCGGGGCGCTGAGTTCCTGCATTTTCACCAGGCCGGTGCCGGGGTGATACCAGCCAATCTGCCGCCGGACGCCATAGGTCGAGCCGGTCAGGGACTCGGTCCTCGACTCAACTCGCACGCAGCCGCTGAAGGTTCCCGCGGGGACAGTGACATCCTCAAGGCGGATTGTTTCGATCCGTTTGATGCTTTTGTAGGGCATTTCGACCGGTCCGTCTCCGTTGCTGAAGCGGACGATTCCCGCAGCCCGGTGAACGACCGTGGCGCCCACGATCAGCTTTTCCGGCAGCGCGAGCTCGGGTGTGGTGTAGTCAAACGCTTCGCCGGAGAGGCTTTCGATCTTCGCGTAGGTCAGCGCGCCATCGAGCAGGAACGGGCAGGTGTGCGAGATTTCGACTCCCGCGGCATCGGTGCTTTTCACCAAGACATCGAGGGTCGCGGCATCGCCGTCCTTGCGGATTTCGCGGGTGAGCAGGGTCATCGAGACCTTGCCGTCCTTGGAATTGCCTTGGTAGGTCAATTTCCGGTTTTCAATCAGCGGCGTGAGGCTGGCGGCGGTGGCGAGCTCCACCGGCTCGACGGCGGGTTTCGGCGTTTGGAAGCGGGGCGGCGCGTCGCCGAGGGTAATCCGGGCGCGCAGGCCGCCGTCCTGGAATTTCAGGCCGGTGCGGATGTTGGCGATCGTCTTGGCGCGAATTTTCACGGGTTCGTCGCGAGGCGCGGCGGGGTGGCCGTAAGCGACGGATTCCATCGTCATTTCCGCGGCATTCCAGCGATAGCCGCGGCCGCCGGGGCAGAAGATATCGGTGCCGTAGTGGAGCATTTCCACGGCGACGGGGTCCTTGTCGGGAAATTTGCGATGCCATTCGTTGAGGATGGGAAGCGCCTTCCAGCTTTCCTGTTGGACCTGCCGGGCAACGCTCGAGGATCGGGAATAGGCGGCGAGCTGCGCCGCGAAGCGGGTGCCGATGTCCAACCGCAGTTGGGTGGGCGGCGGTGCGATTTCCCCGGCTGCGGGCTTGGCATTCTCGCGGTCCATCGCGCGGAGCAGAGCGTCCTCGTCGAGCGCGATGAGCAGGGCTTTCGGCATGGTGGCGTAAGCCAGGCGCATTTCCGACATGCCGCCATCCTCTGGCGTGACACGGACGAATTTCCGCCCGCCCCGCTCTGCCGCGTTCCATGTCAGCGAATCGGGTGCGGACTGGCTCACGGCGGCTTTCAGGCCGGTCATGAATAGCGCCAGCTTGAGGCGGCTGTTCGATTCGATACGCAGCACGGCGGGCGCTTTGAGAAGCTGGTTATCCTCGAAGGACGCCGGGGAGGATTCCCATAACACGCTCTCGCCCAGATCCAGCGAGACCGGACCGGCGAGCCAGCCGAGCGGATTGACCTTGACGCCGGGCAGCATTTCCACGGCCTGGCTGTCGAAATTCCGGAAAAGCTCGGCCTTGGTGTCGAGCGCGATGGCCAAGTGGAGGAGCGAGTCGTCCGGCACGCGCTCGGCCATGGGGCTAAGTTGGGCATTGCCGCAGAGCTTCACGAGTTCGCCGAAATCGCTGCCGACGGTGAGCGGCATCAGGCTGAGATCGAGATCGAGGCCGGATTTGTCCGATTTCAGCCGGATCGCGATGGGATCGAAAACCTGCGTCCAACCGCTTTCATAGCCGGAGCGCCAGCGATCGTAGGCGGCGCGCTCGGCGGCGCTGGCGTCGGTGACGGCGAGTTCGGACGCCGGTTTCAGGAAATCCAGCGAGCCGAAATCCGCGCTGAGGATTTTCCCGTCCTGCCATTTCACCGCGCCGAGCAGGGCGTCGTATTTCGAATCCAGGTTTTCACCGGCGAGCACTTGGGAAGTCAGCTCGGACATGGCGGCGAGGGCGCGGGTGCGGCGCGAGGCGGCGATCCGCAGCTCCGGTCCGGCCCAGCGGCGGATCGCGGCGTCGGAGAGAAACACGAACGCCGATTCGTCGTCGGCCAGCGGGTAGCGGCTGCGGAAATAGCGGAACTCATCGGTCGCCCCGAGCGCGCTGGCGGGATTTTCCGCCACTGCGGCGAGCCGCTCGATCTGCTTGGCGGAGTTGGAAATCGCCACGCGGTCGCCGATCCGCTGGATGTAGCTGGAAAAGCTGCGGCCGGCGTTCTCGAAGCCAGCGAAATCCGCGCCCTCCAGCGTCACGGCATCCGCGCCGGCGGCGGCGGCCTTGGCGGCGATGCCACGGAGCAACGCCTGATAAAGCAGGTCCGGGCTGGCGGATTCGAAGACCATCGCCACGTCGCTGCCGAGCGGCAGGAACGGATCGCCGCCGGTGAGGGCAACGCTTTTCACCGGCAGCAGCCGGGCGGCGACGGGCGGGAAATCGAGGCCCATCTGGGCGCGGTATTTTGCCAGCAATCGCCGGTACGGACTGCGCACCGAGTAGTCCTGCGCGAGCGGCGGCAGGTCGGATTCCAGCCGCTCCATCAGCGCCAGCAGGTCCGGCAGATTTTTCGCGAAAACCGCGTGCTGGTCCGCCGGAACCGCCGCAGCCAGCGCGTCCAGCGGCACTGGCTCGGCGGGCAGGCGTGTGGTCCAGTCGATGGCGGGCACGGTGATGCCCACGATTTCCGCCAGCGGAATCCGCTCCTTGCCGTCGTCCGGGCCGACGATGAGCTCGCGATCCAGCGCCAGATTTTCGGAAATCGCGCGGCCGCCGCCGAAGATGCCGAAGGTCGCGGCAAGACCGTCGTCGCGTCCACGGTCATTGGACCCGGGCGTTTCCATGGCGGCGGCGCGGTGGCGGAACCACGCGGTGCCGGGCAAATGGTAGCCCGCGAGCCGCGCGAAATGGGCGGCGCGGGCTTTCTCGAAAGCCTCCTTGGAGCATTCCTTCGCCGCCGCCGCGTCGAGCGTGAACGGCAGCGCGACGATTTTGGCATTTCCACTCCCTTCCAACGGACCCGGCAAATCGAGAAATCCCTCGGCCGCCACTTCATCTTCGAAGCGGAACACGACGTTCAGGCTGCCGGTCGTGTTGCTCGCACCCGAGTCGAAATAGGCCTCCGTCCCGGAACGGACGCCGATCTGCCAGTTGCCGGAGCTCAAAAGGCCGATTTCCTTCATCAAGCTCTCCGCTGTGCCCGGCTCGGCCCCGAATTTCAGCTTGGCGACCTGGACCGACCGGTAGGATTCCGCCCCGGCTATGGCGGTGAGAAAAAGAGAGACTAGCAGCGCGGTCAATCCGGCGCGGACGGGGGTTTTCATGATCCGCAACCTTCCCAACCGTTGGCGCGGGGGGAAGGAAAATTTGGTCGCGATCTCCGGTCGCCGCGCGGCCCGGAGCGGTTGAGCGAATTCACCAAACCCCGCCGCAATCTAGCGATCGAGCGCGTCCATTTCCTCCTGCATGTATTCCGTGAGGCGCTGCATGTCCTTGAGGTGCTGGCGCATGCGGCGGGGATTGGGCGGCGGCACGATGCGCGGGCGGACTCCGCGGCCGCGGGCGACCAGCGGCTTCTCATCGGTCACCTCGCCGCGGACCTTGGCGAGCTTGGGGTCGGCGCCCTTGGTTTTGAGCAAATCGAGCAGGGCGGCGGCGGGCATGACGAAGGAGCGGGTGCGATCTGCCCGGGCCATGGTGATGCCGATGGCGTGGCCCGCGAGATCGACGACGGGGCCGCCAATCTGGTTCGGATCCGGGCGCATGTCGGTCTGGATGACGTGGGCGAAGGCGTCCCGCACGTCGCTGATGGGGCCGCCCATTCGCTCCATTTGCGCGAGGCGCTGGCCGAAGAATTCCTTGCCTTCCGGGCGATTTCCCAAAACGACACCAACGTCCCGGGTGCGGCCGTTCGCATCGATCTGGAATTCCACGCGGGTGCCGGGGGCGATGCCGCTAAGCGAGTTCTTCAGCGCGAGCAGGCCGGTGACCGGGCGCTCGCCGACTTTCATAATCACATCACCGGGTTTGATCCCCGCGACGGCGGCCCCGCTGCCGTCCTCGACGGTCCGGACGCGGATGCCGGGTCCCTCGAAGCCGGGTTCGGCATAGACGCCGAGGTAGGCGAGGTCGGTTTCCTTGAGATTCCGCTCGTTGACGCTCACGACGCCGAAGGCGGCCAGCTTGCCATCCGGCCGGGTGGCGGCCAGGAAGCTGCCGAGCTGCGGCTGTTCGAGCGTCCATTTCACCGGGATGAGCGGGTCGCCCTCGACATTCAGGACGGCGATGTCCTCATCCACATAAATCGCGCTGCTGCTGACGGAGCGGCGCTCGCTGAGGCCGGAATCGACAATGAGCGGGCCGTTGGCTTTGGCGATCTCGCTCCATTTGGTCACGATTTGCGTGCCGTCCCCGATGACAGTGCCGTAGGCGAAACGGCGGCGGCCGGACCAGATGCGGACGGTGGATTTGGACGCCTCCTCCAGCGAGGGCGCGATGGCGGCGCTGAATTCCACATCCTGCCGATCCACGGCGCGGCGCTCCTCGGGCAGGAGCAGCGGGATGTCGTTCTGGGCGCGGAGGGCGGCCTGCGGAGCGAAAAGGGCGAGGAAAATCAGGAATCGGAGTTTCATGAGTTCGGCTTTAGCGGTCTTCAAAAAGGGAGTTGTAGCGGGCCAGCGTGACGGCGATTTCCAGCGGTTTGCCATCGCGGGAAATCCCGAGTTTCACGGTATCGCCGGGCTGCCGCTTGGCGACGAGCTGGAGCAATTTCCCGCCATCGGTGACGATGATGCCATCGAAGCTGACGACGACATCCCCGGTGCGGACGCCGGCGGCGGCGGAGGGGGAATTCGGCGGAATGCTGGCCACTGGCACGCCTTTCACGCCGCGCGCCATGCCCATGCCGATTCCCAGCACGGGCATCTCGGGATTCGCAAAGGGCGTCATGGAAAGCCGGCCCCAGGTTTCGCCGGCGCGGAGGCGTTTCCAGTCCTGCTGGAAGCCGTCGATGCCGGCGTGGTTGTTATTCGTGAGCGAGCGGCCGATCGACGAGTTGATGCCGATGATGTTGCCTTCGAGATCGAAGAGCGGCCCGCCCGAATCGCCGCCGATGAGCGTGCAGTCGGTGGTGAGGAAATTTCCCGGGCCCTTGGAAATCACGCGGCCGAAGCGCACCGGCGGCGTGCGGGCCGCGTCGAATCCGGCCGAGTGCCCCATCGCGACGACCCAGTCTCCGGCGACGAGCGGCTTGGATTTCCCCATCGGGGCGTGCGGCCAGTCGCCCTTCCGCATGATTTGCACCATGGCGATGTCCTTGGAGTAGTTCGCGCCCAGCACCTTGCCGGGGACTTCCTCGCCATTCGGAAAGACCACATCCAGCTCCTCGACGCCCTGCACGACGTGGGCGGCGGTGAGGATGAGGCCGTCGGCCGTAGTGATCACGCCGGAGCCGGACGACTGGGTTTTCTCGGAAATCAGGGCAACGGTGGCCGGCATCACATCGGCCGCCACCTTGCGGACTTTCGATTCCAGATTCGCCAGATCCTTGAGGTCACGGATCGGCTCGGCGGCTTGCGCCAGCGAAACGCCGCCGGCCAGAGCGGCGGCGGCGAGGATGGGAAGAAGCTTGGATTGCATGTCGTTGTGCCGTAGAGCGCCGCAGCGCCGGGGCTTCGTCTGGCGCGATAATCCGGGATGGATCGCCGCGGCTTGAGGCCGTAGAAGTCGCACGCCGATGCCGAAACGCAACCCGCCAGCCACCAACATCCGCCGCCAGGAAGCCTCCGTCAGCGCCAGCCCGCGCGGTCCCGGCGCCTTGTCCCTGCTTGTTTTCTGGCCGTTCCATCTGCTCAATTTCCTCACCCGCGGCATGCGCGGACCGTCGAAATGGCTCGTCAGAATCATCGGCCACCCCGCCGTCGCCGGGCTGTGCGTGCTGGCGGTGATCGCCGTGATTTACGGCTTCCGCTCCCAGAACTACGATCTCACGAAAATCCACGCCATGCCCGAGCGCTCCATCGTCCGGGACCGCCAGGGCGAGGAAATCGGCCGGATTCACGGCAAGAAGCGCTCGATCGTGCCGCTCGGCCAGGTCTCGCCGGATTTCCGCAAGGCCATCCTCGCCCGCGAGGACGAGCGATTTTACCGCCACGGCGCTTTCGACATCATCGGCATCGGCCGTGCCGTGCTCAAGAATCTTGAAGGCAAGCGCGAGGGCGCATCGACGCTCACCCAGCAGCTCGCTTCCGATATTTTCGGCCTGAAAGACGGCGAGAAGCGCGGCGAGACGCTCAAGCAGATCGACCGGAAATTTCTCGAAATCGCGATCGCCGTCCGGCTGGAATCCGCTCTCACCAAGGACGAAATCCTCGAGGCCTACATCAACCAGATCAACTGGGGCCACCAGATCAAGGGCGTCGGCGAGGCCAGCCGGATTTACTTCGAGAAGCACCCGTCCGAGCTGACATTGGCGGAATCCGCGCTGCTGGCCGGCATCGTCCGCGGGCCGGATTCCTACAATCCCTTCAAATCCATGGACGCCGCCGTTCGCGAGCGCGGCACCACCCTCGACCGCATGGTCACCGCCGGCGTGATCACCGCGGCGGCGGCGGATGAGGCGAAAAAGGAACCCGTCGAAATCCGCCCCGCCCAGCGCCGCCACGCGAAATATTCCTACGTCATGGAGCAAATCCAGAGCGACTTGGAAATCATCCTCCAGCGCGAGCGCATCGAGTTGGGCGGCTGCGAAATCTCCACCACCATCGATTTGCGCGTGCAGGGCGTGGCCGACGAGGCGCTCGATAAGAAACTACGCGCCGTCGAGCGGCTGCCCGGCTACGACCACCAGACCCGCGCGGGCTGGCGCGCCCTGCCGGAGGAAACCCGCGGCGATCCCGCCTACATCCAGGGCGCAGTCGTCGTCCTGGAGAACCGCACCGGAGCCATCATCGCCCTCGCCGGCGGGCGGGATGCCAAGGAATCCCAGTTCAACCGCGCCACCCAGGCGACGCGCCAAATGGGTTCGATTTTCAAGCCATTCCTCTACCTCGCCGCCTTCGACAAGGGACTCCGCCCGGACACCGGCATCAGCGACGGCCCGATCCGCCCGGGCGAAATCAAGGGAGGCGGCACGTGGCGCCCGCACAATTCCGACGGGAAATTCGGCGGCGTCCGGCCCGCCTCCTACGGCCTCGTCCACTCGCGGAACACCATGTCAGTGCGCGTCGGGAACTTCGCCGGCATCCCGAAAGTCCGTGAAATCGCGCGCATGGTCGGCTTCGACGTCGAGATGCCGGATACGCCCGCCTCGTTTCTCGGGTCGTGGGGCGCGGCGCCCATCGAGGTTGCCAGCGCCTACACGATTTTCCCCAACGACGGCGTCCGCTACCGCCCGTTTCTCATCGCGGAAATCAAGGACCGCTACGGCAATGTCCTGTGGCCGGACGGCGGCGCCAGCCCCGCGCTTTCCTACCAAGCCGTCAACGCCGGCAGCGCCTGGTCCGTCTCCCGCATCCTCAAGGAAGTCGCCACCAGCGGCACCGCCGCCTCCGTGAAACGCCTCGGCTTCGACAAGCCCTGCGGCGGCAAAACCGGCACCACCAACGATTTCAAAGACGCCTGGTTCTCCGGCTTCACCTCGAATCTCACCTGCGCCGTCTGGGTCGGTTTCGACAAGCCCCAGAAAACCATCCAAGGCGGCTACGGCTCCACCCTCGCCCTCCCCATCTGGGTCGATGTCATGAAAACCGCCGACCGCCTCGGCTACAAAGCAGGCCAGCTCAACAGCAAGGTGAACCTCGTCAAAATGGAGCTCTGCCGGCTCTCCGGCAAACGCGCCACCGCCGGCTGCCGCGCCGAGGACAAGGCGTATTTCGACGAAGTCCCCGCCGACATCGCCCTCGCCCCCACCGATCTCTGCCCGATTCACCCGGCCAAAGCACTCCCCGTCGAGGAGGCGGAAATCGCCAGCCAGCCTTCCCGGGAAATCCTCCGCGCCATCCCCGTCAACGAGGACCCGCCGAGAGCGATCCCCGTCAATTGAGCCGTTGGGATTTGCCCGGATGTTGCGATAGCACGGAACCCGCAGGCGTTCGGAACCGACACGGCAGGCGGACGAAACAGCATACAATGCTGCGCCGCAATCCGGCCTCTCCCGCCATCAAAGCTGCGAATACGGCATTCCAAACGTATCCCCGCCTTCGATCGTCCCGTTCTGAAAACCTTTGTTGAACCAGCGCATGCGCTGCTCCGAGGTGCCGTGCGTGAACGAATGCGGCACCACCTTGCCTTGCTGCTTTTTCTGAATCGCATCGTCGCCGATGGCGTTGGCGGCGCGCATGGCTTCCTCGATGTCCTGGCGGCTGACCTTCAGATCGTTTTTCGAGCGATTCGCCCAGACGCCGGCATAGTAATCGGCCTGGAGTTCGAGGCGGACCGACCATTGGTTGTAATCCGGCTCGCCACGGTGCGCGGCAACCTTGTCCGAAGTGCCCAGCAGTTTCTGGACGTGGTGCCCGATTTCATGGGCGATGACGTAGGCTTGCGCGAAATCGCCGGGCGAGTGGAACGTCTTCTCCAGCTCGTCATAAAAGCTCAAATCGATATAAACCTTCTGGTCCTCCGGGCAGTAAAACGGCCCCATCGCCGCGCTGCCATTGCCGCAGCCGGTGGAAATCCCGCCCCGATAGACGACCAGCTTCGGGTCCACGTAGTTCTTGCCGATCCGGGCGAATTCCTCGGTCCACACGTCCTCGGTTTCCTTCAGCACCACCGTCACGAAATCGTAGCGCTGCTGGTCTTCCGGACTCACCGCCGCCTGGGGCGCGCTGCCGCCCGTCAGCATGTTGGGATCGAGAATGCCGCATTTCCACAGCACTCCGCCGAGGACGAGCATGACCAGGATTCCCTTGAATCCGAACATCCTGCCGACCGTCATCAGCATCCCCAGCCCGCCGCCTCCGCCCATTCCGCCGCCTCCGCTTCTGCTCCGTGCGTCTTCCACATTCGAACTGCCGCTCTTGCCTTTCCATTCCATAAAGTTTCGTTGGGTTAAGTGAAGCCCACGAATTATCCGTCCCCGTCCCAGCTTGCAAGCCCGGCGAAATGGGAAAATCCCAGCCTGATCCGCTTGCCCGCGCGGGACCGGCGCATTACGAAAAGCGCGAGTGAACATCGTCGATCAAATCGCCCTGAGGGCCGCGGCCGAGCGCCCGGCGCTGGTCGTCGACGGCGTGACGACGACATTCGGCACGCTGCTGGAGAGCGTTTCCGCCGTCGCCGCCTGGCTCGACCGCTGCCCCGGCTTCCGCCAGCCCGGCGTGCCGCGCATCGGCTTGGCCTGCGCGAGCGGCGCGGACTACATCACGCTGGCCCTCGCCATTCTCAAGGCCGGCGGCTGCCTGATCCCGCTCGCTGACGAGCTAACGGAGACGGAGCGGCGGGAAATCGTCGAGCGCACGGCACTCCACGGCATCGTCCTCGGCGGTCGCGAAACCTGGCGGCGCGGCGATGCGGCGGATTTCGAGAAATCCACCGGGGCCGCGTGGCTGCCGCTGCGGTCCGCCGGTCTGGAAAATGAGGCGGATTTCGCCGCGCTCGACCCCGCATTCATCCGCTTCAGCTCCGGCACCACCGGCGCCAGCAAAGGCGTCGTGCTCAGCCATACAAAGCTCCGCGAGCGCATCACCGCCGCCAATGCCGCGCTCGAAATCGGCCCTGGCGACCGGATTCTCTGGATGCTGCCGATGGCCCACCATTTCGCCGTCTCCATTGTCCTCTACCTCTACCACGGCGCCTGCACCGTGATCGGCGGCTCCCACCTCGCCGGGGAGGTTTTGGAAACCGCGCGGGCCACGCGCGCCACCGTGATTTACGGCGCGCCCTTCCATCACGCCCTCCTCGCCGCCGACCGCGGCGGCTATGCCTGGCCGGATTTGCGGCTCGCCGTGACGACCGCCGCGCCGCTGCCCGCCACCGTCGCAGCCGCTTTCCGCCAGCGTTTCGGCAAGCCGCTGGTGCAGGGGCTGGGGATTATCGAGATCGGCCTGCCGCTGCTGAATACCGGCGGCGCGGCGGATTGTCCGGAATCCGTCGGCCGGCCGCTGCCCGCCTTCGACGTGGAACTTCGCGATGAGGAAGGCCGGCCCGTCGCGCTCGGCCAGATCGGCGAATTGTGGGTCAAGGGACCTGGCATGTTCGACGCGTATCTCTCGCCGTGGCAGCCACTTGCGGAAATCTGCGTGGACGGCTGGTTCGCCACCGGCGACCTCGCAGCGACCGACACCGCGGGCCGGATTTTCCTCCGCGGCCGCCGGAAAAGCGTGCTCAACGTCGGCGGCATGAAGGTCTTCCCCGAGGAAATCGAGGCCGTGCTTGAGCGCCACCCCGCCGTCCGCCGCTGCCGCGTGACCGGCGCTGTCCACGCCGTGCTCGGCACCGTCCCCATTGCCGAGATCATCCTCCGCGAGGGCTGGGAAATCGCCCCGCGCGAGCTCATCCGCTGGTGCCGCGGGATTCTCTCGCCCTACAAAACGCCGGTCCGCATTGTGTTCACTGATTCCCTCCCGCTCACCGCGAGCGGGAAAATCCGCCGCGTCTGAACCGCCACGGTGGCGGAAAATCGGTTGAATCAATCCCCGTCCGCACCGTCTGTGTGCGGATGAAAACACCCGCCATTTCCCGCACTGCCGTCGTAGCGCTTCTCGGCGCTCTCGTCCTTCCGCTCACGAGCTGCATGACGACCTACGATTCTTACGGCCGCCCCGTCCAATCCGTCGATCCCGGCGTTGCCGTGGCCGGAGTCGCCGCCGCCGGCCTGATCGGCTACGCCGCCGCCAACAACCGCGGCCACCACGACAGTCACTACCGGAATTCGAGTTACTACGGCGGCCACTCGTACAATCGCCACTACAGCCACCGTCCGAGCCACTACTATCGCCACTATTAGGCCGGAGGGAAATCGTTGGCAATCCGCCGCGAAATCGCCCAAAGCTGCGGCCATGAGAAATCCCATCGCTGCCGCCGTCCTGTCGCTCTGCCTCGCCGCAACCTCATACGCCGCGCCCCGGACCAGCCTGCTCGTCCTCAACAAGGGCGACGGCACGATGTCGATCATCGATCCGGTTTCACTCGAAACCACCGCCACCGTTCCCGTCGGGAAAAATCCTCACGAAGCCCTCGTGAGCGCCGATGGCAAAACGGCATGGGCTTCGAACTACAATGGCGCCCACACCCTCGGCGCGGTGGATGTAGCGAATGGCAAGGCGCTCGACCCGATCGACCTCGGCGCGCTCGTTACGCCCCACGGGCTGGCGCTGGCGGGCGGGAAGATTTACTTCACCGCCGAGGATAGCCGCGCCATCGGCTGGTGCGATCCGGCAAATGGCAAAGTCGAATGGATTATGGGATCCGGCCAGGACAAGACCCACATGATCCGCCTTTCCCAAGACGGAAACACCATCTTCACCACCAACATCGGTTCCAATACCGTCAGCATCCTCACCCGCGCCGGGAAAAATTGGGACATCGCCCAAGTGAAGGTCGGCAATGGCCCCGAAGGCTTCGACATTTCGGCCGATGGCAAAGAACTATGGGTGGCCAATTCCAGCGATGGCTCCGTCTCCCTTGTGGACATCGCCAGCAAAAAAGTAACCGCCACCATCGACGCCGGCACCAAACGCTCGAACCGCCTCGAATTCACCACGGATGGCAAAAGCGTGTTTGTTTCGGATTTGGAAGGCAGGGAACTCGTAATCATCGACACCGCATCGCATGAGATTACCAAGCGAATCGCCCTCGATGCCGGAGCCGCTGGAATCCTGATGCAACCGGACGGAGCGAAAGCCTACATCGCCCTGCCCAACAAAAAGCAGATTGCCGTGCTCGACATGAAATCGCTCGAAGTGACAGCCCGCATCGCCACCGGAACCGGCCCCGATGGCATGGCTTGGTCCGTCATCGAGTGAGATGCGGTCAACGGACTTTCCCTCATTTCCCTGAAATCCTCAGCCGCAGAAACAACTTCTCCCCCATCCCCGCCAAGCGCAGCACCACCCGCTCCGCGTCCGTGCCCAACGGCTGCACGGAAACGATGGTATAATCGGTTCCCTCGAGCGCCGGGGCGAATGCCACCAGATTGGTGGATTTCTCCAAGGTATAGTTCACATCCGTTGGCAGCTTCGATCTTGTGAATGCCAGTTCCGGCCCGCCCGGCTCGATGACGAATACCGGCAACCTGCCGCGGTCTCCGGCCAGCGGATTCGCGCCGAAGAAGTATTCCTCGAAGTTGGTGATGCCATCGTTGTCCGGATCGTCGTTCGGGCCGGTCTGCGACGCGCCGGCGGGGAATTCCGAGGATTTCCACAAGTCGTATGTTAGATAGGGAAACGGAATGTCGATCACCTGCCAGCCGATGTCTTTCATGGCGGTCAGTCCGAGGTCCAGTTTGCGGTCGAGCACCGGGCTGATGAATGGCTCCATCACCAGATTCGGGGTGGCATCGGTGGTCCAGTGCGAGACGGAGGACCCTTGCGAAAGCACGGGCGGCGCATACAGACGGAGTCTGCCGGATTTCGTGCCCGCCAGCAGCGGCGGCAGCGGCGTGAGACTTGCAGCCGCGCCGGGAGATGCGGTTTCCAGGGCATTTCCCTCGGCTTGCGAAATGAAGATGGCGGGAATTGTGATATTCTGTGGCACGCCATCGATCTGTCCGTCGCCACCGGGAGTGATCAAATTGGCATCGACGTTATCGGCGAGGATTACCGCGATGGCACCGGCCTGCTGGCAATAAAATACCTTGTCGTCGAAGTTGCACGAACCGCGGCGGACAAGCGCGATGTTACCCGCCATTTCCGCGGAATTCACAAGCGGCCCGCAGGCATCGGCCGGCGGGTCCGCGCCGTCGTCGGCAACCACAACCGCTCCGGAGATGCCCGCGGGCGGGATGGCGCCGCCAAACGCGGCTTTGACGAATGCTATATCCGGCCGGCCCGCATCGAGCCGGAAGCCGCCGGGAACGGCAGTTAGCACGAAAGGCGCGCCCGCCGTGGTGAACGGCCCGGTCCATAACAGATTGGGATCGGATTTCGCGGATTCCACCCGCTGCGCCGCGGTCAGCGCCGGCCACGGCGCCTGGCGGACGTTGTCATAGATATAGGTGGAGAAGATATCGACCTGGCCGAACGGGAACGCTCCGCCATTTAGATTTACAAAGCTGATGAATCCCAAGCCGTGGCCGAGTTCGTGCAACAACACATCGACGAAGTTCGATTTCCCGAACGGAGCCGGGCCGTCGAATCCATAGTAGAAATTCGCATCGGAGCTGGCGGTGATGCCGATGTCCGCCGCGCCCGGCTCCAGATCCGCACCCGCCAGGCTGTTCGCGAGCGCGACGGGATACCAGAGGTTCGGAGCGGGGGCGTTGGCGAAATTCTGCTCCACATCCTCCGGCCCGGCGGCGGCCAGAGTGCTGGTCCCGAGCGGATCGAACTTCACGGTGGCGGTGATGGGCACGGCGCTGACGAGAAAACTCCCCCAGATTTCTCCCACTCTTGCGAGCGCCGCGAGCCGCTGCGCGCCGACCGTGGTGCCGGGATTTCCGCCGACCGGATCGGCCGGCGCCGGGTCGTTCAGGCCCTCGCCGGGGCCGTCCAGATTTTCGAAAACGAACTCCGCGCCAGCCGCGGGAAGAGCCAGGCAGAGCGCCAGAACCAACGCGCGGCAAGCCATTTCAGAAATCGGCCGTGGGTTGCGCGGGGGGTTTCTCATGCTGGGAAGATGCCGCCCCGACGGCGTTTGTCATTTCCTGATCGTCGGAAAAGCACTTGGAAATCGCGCCGCCGTCCGCGGCCGGGACCAGCGCCGCGACGTGGCGGAAGCGCCCGCCGAGATGCAGCGAGCGCCGGCCGTCGGGATGCTCCGCGACCGCCAGACCGTCGGTATCACGGCGCAGCGCTTGCTTCCATACCTGCGGGATTTCTGGAGCAACCGACGGATTTCCCCCGGGGCCGGCAGCCGGATTCGGGCTCGCTGCGGCAGGCGCCATCGCAGCGGGAGGCGCGCCGGGCGCGGCGGATCGGTCCGAATCGCGAACGCCGTTGCGCAGGGAAACCGCGGCAAGCCCGAGAGCTAGCGCGAGCAGGAACAATAGGGAAAACCGCAGCTTCATATACGAACCTCTAATCGACGAAGCGCGACGGGGCAACCCGGACCGCGGCGGACCGCGAAAGATGTGACACCGGCGTCACTGTCCACACTGTCACATGGCAGTTTTGTCTCAATCCCGCGGTGGCGCAAGCGGGGCCGTCATCCATTTTGCGTCCTGTCAGAAGCGGTGCCGCCGGCCCCTGCCGGACTTCCTGATAGAAGCCGCCCAGCCTACCGCTGATTTCACTAACACCATACCAACAATATCATGACTCGAACCCTACTGGCAACATCCGTGGCCATGCTCGCCACTGGAGGAGCGCTTACCGCATCCGTCGTCACCCTTTCTGGAGACACGACGGGTCAGCCAACTTTCTTCCGGACGACTGAGACCGGATTCGAAAGTTCGCAAGATGTCCCCTACACGGTTTATAACATCACCGTCGATGCTTCCGGGAGTTATATCTTCGGCGTTGTTTCAACCGGCTCGCCCGGCTTCGACACGTTCCTCAGTCTTTACGATGTCGCGTTCGACCCGGCCGCATCGGAAACGAACTGGCTCATCTCGAATGACGACGCGACCTCGGACTTCACCGATGGCTCGGCATTCAGCTTCAATCTCGATCCTGGCAGTATTTATGCCCTGGTAGTAACTGGCTACCTCGGTGCCGGAGCTCCCGACGAGGGCGCGTTCTCCGCCAACCTCTCGGGGCCGGGAGCGATTACCGCCACGGCGGTTCCCGAGCCGGGATCCGCCTTGACCGGCCTCCTTTCCGCCGGTCTCGGATTCGCATTTTGCACCCGCCGCAAGGCATGGAGGAACCGGGCCAGCCGTTGATTCCATCAAGCATCATTTCCATGAAACGGAAACAAATCGGTCTCATTGCCCTGACCGTCGGAAGCCTCGGATTAATAGGTTTCGCCACCATCGAACGGAAGCCGGACCATCTCGCCTATTGCTCCGAATGCGGAGCAATGAAGGTCAAGTCCGGCTGGGGCATTCGTAGTTCGGAAACCACATTGATCGATACCACGCGGGTCGAGCAGACGCCTTACAGTAGCGTGCTGGAAAACCGGAAGTTAGTATCGGCGCATTCCCATAAGTGGCTCCCGCCCCGCCAGGTGCCAGACCCGGTCAACGAGTTCGGACCGAAGGTGACCGAGTCATTGGAATATATCAACTCGCCGCGCGTGGTTTCCTTCATGGAAAACCTCGCGGAATACGGCGACCTCGATATGGTCAATCATTGGAAACAGATGACGCTCGATCCGCAATACAGCCATGTTCTCGACGCCTCGCTGATTTATGTGAATGCCCCGGTCACCGGATTCGGTGACGCGGCCACCTTCCGCCGCTGGTTCCAGAACAACTCGGCCGCGTTCCAGGCGCGTCTCGCCTGGCTCACCACCGCCGACTGATAGACCGGCAGCCTCCGGTTTATGCCAACCCCCATTTCATTGGGGAATCGTGGAGTCATGTCCACCGCCTCCCTTGAAGCAAAACGTTAGAAACCAAGAACTATATCCCATGAAAAACATCGCAGTCACATCCATCTTGCTTGCCTCCGCCATCGTGCAGGTCCAAGCCAATCCTACCGTTAGCATTCGCGTGCCGGAACGATTCCGCCTCCTCACCGGCCAACTCTACGATCTCCGGATCGAGGCCACCGGACTCACCGCAGCCGATCTCGCCAACACCACCGTAGCCATCAAGGTTGGCGGCGTGGACGTCACCGCCACGCTGCCCGCGCCGGAGGTCACCACCGACAACGACACCAACACCGCCGACCTTGACAAGGCATGGGTCTTCCGTGCCACCAGTTTCCCCACCGACGGCGTCAAATTCCTCGAAGCTGTCGTCACCGATGACAGCGGCCAGGGATCCATGATCACCCGCATCGGCGTGCAGCCCTTCGCTTTCACCGACGCGAAAGGCCGCAACATCGGCAAGAAGAACGTTATCCTCTTCATCGGTGATGCGATGGGCACCGCCTACCGCGACGCTGGCCGCATCGTTGCCAAGAGCACCGTTGATGCCTCCGGCGCGCATTTCCGCGAGGGCTTTTTCGACAGCCTGCAAAGCATGGACACGATGCCCTTCACCGGTATGTCGATGACCTACTCGTCGGAAAACATCGTCCCGGATTCCGCCAACACCGCGACCGCCTGGGCCACTGGAAACAAGACGGTCAACGGCACCGTCGGCGTCTTCACCGACAACACCGATGCGAAATACCTTGGTGGCCAAGCCACCAAGGCCAACGCCCTCGACAACCCGCGGGTGGAAACCTTGTGGGAATACCTCAAGCGCCTTTACGGTTACAAAACCGGCATCGTCAGCACCTCGGACATGACCGACGCGACACCAGCCGGTGAAGGTGGCCACAGCTTCGACCGAGGGCTCGGCTACGACATTGCGAAACAGTATGTGGACGGCACCTTCGTCGCGGCTCCTACCTTCGATGTCATCCTTGGTGGCGGCAAGGAGCGCTTCGAATCCCGCACGAATTCAAACTCAGGTGACACCCGCAACCTGACCACCGAGCTGGTCAACAACTTCGGTTTCACCAATGTAGGCAGCCGCACCGCGCTCGCCGCGCTGGCAAGCGGCGCCTCCGCGCCGGACAAACTTGTCGGTTTCTTTCGCACCTCGAACATGAACGTCGCCTACGATAAGCTCGCGCTTTCCCGCCCGACGGACGAACCGGCACCGAACTTCGCCGGCTTCACTGATCAGCCGTTCTTGGATGAAATGACCGCCAAGGCAATCGCCACGCTCAGCAAGAACAACTCGCCCTTCATCCTGATGGTCGAGAGCGCGTCGATCGACAAACAGTCTCACCCCAACCACGCGTCCGGGGTGATTTGGGACACCATCGAGTTTGACAAGTCCGTCGCCGTCGGCCGTGACTTCGCCAACGCTTCCGGGAAGAACACCAAGACCCTGGTGATCGTCACCGCAGACCACGACCAGTCGATGCACATCACCGGTTGTGTGGACACCACCGTCGCCAATTACGTGACGAACACCCGCAGCAACTCGGTCTATCCACGGACGATCGCCCCGTATGATTCCGGCTCCGGCCTGCTCGCCCCCGGCAACGGCGGTAGCAATGGCGAGGTCGGGCTGTTCCCTGACTACGAGGACCTCAATGGCGACGGCTATCCGGAAAACGACAACCGCTACCAAATCTCGGTCGGATTCCGGACCGGCAACCACACCGGATCGAGCGTACCCTGCACCGCCGATGGGCCGGGAGCCTTGATGTTCACCGGCTACTACGACCAAACGGACATCTTCTTCAAGATGGCCAAGACGCTCAGCAGCGAGACCTCACCGCTCGATGAGGTCGGCAAGACACTCGGCAAATTCGGCATCATGGGTCAGAATTACTGATCGGTCATTCCCTACAAGATCCCCACAGCGAGCCTCCTGGAGAAAATCCGGGAGGCTTTTTCGTCGAATGATTCCGCCGGCATTCATGCCTCCGCCCACAGCCCGGCGCCGGAGTTTCATCGATTCCTGCGCGAGTTCCAGGGCTGGTGCCGGCCACGCCTATTCCGCCGCTCAGGCCGCCCGCGCTATCCTTCCATCCCACCCTCCCGATTCATGATTGGTGAAGTTATCGATTCCGCGTGTCTTCTATCAAATTTCGTCGTTTGGAACCCTTGCCTTCCGGATATCCGGGCTGAAAGCCCGATGGCACGAATCCCCGGGCTTCCCGCGTTGGTCACGATTGAACTCATCGGGCAGGACCCAGCCGCAGTCTGTGGCTCGGCGCGCAGCCTGCGCTCGACGATCTCCAGCCCGCCATCGCCTGCATCGCCAACGGGATTTCCGGACAAGGCGACTTCGCGAACGACCTTGAGTAGGCGGAATTCCTCCAGGACGGCCCGCAGCGGGGAAATCCCGGACAGCATGTTCCCCGCCGACCTGCGATGCGGGGTGGCCGGGGATTGAGCGGATTCCCCCGGCCGGCGCCCGTCCCGGCTGACGATTCAGACTACCCGAAACCGCGTCGATTCGAAAATATCGCTTGCAACACGGGCATGTCGCCTCTCTTGAATAGGGAATCCTCAGAAGTGAAATCCATCCTCGCAAAGGCGGGGTCATCTCTCCGGAAACCCATCCAAATCCTATGAAACCTATCCGTTCGAATCGTTTCGCACTGGCGGCGCTTGCCTCCGCAGCGCTCGTCTTCACCGTCTGTCCGGCCCGCGCCGCAAACCTCACCTGGGACACCGTTCCGGGCACGGTCGGCGCTGGTAATGGCACCATCACCGGCGGCGCCGGAAACTGGAACACCACGCCGAGCCTCGGCAACTGGACCCCGGACGGCGGCACCACCAACGTCGCCTGGGTCAACAATTCACCGCCGGATTCCGCGACCTTCCAAGCTACCGGCGGCGCGGTCGCCCAAGCCGGGATCGTGGTGAACAAAATCACTTTCGCCACCGCCGGCTACTCGGTGACCGGCGGCACGCTCACGCTCGCCGGCCCATCGCCGACTATCACCACCACGGCTGACGCGACGATCACCTCCGCCCTGGCCGGCACCGCCGGCATGACCAAGGCGGGAGCCGCCGTCCTCGGGATTTCCACCAAGGCGACCTACACCGGAAACACAATCGTCAGCGCGGGCATCCTCTCGCTCAACGGCGGCGGCGGCGGGTCAGGCACCATTCGCGGCACCGTGAACGTCGATTCCGGCGGCACCCTCCGCATCAATACCGGGGACGCCACCGGCTTCAACGTCGGTGCCGCGAGCTTGTCGGTTATCAACATCAACACTGGCGGCACGCTGAGCATCAACACCGCCGCCAACCAAACGCTCGGCAGCGCCGTGCTCAATCTGAACGGCGGCACCGTGACCGGCATCACGAACAGCAACCTCGATTTCTTCAACGGTGGATCCGCGCTCAACTCATTGGCCTCGAACGTCACCTCGACGATTTCCGGCACCCAGCTCCGGCTGCGCCAAGCGCCGAACCTCACCGTGACGGTCGCCAAGGGCACCACGCCGAGCGGCATCGACCTGGACATCAACTCTGTCCTGGCCAACGACCCGGGCTTTGCCAGCTCCCCACTGATCAAGGCGGGCACGGGAACGCTGCGGCTTAATGCCATCAATACGATCGCCTCGCCGACCAACGTCACCGCCGGCTCCCTCATCGTTGGCAGAACCGGTTCCCTCGCCAACTCGGACATTTCCGTGAGCAGCGGTGCCGTCTTCCGCTTGGCGGGAGCGTCGAAAACGGTGCAATCGCTCAACCTGGCCGATAATACCACCCTCGCGCTCGCCGCCAGCAAGACGGCGAAAACCACGGTGACAGGCACCTTCACCGCGAACGGCACCGTCAGCGTGCGGCCCGAATTCCTGGATTTCCCCATGACCGGGGATGCCTACACGCTCGCCACCGCGGCCAGCGTCGCCGGCACTCCCACATTCACTCTGGACACCTCGGCGCTGGGAGCGACGCGCGTCACCGGCACCGTCGGCCTCGTGGGAAATGATCTCCAGCTCAACGTAACCACCGGCGGCGCCGCTCTGCTCTGGACGAACAACGCCGGCACCGGGAACTGGAACCTCAATGGCGACGCGAACTTCAGCAACGCCGGCTCGCCCGATGTCTTCAAGAACGTCGACAGCGTCACCTTCGACGGCACCGCGCCGGGCACCATCACGCTGCTCGGCACGCTTAGTCCCAGCGCTGTCAACGTTACCGCCGCGTCCGGGGACTACACGTTCGCCGGCAGCGGCTCGATCGCAGCCGGCACACTTACGAAATCCGGCGCGGGCGCACTGACCGTCACAACCACCAACACCCACCTGGCCACGGTGATTTCCGGCGGCACCTTCAATGCCAACTCCGCCGGCGCGGCTGGGAACGGCACCACCACCGTCAGCGGCGGCACGCTCAATCTGGGCAACGCCGGCGCGCTCGGCACCGGCAGGCTCGTCCTCACCGGCGGCGCTTTCGACAACACCACCGGCGCGCCGGCCACTCTCACAAACGTCGAAACTTGGAATGGCACATTCGCCTATCTCGGCACGCAGAACCTCACCGCCAGCGGCGCAATCACCTTGGCGGGGAATTCTCAGGTCAACGTGAACGCCAACACGCTCATCGCCAGCGGCGGAATTTCCGGCGCGTTCAATGTGACGGCAGGGGGTGCGGGCACGCTCCAGCTCGCCGGCACGAACACCTTCTCCGGCACCACCAACGTCACCGGATCCGGCCGTCTCCTCATCACCGGCACGGTGCGGAACACCGCCGCGCTGAATGCCGGCCCCGGCTCCACGCTGGAGCTCGGCGGCACGAACCTATTCACCAACGGCCATGGGACCGCGCTACCCGCCACGCAAGTCATCACGGTGAATGGCGGCACGCTGCTCTTCAACGCTCAGACGGATTTCCGCTTTGGCAGCGTCACTCTGAACGACGGCGCCACGTGGACTTCGAACCGCACCTTGGCCAGCTATGACGGCCTGCTCGCCAACACCACCGCGGGCGCGGCCGTCGTCACCGTCGGCGGCACCGGCACTTCGGTCATGAACGGCACCGGCGGCATCCACATCCAGGACGTGCAGACATTCGACGTCGCGGATACGAATCCCGGTCCAGCCACCGACTTGAGCGTGAATATGATTCTCGGCACCCAGGGCACCATCGGCGGGGCCGCTGGCGGCATCCGCAAAACAGGCGCGGGCACCATGGTCCTCAATAACACGAACCTCTACACCGGAGCCACCATCGTGGAGGCTGGAAAGTTGGTCGTCGGGAGTGCCGGCTCCATTGCGGGGTCCGACGTAACGGTGAATGCCGCCGCATTCCAAGTTCAGGGCATCGATAAGACGCTGAAGTCCCTCACCCTCAACGACGGTGCCATCCTCACGCTACCGGCCAACTACTTCGGCACCACAAACCTGACCGGAAATCTGACCACCTCGGGGGCGATCACCCTGCGGCCGCTCTTTACCGACAGACCGCTCTCCGGCGATATTTACAATTTCATCACCGCGGCGAATTTCGTCAACGGCGGCACCTATACCGTGGACCTTGCCTCGCAGGGTACGACGCGGGTCACCGCCACCGCCTCGGCGGATGGGGGTAACAAACTGGTGCTCACCATCGGCAGTGGAGCCGCGGATTTGGTCTGGTCGAACTCCGCCGGCACCGGCATCTGGAACCTGAATGGCGATGCGAACTTCAAGAACGGAGCCGCCACGGATGTCTTCAAAACCTACGATTCCGTCACCTTCGGGAACACCGCCGCCGGCACCGTCCAACTCGCGGGCACGCTCTACCCGGGAAGTGTCACCGTCGATAGCAGCGCCGATTACACCTTTGCCGGCAGCGGCAAGCTGGGCGGCGGGGAGTTGGTGAAATCCGGCACCTCGACGCTCAATCTGCCGACCGCTCAATCCCCAAGCAGCGTCACGCTGAATGCTGGCACCCTGAATCTCGGCAGTTCGGCATCCGTCGGTACTGGCAGGCTCACCATCACCGGCGGCACGCTCAACAACGGCAGCGGCGCACCCATCGTCCTGACCAACCAGCAGTTCTGGTCGAATGCGTTCGCCTTTACCGGCAGCGCGATTTCCGCCACCGGAGCGGTCACCCTGAACTCCGCGACCAACGTGAATGTCGGACCCGCCGGCCTGACGGTCAGCGGCCCGATCACTGGAGGCAGCGGCGAGCTGACGAAATCCGGAGCTGGCACGCTCGTTCTCAACGGCGCCACCGCAAGCACCCTGACTGCCGGATTCAACGTCAGCGCGGGCACCGCCATCGTCACCACCGGCACCGGTGCTACCGCGGTCACCATCGGCGCCGGCCCGGATTTCGCCGAACTCGTCCTCGATGGAAATCAGAGCTTCAACCGTGTCGGCAACTTCGGCAGCATTCTCATTGGCAGCAAGGGCACCTTGACCGTCAACGGCGTGAACCCGCTGCCTAATGCGGCAGTCGCGGCCAGCCTCACGGTCGAGGCCGGCGGGGTGGCGCGCTTCGTCAGCGGCGGCAGCACCATTACCGGAGTTGCTGGCGAGAGCCACGGCCACGTTGGCTTGGTCACTCTCAACGGAGGCACGCTCGACTTGGCATACTCCGGCACGGGCACCGCCTACGAAGGGGAATCGTTCCAGCTCGATGGCAACGTGGTCGTGGCCGGCAACACGCCCTCCACCATTCAGTTCGGCACCGGCGCCACCGTGGCGAATGCCGGAATCGGCCTGCCCAACGGCGTCGCCCGAACGTTCACCGTGGCCGACGTCACGAACAGCCCCGCACCCGACCTCATTGTCACCGCAGAGCTGGAAAATGGGAATGCTGCCACCGGTTCCATTTTGAAAGACGGCCCCGGCACGATGCTGCTCGCGGGCAGCATCGCCCACACTTACACCGGCTCCACTACCATTGCCGCGGGCACGCTCGCAGGCACCGGATCGCTCGCCGGGACCTTGATCGTGGAAGCCGCCGGGACCATCGCTCCGGGAAATCCGGTCGGCACGTTCGCCACCGGGTCGGCCACGATTTCCGGCACCTACGCCGCCGAAATCAATGGGGCCGCCTCGGACAGTCTCGCCATCAATGGCGATCTGACCCTGACCGGCGCCACCTTGGCCGTGGCGCCCGCCGGGGCCGGCGCAACCCAGCCGACCTACGTCGTTGCCACCTACACCGGCAACCGCACCGGCACCTTCGCCGCCACCACCGGCGTCCCCGCCGGTTACACGGTGAATTACAACGACGCCCTCAAGCGCGTCGAGCTGACCACCGGTGCGGGTAATAACTACAGCGACTACATCGCCCAATACCCCGGCGCGGCCGGCGCGCCCGGCTTCGGTCAGGACGCCGATTCCGATGGCATCCCCAACGGTGTTGAAAGCGTGCTAGGCACCGACCCCTCGGCCAACAGCGCAGGCCTCACCCAGGTCTCCGCCACCGCCAATTCCGTCACATTCCGCCACACATTGTCCAACACCCTGCCGGGCGATGTCTCATATCGCTACGAATGGTCGTCCGACTTGGTGGAATGGAAGCCAAGCACCGTCGCCAACTCCGCCGGTACCGTGGTCACCATCGTCCCGACCGTCATCGTCGATAACGCGGCACCCGCCACGGACATCGTCGAAGTCGTCGCCACCCGCACCGGCACCGCCAGTTCCCGGATCTTCGTCCGCCTCGTCGCGGTCAACTGATCCACCGACCTGAAATCCCCATGCGCCGCCGGCCACCCCGGCGGCGCATTTTTTTTGCGGAAAATCCGGGTTCCGGAAATCTCCCGATTCTCCACGATTTCCCCCGATGCCGCCACCGATTGCCCGGCGGCACGGCGGCAATTCGGAGTCTTGAAATCAGGATTCCGCCGCGCGGGCGAAGAGGATCAAGTTGAGCGGGGATTTCACCGGCACTCCCTGGCCGGCATTTCCGGAAATACGAACATCTCCCCCGGCCTTCAAATGCGTTTTGTATAACTCCATCCGCACGTTCCCGACTTTCACGCCTTCCTTCAGCTTCTCATACGATTTCAGCCAGGCGGGCTGAGGGACTTTCGGATCGTGCGCGACATAGAAATCCAGGTCGCGCGCCGCGGTGGCGACGATGTAATCATTCGCCCAATACCCGGCGTCCCCGCTGGCGGTGCGGACAATCGTCGCGCCCGACAGGATTTTCGGCAGCGGCCCGAAGGCGAGCACGGCGTCGTCAGAATAGGCGAGCGCGCCGGGCGTCAGCTTGTCTTCCAGCCCGCCCGCGCCTTCGCCGGTGTATTGCATGGTGGCAAACAATCCGCCGCCATCCCCGGCCGATTTCGCCGGTGCCGGCGGTGGCTCATCGCGTTTGACCGCCAGTTCGGCAAGCGCCGCCGCATCGATTTCCGGCCGCTCGGGAAGCGCCGCGGGCTGGAAATCCGGTATTGGCAACAATCCGCCGGTTAGATTTAACGGAGTCGATTCCAGTTCCAGCGTCGCGGATTTCAATCCCTCGCGCGAGGCGGTAAGCACCACCTTGCCCGCCGTTAGAACGGACCGCACGCTCACCCGGTTGATGCCACATTCGGTATC
Organism: Verrucomicrobiales bacterium; assembly: GCA_038235225.1. Lineage (GTDB taxonomy): Bacteria > Verrucomicrobiota > Verrucomicrobiia > Verrucomicrobiales > Akkermansiaceae > Luteolibacter. The sequence goes on from JBBSUD010000030.1 coordinate 26,856, forward strand.
GAGATAAGGGTGGTTGGTGCTGTTCTCCTTGCCGCTATTATAACCGCCGCGCCAGATGCCGGGGCCGGAAATCGTGAAGTCCACCCTCGCCTGATCGGTAGGGCAGCGGCGTCCGCGCGCATCGACGACTTCGAAATCCACCAGCGCGATATCCGATCCATCCGCCTTCCAACCTTCCTTCGCCAGCGCTTGTGTCAGCTTGAGCGACTCCGGCGCGCCCGCCGTTTCCTTCACTTGTTCCGCCACAACTTTGCCATCTCGCAAGGCGGCTACCCGAATCTTTCCCGGTTCAAATTTCACATCCTTCCACTCGAAAAGCGTGTCCAAACTCCGCTCGCCCATACCGAGGCTGCGGCCGTTCACGAAGAGTTCCGCCGCGTCGGCGCGCGCCACGGCATATACTGTTTTCACCGTATCCCGCGGGTAGCTCCAATGCCCTATCAGATGCACCGCCGGCTCACCGCTCCAGGCCGTTTGCAGCGCGAAATATGCTTCCTTCGGCAGGCGCACCGCGTCCACCTCGCCACTCGCCCGCACCACATCCGTGACCTGCCGCGAGCCATGCGGACCATCCGAGAAAATCCAGTTGGCGCCGCCCGAATGCGCGGGATCGCTGCCGAATTTCGTCCACCAGTCGCGGATCGCGTTCACCGCGAATTCCTCCTGATCCATCCGATAGGTATTCTCTTCCTCGCGCTTGCCGAGATGCCCGAAATCCGGCGGGGAAAACTTGTCCCACACCCGCCGCGGCACCTCGCTGCGGTCGTATTCCGTTTCGATAACCGGCAGCGACGGCAGCGCGCGCGTCCGGCCGATCGTGCCGAGTTCCAGGTCGATCGAAGGCAGCATTCCCGGCGTCGCCATGCGGAATCCGAAATAGCGCCGGCCGTGCGGATCCCGCTTTTCCACGATCTTCCGCATCTCCGCCGCGTGCGCCGGACTAACATTATAATTCCCGCCCTCCCAGACACAGATCGAGGGATGATTTCGATAATAAACGATCATGCTGGCGAAGGCCGCCGTGCGCGTCGCCCATGCCTTGCCGGTGCAATCCCGCTCGCCATCCACGCCGGGCATTATCGTGACGAATCCATATCTGTCGCACGCCTCGGCACCCACCGGCGGTCCGGCGCAATGCCCCCAGCGCAGCATGTTCCCGCCGGCTTCCTTCATCATGTGTAATGTATATTCGTGCAGCTTGTCCGGCAGCGCCGCGCCGAGGCCTGCCCAGGTTTCAATTGGCTTCTGGCCCCAGCCGTGCAGCTTTAATGGATGGCCGTCGATATGGAACCCGGTGGCCGCGTCGAAGCGGAAATTCCGGATGCCGAACGAAGTGGAGGCCAGATCGCCGGTTTCCCCGTTGGCAACGATCGCCGCGCTTACCCGATAGACCGCGGGATACGCCGGTTCCCATAACTTGGGATTCGCCACCGCCAGCGAAGCCGCGACTTTCGTCCGCGCTCCCGCCGCCAGTTTCACGGGCGAATCCACCGTGCCGACGACCGTGCCGTCGGGGTCTGAAATCGAAAATCGCACCAACGCATCCACGCCTTCGCCAAGCGAGTTTTCCACCTCCGCCGTCACGCCAATTTCCGCACGCTCCTTGGTCAGCGCGGCGGTCCACGCATAAATCCCCTCGGTCCCGAGATGGGAAAGCAATGGCAAGGTGACATGCACCGCATCCATCACATGGAGCCGCACGTTCCGATAGATTCCGCCGTGCGGCGGGTGCCAGTTCTGATGGTTCCATGGCATGTCTCCCTCGAATTGCTCCACCACCGTATTGTCCGCGCGAACCGCGAGCACATTCCCGCCGCCGAAGTTCATATACGGCGTCAGGTCGAATCCGAAGGGAATGAACCCGGTGCGGTCCTGGCCCAGATGATGGCCGTTGAGCCACACATCCGCCACCTGCCGCACGCCCTCGAACTCAATGAACACCCGGCGCCCGGCATCGCCTTCCGGCAGGGTGAAATCCTTCCGATACCACGCCGCGCCTTCCCATAAATTCGATTCGCCCTGATGCCCGCCTTTGCCGAAATCGTCGAATGTATCGATATCGTTCCACGTGTGCGGGCAGCTCACCTTGGCCCAGCCACCAGCGTCGAAATCCAGCTTTTCCGCACCCGGCACGTCCTCCCGGATGAAGCGCCAGTCGGCATTCAGGCTATAGTCCCGGCGGGTCCCGGCCGCTGCCGCGCAGGCCAGAGTCAGCAAGACGGATGCGATCCGAAGCACGAGTCCGGCAGTTGTGGATTTGATTCGATACATGGTCATTTGAGGAATTCCGCCGGGGTTTTACGAAATAGCGAGCGAGACGACAAGTTCCGCGATGGGATCGGCGGGGAGATCGGCGAGGATGGGCAGCGCCTCGAATCCGGGGACGAGATTGAAGACGCGCCGGCGGGGATGTTCCACCTTGGCGAGCCGCAGCGGCGCATTTGCTTCGATGCGGATTTCCGCACCGGATTTGGCGATCGTATAAGTGTTCTCCGCGACTTGTGTGTCGATTTCCCGGCTTTCGGAAATCACCGGAAGCACCAGCCGCACGGGCAATCCGGCGGCCTCCCGGCGCGCGGTCATGGTTACCTTGTCCTTGGCGAAATCGTAGCGGATGCGGCAGCGCAGCGGGCCGTCCGGCGGATCGCTTCCATCTTCGTCGCAAAGGCGCGTCCGCACTTCGATGGTGTCACCGGACGGCGCGATCTCCGCCGTCAAATCGTAGAGATTGGTGAACCATTTCCCGCCCTCCCCCGCTTCCAGACGCGGGGTGAGCGGCATGACATCGCTATCGATATGGCGCTGCTGGTTGTATTCCTCCACCATGACATACTTCGCCATGCTGGCGGCGAAGACCGGCCCGGCCTTATCATGCCATAACATGGAAAGCGCGCCGCCGGTTGCCTGGCGGACGCCGGGGACATACGTGAAATCGTATGCCGTAACCGTGGCACGCCATGGCCCGACCGAAACGAGCCACGTCGCAATTTCCGGAAAAGCCCGGATGCCATAACTGCGGGACCGCGGCAGGACGGCGGTGCGGCGGATGGCTGTGGCACCGGATTCCAAAACCGTCGCCAGCGCTTTGGCATGGGTGAAGGTGTGATGGACGCAAGGTTTCAGCCCGCGCGATTTCAAATGCAATCCGCCGTATAACAGCCCGCCATGGGTGCAGCGCCGCAGGAGCTCCGTATTCATCCACGCCGCCGTGCCGAACTCCGGGACGCGGTCCGCGAGCAGGCCGAATCCGGGCTGGCAACCATCGGTGGTACGGCTGCCCCAGTAGGTCCACTTCGCCTGCCGGGTGCCCCAGCCATTGTCCCACGCGCCGTCGGGGAGCATGAACTCAAGGTGGCCGCGCATCGATTTCACAACCAATTCGAGCAATTCCGCATCGTCCGCTTCGAGGGCATATTGAGCGGCGCTGTTGAGCGACTCCTCCACATTGTAACCAAGATCCACCGGATGCAATCCGCGCGCACTGAGACGATCCAGCGGCTTGCCCTCGCCCCATAACAGCTTGTTGGGATCTGTCAGATAGTTCCCGAACTCTTTGGCAAGCTCCCGGGCGCGCTTGAGATAATCCGGGCGGTCGAGCACTCGGCCCAACAGGTGCAATCCATGGATGGCGGTAGCGCCGTAGTTGATATTGCTGTAGTGCATCGCGAAATTCGCGTGGATGAAATCCCCCGCCCTGCCGAGACGCTCCATCTATCGTTTCCGAGTTTCCGCATCGAGCAAATCGCCATGATTTCGTAATGCCTCCGCCAATGCGATCGCGCCGAAAATTGTGATGCCTTTCCATGACTTTGGATCGGGCACGACGGTCCAGCTTCCGTCCGGTTGGGAGACATTCCGAGACCATTCAAAGGCGCGGATGCCAGCATCCCGGTAGCGCATGTCCCCGGATTTCGACGCCTGATAAAAGAACGGATGCACTGCGTCCATGCAGCGCCCGTGGATGAAATCACAGGACGGACAGGCCAGCGCGCCGTGGCGTGAGAGATCGCCAGGCGCGTCGATTGCCAGCGCCAGCATGCCATCGCACCAATCCTTCAGCAGCGCGTCCGCAAGCACGCGGAATCCATTATCCCGCCCGTCCGCCGCGGGCAGCCGGGATATCGCTGCGAGGGAAACCAGCGCTGTAGTTCGAAGGAAATCGCGGCGGCCTGCGGAAGAAGGACCGATAGACATAGCTCGAATCATGGATTTGCGGATTGCACTTTCAACCGGATGAATCGTTTCCCCCCCGCCGCGGCCGGGATCTCCGCGCGGACCTGTTGAAGAATGCCATCGTCCAATAGAATTGATTCGGACACACCATCGGTTTCCCACGTGCTTGCCGACGGGTCGGCCGTCCATTGCACGATGAAAGTGATACCATCTCCCATCGCCGCTTTGCTGCGGACATAGTCAAAATCCACGACCGCGCCACGCACCGCGACGGGAGTGGCCTGAAGCGTGGCGGAATGAGGATTCTGGCCGGTGGCGAATTCCAACAAGTTGATTTCGCCGTCGTGGTCCGCATCCATATCTTCAGCGCCGATGCCGGAATTCTCCGCCGATCTGAAATGAGCGAGACGCCACAGTTCCCCGGCGGACATGGGAGGCGGCGTGATGGTGAATTCAATGCGCGGCCCGGTCTCGGCGGTCCCACCTTCGGCCATGGTGAGCGCGATGCGGTTGATGAGGTTCTTGGGTTGGGAGGTGTTCAAACGCAGGAAAACGTATTGCCCGATGCCGGTTCCGCCGCCGTATTGGGAGTTGAGATAAGCACGCAGCGCGACGCCGCCGGGGGTGGAAGTATTGACAATCCCGAATGGCATGGCGCTTGTCAGGATACCGGCTTGCAACAACTCCGCATCGGTCGGATCGGGCGCGCCGGTCTGCCCATAGTAATCGGCGGGAAGAACCTCCGCCGCAGCCCTGCGGCCGAGTCCGTAAAGATCGTTGTCCTTGATCGTCCCTTGGCCGGGGGCAGTGTTGAAAACGAATGCCGCGCTCGAAAAGGGACCGGCAACATTTCCAAGGTCCGGCAGGCGGAAGACATAGACCGTGCAGCGATCTACCCACGGGCTGCTGCCGCCGGTGCCTAATAAGGTTGTGATATTGGTTTGATCCACCACCGTCCCGTCCTCTCTGATACTCGCATCATCCGATTCGCTGCGGATGACGGACTCCGCGGGCGCGGCCGAAGCCAGCACGCGGAACGACCGGACGGACGCCGGTTCCGCGCTCTGGCCGGCTTTCATATCCACTACGCGGAAGCGCCATTTCCGCGCGGAAGTCCTGGGAAATGCGATGGACTTGCCCGCCCCCACTCCGAATCCGGACGCCGCTGTCCGCCAGGCCGCGCCGTCCCACGATTCCAGCACATAAGAGGAAATCCCGTTGCCATATTCATCGACGGTCGCCTCGTTAGCGTGGATTTCCCGGCCCGCGTCGAACATCAGCCACGCGCCGCCGCCGGGGCCGGCGGAAATCCATCGTGTAACCGGGTCGCCATCGTTCGCCAGTTTGGCGGGCCGGCCCACCGCCGACGACGACGCCGACATATAGCCGCCGAACAGCCGGAGCTGGAGCTGCGCGTCGAACAGCGATTTCGGATAGACAGCGCTGCCGTGTAGTTCGTCGAATCCCGCGTTCGTGAATGAGATGGATTCACCCGGCGATTGGAAACCGATGAACTTCGGATAAGCATAGGTGTGCGTCTGTCGGTTGACCGTGTCCCAGAAATTGAAGTTTTTCGTGCTGTAACTCGAGGCGTGGATGAAGTTCCAGAACGTGAGATCCGGACCGCTGTTAGGATAGGATTCCTCGGTTCCGCCGTTCCCCCGGAAACAACCGCCATACACGCCATCGAGAAGATTGCCGTAGGGATGATAGCCATGGCAGTCGATGGACTGGTGGCTGTTCATCTTGCAGTTCAGGAAGACCGATCCGGTGGTGCTCCAGCGCATGCCAGGTCCGTGGCCCTGGCCCGCAAAGATATTGAGGGCGTTCTTCTCCGCATCGTCCCGGCAGTTCTCGAAAAGCACGCCATAGGAATAGCGGGAATAATAGGAAGCGTGGCCCTGCTTCCCGGAACAAACGATGTTCGACACGGTCACCGCCATGGAGTTTTCGATCGCCAAAGCCTCGTTCCAATCCTTGAATTCACAGTCCCGGACCCAGGAGTTGCGGACGTTTTCCATGGTCAGGGCGCGCCAGCCGTAATCCACCAGATCATTGGCGTGGTGGCTGTAAATCTGCGGCTCTCCGAGCCAGCCGCTGGTGAAAAGGATTCCCTCCACGCCAACCTCCTCAAGCGTGTCGTATCGGTTGATTCGCGTGGTGGACGGATCCTGCGCGAGAAAGAGATTCACGGGATTCTTAAAAGTCACCGTGTTGCCGGAAATGGCGGTGATGAGGTGTTTCTCATACGGCCGGATGCCATTGTTCTGGATCCGCCAGATCGCTTTGTAATCCAGCCCCGGCATGTTCAGTTCGAGATTGGCGGTGGTGTTCTGATAGAGCTCGACCGCCTGTCCTACCGAGAGCTGTCCCGTGCTGGCAACTTGCACTTGGAACGCACCGCGATCCACCGCCGCGGTGACCGTGGCGAGCAGCGGGCTCGCGATGACCGCCGGTCGGAAACGAAAGCGCCACGGCCCGATCTCGCCGGACCCGTGCGTCTCGGTATAAATCTCGGTGCCGCCCGGACCGGAACCCGCGCCCTTTAGCACGATGCGGCTGCCGCGGATTTCGATCGGTTGATCCCGATTTGCCATATCTCCAACCTTGTAGCGGCCCGGCGGAAACCATACCACCGTCGGCAGCGGACTCGCCTCCGCGGCAGCGATAGCCGAGCGGATCGCATCGTCGTCGAAGCCCTCGTCATCCGGCACCGCGCCGTGCGAGATTACATTGATTGTGTTCCAAGCGGACACGTCCGGCACCGGAGTTTCCGAAAACCGATAGCCCGCGTACGAGAAATCCAGCAAGCGGCTTCCGGCCATGGTTCCCGCAGCCCTGTTCTCCAGAAAATCGACCCAGGCGGGCGCTTCCGTCTGGCCGCACAGCGCGGGACTGGCGAGCAGCAAGCATGATACCAATCGCCTCACGCCGGAAAGCGGATGGACAAACTTCGGAAGACATTGGGACATGGGCGGGGTGTGTTGGAGGATCAATGAGTGAGTTGCGGATAGGGCCAGGTCTTTCCGGGTCCGGTGCGAGCTTCGATGAATCGTTCCGCTTTGGGTATGCCGCGCCCGTCCGGTGTTTCGAAATTCCACAAATCGACATTCACCCGCTTGCCGATCGAGACCAGTTTCTTGAACGCGGCCAGGTTCATCTTGCTATAGGAGAGGCTCTTGGTGCGCGCCAGTTCGCGTGGCTGGCTGCCGTCCGGCTCGATTTGTGTGGCGATGCGCCGCGTCTTGACCTCTTCCAAAATATCATGTGCCTCGGACCGCCGGTCGAGGAATAGCAGGATGGTGACGAGCTGGACGTCATACCAAGTGCCATGATTGTTCTTCGCAGCCCGCTCCTCGCGCCCGATTTTGCTGTTCTCAAGCCAATCCGCGTAGTGAGCGAACCATGCGACAAGAGCTTTGTCGGTTTCCGCTGGCAACGCCCCGTTCTTTCGGAGCAACTCGATGGATGAGGTGACATCGCCAACATTGCACCACTCGATGATTCCAGCGGCGCGGCCTGGGTTGATTCCCGGAATTCCCTGCGCATGCTCCAGATCGGGATTCATCCGGGATTCCGGGCGGACGAACCAGGTTTCCAACAACTCTACCGCAGCCTTTCCATATCTCGGATCGCAGGTCAGATATGCCGCCTGACCGAGCGCGCGGAGACGTTTGAACAACTCCCCTTTCCTCCCATAGTCCACATGTTCGCCGCGAGATCCCGGAAAAACCCGGCCATCCTTGCGGATGAAAGGTAGCCCATCCTTTTTATCAGGATCCGGCCACCAGTAGGGAGCCTGGCTCACATAGTCGTGCATGACATCGGGCGGCGAGCCACCACCTTTCGCCGTCACCGACAAGGGACCGCCCTTGAGCGCCTTGTCGGCAGCGCGGGTGATCTTTCCGAGCGCGGCCCGCGCATCGGGATCGTGCTCTTCAATCGCATGCCGCATTTCCTCCATTTGCGAACGGCTTATGGAATCTCCGCAGGCGGCGGAGACGAGCAGCAGCGCGATTGCGGACGTTAGCAGAAATGCTTTTGAAATCATGGTCGGGCGGTTTAGGGAATGAGCCATATTCTGAGACGATAGAACTTGCGCGCGTCACTGGTCGGCAGCGAACCGGTGACAGTCTGTCCGGACGCGGAAATATTCATGAATCCGGGAACTCCGACCCACGAGCCGGGGTCTGACAAATCGTCGGTGGATTGCAATTCCATCATGCGGTTGAGTCCATCGTAGCCGGTTCCCAGCGCTGGCGTGGCGGGAAAGGAGAGATCAATATTTGATCCATTCATTGTCATGGTTAGAGGTGTTCCGGCGTCGGCCACTTTCGGCAGGGTACCGAGGACATATTCCTCCGCGTTGGTGAGTCCATCGCCATCCGCGTCCGCCAAATCCGCCGCATCGCCGGCGTCGGCATGGGAGCCGAAATAGAGCTGCCGCCAGCGCTCGACGCGGCTCAGCGCGCTGACGAGGAAATCGACGCGCGGCCGGTTTCCCGGAACCGCATCTTCGGCCATGCTCAGTGTGGCGCGGCGAATCCCAGTTTTCTCACCGGCCGAATTCAAACGCAAAAACACTGTTCTGCCCGCCCCGCTTCCCGCGGCATATTCCGCATTGAGATAATTCACCAGCCCGGTGCCCGAGCTGGTTACCTCGCCGTAGGGCGTGCTGTCAGTTAGAGCGGCCGCTTGAATCAGAGTGGCGTCGGTAGGATCCAGGTCGGCGGTCTTGCCATAGTAATCGGTGGGCAGCACCACTGGCGAGCTGCGGCTTCCAAGTCCGTAAAGGTCGTTGTCCCGGAGGGCGTTTTGCTTGGTCACATAATTGAAGTTGAGCGCCGCCTCAACGAACGGATTGGCGATGCCTCCGAAGTCCGGGAGTGTGAACGCATAGATCGTGCAGCGGTCCACCCACGGGCTGCTGCCGCCCGCGCCTAACAACGAGGTGGCATTGGAAAGCTCGCTGCCGCCATTCTCGAACAAACTGACATCATCGGGAAGCCCCGCCATGCTGCCGGCCGTCACGGGTGGAGGATCGCCGACCGTTACCTTGAAAACGTGATCTTCAATCCAATTTCCGTTCGTTACGGAAAACGTGACGAGCGCGCTTCCGGACAAACCAGCGGCGGGAGAAATCGTTAGCGTGCGGGACGCTCCGGTGCCGGAAATCGACAGGTTCGCGCCCGGCGCGAGCACCTGATCCGACGATGCGACACTCACTTGAAGCGCCGCCGCAGGCGTATCTCCCAGATCCCGCAGGCCGATGGAAATCGGTCCGCTCGATCCATTCACCGCGACATTCGCCTCGTCCGGCGTGCTCACCGGAACCGTGCTCGCGCTGCGGGTGATTTCAAAGGTGGCGGTGCCGGTGAAGGTGCGCTTGGGGGCGAGTTGCTCCTTCAGCGTGTTCCCAGTAATCTCAAGCTGGTGGTCCGCTGTGAAAACAACATGATACTGTCCGTTTTTCAGCAACACCTGATCGATGATAAACATTTCGGCAACGGCGGAAGATCCGGGATAAGTCACCGATAATTGTTGCCCGCGCAGTGCGGTACCAGTGGGCAGCGGGGTGGTGGTGAAAAAGGCATTGTCCGCCGCGCCCGTGGCCTTGCGCGTCTCGCCAGCGATGGTGCCGGACCAATAACGGTCCGGAGAGGTGAGCCGGCCGCCGGGATACTGGAAATCGGCCGCCGCCATGGTCCAGACCTGGCTTCCGCCCGGTCCGCGAGAAATCGCGCCGATCCGGCCCGTCAGCGTCATCGACCCATCGGCGGTCGAGACGGTGGCGGAGCCGGTGTTGGCTCCATCGACCCTGGGATTTCTCAGATTCACGAAATAAGTGTCAACGCGGCCGTTCACGAAACCGATTTTCAACGCACAACTATCCAGATTTCCGCCAGCCACCGGCAGACGCTCGACGCTGGAAATGCCGCTTGCACCCTTGTTCAGCGGCTCGATGACACTGACAAAAAGGTCGTCCAGAGTGCCGCTGGAAATCCGTTTGCGAATGATGGCCGAGGGCCGCCAGTAGCCTTTCGAAAAGAACGTGGCGGGCTGGTGGTCCGCACGTTCCGGAACCGGCGTGCGGCCGATGTTAACCTCGGCGGTGCCATCGTCGGTCATCCATAAACGGAGATCGCGGTTGGCGCTGGAGCTGTCGCGATAGGTAATTTGGAAATCGCCCGGAGCCGGATTCCGCGAGACGTTCCGCCAGAATCCGTAGTAAGGAAACACCGACCACACATCGGTCGGCTCGGTCCACGTCTCGCCGTTTTCCAACATTGGATAGGGCGCGGGGTCGGCAGCGAGCGGGAAGCTGCATTCCCATGTTTGGTCGTAGCGGATCGAGCCGTGCAGGACGTAGTCATGGGTTTTTCCACCGGTGACGCGGAAGACATCCACAAGATACGGTTTCGAGAGATCGGAGGAATTGAGCAAAACGATCCGCTGGTAGCGCGATGCCTTGTTGCTATAAGTCCGGCGGGCGTCGATTTCGGTAACCGCCAAGCCGCCATTTCCCGGCTCGTAGAGCGTCAAATCGCCGTTGCCATCGGTGTTGGCACTGCGGCTGGTCATATCCGTGCGGTCGATCGTGACAGCGTTGTGGGCGAGGATTTGCTCGGTGAAATTCCGACCGGCGGTGCTGTGATGATAACGGCAATTTCCCAACAGCTCGTCGCCGAACGCCCATAGCGAGAGCGCTGTAAGGTCAGAGCGCATGTGGTTGTTATCCCCGGAGAAATTCTGGTTGAGCTGCACCGCCTGGCCGCCGGTGCCGGCGCCGAGGGACAGGCTGCCATAGGCGGGCAGCAGCGCGGAATTTCCCGAAGCGCGGACCGGATAGGGCGTGCGGAAGGTGGTGTCGCCGAATGAAGGAAGTTCTCCATCCGGCAGCGCGATCTCGCCAAGGTTTGATTTCCCGGATTCGAGCACCGCTTTGTAACCAGCGATGCGGCCCTTGGCGGCCAGCAGTTCGGCAGTGTCCGCGGGGCGGCTGAGAAAATAATTATCGGTATCCTGCGAAACCCCGATGTTGGAACTGAGATAGCCTTCCGCATAGCCGAGGCTTTCGCTGAGCATGCCGTCGCGGCGGAGTTTGTCGTTCACCGTTTGGGAAAGATAATCGTCCAGCCACGGGATGGTCTCCGGCTTGCCGAGCACCCGCGCCGCCTTCGCCAGCGTGCGGTAGGGACTGGATAGATTTCCGCCGATGGCGACATCCGGCGGGACATGATCGATGAAGAAATCCGCCTCGTTGCCGAGCAGGTTGTTGCGGATGAAGGCGCGGGCATCGTAGCCGACTTCGGCGCTGAGGGCGGCGAGCGCCGGGCTGTCGTAAATGGCATCGAAGACGAGCACGTCGCCATCGTTCCATTCGTCGCCAAATCCATTGAACCCGGCAGCGCGCTGGAGATTGCGGTTTGCGACGAATGACGGGCTGCCATTGATGAAGCTGGCGGGTCCGGTTTTCTCGGTCATGTAATACTTCGGATACCATTTCGCCCACTCCAGCAGCGCGGCGGCGATGCGCCGGGCGTAGGCCTGGTTCCGCGTGGCGTGGGAGCTACCGCTATCCATATAGGCGTCCGCGAGGGCGTTGAGATCGTTGCGGAGATTCTGGCGCTTTTCAAAATCGATCTGGGCCTGGACCAGAGATTTCTCCGTGCCGCCGCCGGCTTTCAGATAGTAGGGCACCTGCACGCTCGTGCCGTCCAGAACGGCCACGGATTGATAGAACAAGGTATAACCCGCCGCGCCGGGAAACACTTTGTTGCTGGGCTTGCTGGTGATGACATCCGGCGCGGTGTCGCTCCACGACCAGCTCGTGTCACCGGCCACCACGGCGGGCACCATGCCGCTGTAATCGTCCCGCGGCGACTGGCGGGGGATGAAGTGCTGGGTATAATAACTTTCGGTCCAGGCGCCGAGGATATTGTTCGCGGTGGCGGCGCTGTTCGAGACGTTGGGAATCGATAAAACCGGGTGCGCCGGTTCCGCCGGGGCAGCAAGCGTTCCCCAAGCCGTGATCAGCAGGACTGGAATTTTAGGAAGCGATCGGAAATCGGGGAGCGTTTTCATTCGGGAACGAGGCGGACGGCGAGGCGGTAAAATCGGGATCCGCCGGCGGGGGTGATGTTGGCGGTGACGGTCTGGCCGGCGGCGATGATGTCGGTGAATCCTGGCAAACCGGTCCATGAGGCGGCATCGGCGGCGGACTGGATTTCGAAAATGCGGATGAGTCCGTCGTAGCCGGGACCGGCCGCTTCAGTGGCGGTAAAGGTTAGAACGATTTCCCCACCGTCGAGGGATGCTACGAGCGGTGGGGCGGAATCGGCGGCGAGCGGATCGGTGCCGAGAATGTATTCGCGAGCGTTGTCGAGGAAATCGCCGTCGGGGTCCGCGCCATCGGGTGCGAAGGCGGTGCCGAAATGAGCAAAGCTCCAAATTTCCTGCGGCGTTCCAGTGATGGTTAGGGTAAAAGCGGTGGTGGCGGTTAGACTTCCATCACTGACGGTTAGGGTGACGGTGGCGCTGCCGAGGCGGCCGGGAAGCGGATCCAGGGAAATGACGCGGTCCGCGCCGGTGCCGGACAGGGCGATACTTTCCGACGGCAGCAGCGAGGGGTTGGAGGAAATCGCGGTGACAGTCAGCGCGGCGGCGGGGATTTCGGCGTCGGCCACGGTGAAATTGGCGGCCCACGGCGACGTGCCAACGCCGGCCGACACGTTCGCCACGGCGGAGATGACCGGCGGCGTGTTCGGGATTTCGATGACGCCGTTGCCGGCAAAATGCGCGTCGTCCTGAAACCAAGCAGCGGAGGCGGAACTGCCATACGTTCCGGGGATTTGCGGGACGCCGCCGATGGTTAACGCGGCCACGATTTCCGTGCCGGACACCTGCACGATGCCGCCGGAAATCGCGAGGGCGGCGCTGTCCGCGATGGATTTGCCATCTACCACAAGTCGCCCACCGAGGACGGAGGTGTCGCCGGAAAAGGTGTTTTCGTTCGGGCCGATGCCGCCAATTCCGGGGGCGAGGACGAGCGTGCCGGGGCCGGTTTTGACCAGGCCGCCGGGGCCGGTGATGGCGCGGTCGATGAGGAAATCCCCGCTGCCGCCATGGTCCACGGTGAAGGTGCCGGCGAGGATGACATTCCCGGCGGCGACGCCGAGGACGTGGGCGGCGGCGGTGCCGGGCTGGATGACGATGCGCGGGTCCGGCCCGGCGAAAGTGAGGCTCGCAGCAGCGGCGGCACTGGAATTCCCGGCGCGGTTGGCCAAGCGGATGGTCGCTGGCTCGGTCAAATCGCCGGCGAAAACGAGCGAGCCAATGGTCCGGTCGGCGCGCAGGTGGGTCGTCAGGTCGGCGGCTCCGGCTTGGAAAACCACGGCGAGCGAACCGTCGAAATCGGGAGTGGTTCCGCCCCAATTTTCCGCGTCGGACCAATCGCCGGGCACCCCGCCGCCGGTCCAGACGCCGAGTGCGGGGATGGGAAGGACGGTGATTTCAAAGGACGTGAAGGACGTCAGCGCGCCATCGCCGGCGGTCAGGGAAATCGTGGCGGTGCCGCTGCGCCCGGCGGCCGGGGTGACGGTGACGAGGCGGTTGCCGCTGCCGGTTAGATTGTCGAGCGTGGAGGTGGAAATGGTGCCGCTGGCGTGCGAGGTGGCGGCCGCGCCTGCGAGAAATCCGCCGGAAAGGGCCGGGATGGAAACGGCCGCGCCGACCTGCTGCCACGGGCCGCGAGCGCCCGCGGCATCGGCGGCATACCAGCCGGTGACGCTGGTGCCGGATTTCACGAGGCGCAGCCAGCAGGGCGCGGAGATGCCGGAAATCGTCGTGGATGCGGAGGTGCCGCCGGCCGCGAGCCGCCGGCTGAACGAAACGCCGTTCGCCGCGCTGACGAGCATGTAGCAATTCGCGCTGCCCGCGCTGGCGTCCTGGCGGAGCATCACGCCGGATTTCGCCCACGGATTGGTGTTTTCCAAGCTCAGCACGCGGCAGACGAATTCGCCATCGCCGGCCGCCGGTTGGGAGAGGAAATGCCCGGCATCGGCGGTGCCCCAGATATCCGCGCCCGCGGCCCGGAGCGTGATGACATCCCCGAGCGACGCGCTGCCGGGCGGGGCGGGATTCCCCAAATCGGCTGAGGTCCAGGCGCTTGCGATGGCGATATTTCCATCTGGCACAAGGACCTGATCCGACGACGAGGCGGTGACGGCGATGGCGGCGGCCTGCGTCTCCGCGTCCGAGACGGCGAACGTCAGCGGCCCGGCGGACGCGGGTGCGGTGACAGTTTGGTCCGCAATGGCGGAAATCGTTGGCGGCGTATTTGGAAGGCGGGCGGCGAGCTGGGCGGTGAAAAGGTTCGCCGGGACGACGCCGGATGCGCCGCCGAGTTCCACCCATTGGTCGCCGCGGCCGGCCTGCGGGGAATTTAGCCCGGCGACACCGACGACATTGAGATAGGCCCAGCCGAGTCCGCCGCCGGCGCCGGTGGTGATCACGTCCGCGGACGGCACGGTGGGGAACGATCCGGCGGATTTGCGAATCCCCCAGACGGTGAGCTCGCGCGCGGTGTGCGGGCCGCGGCCGACCGCACCGGAGCTGTCCCACAAGCGCGAGCCATTTCCCACGTCGAGGTCGGTATAGAGATTCGCCCACGGCGCATTGCGGTGTTGGTCGAAATTAAGGCGTGCGCCGGTGCCGTTCATATAAACATTGTGGTGGGCCAATCCTTCACAACTCAGGTCGTGATGAAAGGGAACCTGAATGTCGAAATCCTTAATAAGATTGAACGAGGCCGCGCCCGTGGACCAGATTGCATGATGGCCGATTTCCCCGCCGGGATGATTCGCCGCGGTGCGGAAATCTCCCTTGGTAATCACGCCGGAAATTGTGCAGAAACTCGCCTTGTTGCTCAGCAACACGCCGCTGTCGGTATCGATGAATGTCACATTTTGAACCCAGCCATTTCTCACGCCGCTGAACTGGATGCCATTCCATCCGGCCTCATGAAGATGCGGTTTCTTGATCTCGCCTTTCGCGCGGATGGTCAGGTTCTCGATGCCTACTTCGGTGAGAAATCCATTCAAGGTGAGTTTCCTCACCTTCGGACTCCAGTTGGTTTGAAGCTTGAGCGGCAATGCCATTTCCAGCGCCAGCACGTTGCCGCTCAGGCTCTTTACCTTGACATACCATTGGAAGGCCTGGGGATAAATCGAGCTCTGTGAATAGCTGGTCGCCCCCATTTCATTGAGTTCGCCATGCATGTGAATGACCAACGATTTATCAGCGGGATCGGTTTGGGTGATTTCGACCCAATCGCCCGCGATCAGGCCCGAGCCCGGGCTGATGGTTAGTTGGGAATCGCCTTTGGATGCGTTCGCGGTGACGGTTGCGACCTGGCTTGTCGGCGTTCCGCCGCTTGCGACGATAAAGCCCGGGGCATTGCTATAAAGCTGCGTGGTCGCGGGATCGACGCCATCGATTTGCGATAGCGATTCCGGTTCGTATAACTCCGCGCCATCCTCGCCGCGCAGCACGATGCCGGAGCGGTTCAGATAGACGCGCTTGTTGATATACCATCTGCCGGCAGGGATGACGATCGCGCCGGGAGTCGGGACTGTATTGATGAGATTTTGAAGAACGCCGGAAATGTCATCGGTGCCATTCGGCTTGTCGGTTTGCTTGAGCCGGGCGACTTCCGGCACGTTCGGGATGGGCGCGGCTGACGAACGGTAGCCAGCGCGTGAGAAATCCGGCAGGCGGCCGGCCGGACTCCAGAGTTCTCCGGCGTTCCCCCACAGCGCGCTGGTCTGGGCTGCTGCATGCGGGAAATGGGCGGCCACGGCCATGGCAAATGCGAGCCAGCGGATGGCTGGCGATTTCCAAACGATGGCGGATTTCAAAAGGGAGGACATGAAACGAACCGGAATCCAACGGGTTTGAGGACGGATTTCCGCGAGGCGGGCGGATCGGCCGCTCGAACAAGGTGGCACCCGCGGAAGCGGACGTCACCTTGTTAGCCCGGCTTGCGTGCATCGCGCGGACGGACCCGCGCGATGCCGCGGGAACGTCACTTGGCGGAGACGCGGACGAAGAGCTTCCCGTTCACCGGGGCGGCTCCGACCGTGGTCACGGCGACCGTCTGGACGCCCTTGGCACCAACGGCCCCGAGGGTCTGCATGGCTCCGGTTGCTACCGTCCAATTCACGAGATCTGTGGAGGTCTCGATCTTGTAGTTGAGGCCGCTTGAAGCGTAGCGGGTGTAGCTGAAATCGCCATTGGTAGCGACGCCGCCGACAATGGGATTGACTGAAGCGCCCGAGGTCGGATTGAGACCGAAGGCGAATTCCTGCTGATTGCTCAGGCCGTCCCCATCCTGATCCTGTCCTGGCAGGTTTTGGGTGAATCCGGGCTGATAGAGCGCGACAAATCCATCATACGGAGTGGCGATGACCGGGCCGGTGGTCAGCACGGTGAGGATGCCGGCACCAGCGACGGCGAACCGCGTGTCATTCATAATTGTGCCGCCCGGAGCGCTGCCGCTGCCATACATGCCGGCGGGCTGCGGCGCGCCGTCGAAGTAGAGCGTGTTCACCGTTTCGTCGGCAACGATTTGCACCATGCCACCGGTGACCTGGAGCCTGCCGGAATCCGCGATCGCTTGTCCAAGATCGAGCGCCAACGTGCCCTCATTTACGCGGGTTTCGCCGCTATAGGTATTGATGCCGCTCAAGGTAAGTGAACCGGGGCCGGTTTTTGTGAGGCTGACGGTTCCCGCGGTATTCATGATCGTTCCTGCGAAGGTCGTCACCTGATCGGTATCGGAGTAAACGGTCAGCACCGGACTGCCGGCCACTTTCGAATCGATGACACCGTTGCCATTGAGGTTGTTGACCGTTTCGCTTGCACCGCTGAGGCCGAGGTTTCCGTTCACTTTCAATCCGCCAGCGCCCGGGCCATCGGGAATGGCGGAGCCGGAGCCGAGAATCAGGGTGCCGACGTTCACGTTGGTCGCACCGGTGTAGGTGTTGGCGCCGGAAATTTTCCAAGTGCCCGCGCCGCTTTTGTTCAGGTCGATCGTGCCCGCATTGCCGAGTCCGTTGAGGGTGTTGTTAGCGATGGTTCCCTTGATTTCGTTGATGCCGGCATTGCTGCCTCCGAGCGTGAGCGAGCGTCCGAACGGCGTGCCGGTGGCCACGTTATTGAATGCGGCGTTGGTGAACGTAAGGGTATTGTTCGGGTCCGCGTTGTTGTTTAAAATCGTCGCGGAGCCTGAGCCGGACGCGGACGAACCCACTTGGATTTTGCGGTCCGTGGAACCGGGAGCGGTGCCGACATATTCGAAAGTGCCGGGCGAGGACACATCGCCAATCCGGATTACCGAGGAGGGAGTTCCGGTTCCCGCTCCAAGCGAGCTAGGCTGTCCGGCATCAGCGATGGAGGTGACTTTCAGTACGCTGGCACCGCCGCCGGAAATGACGACCTGGCCGTTGAAATCGTTCGCGCCGGAAAGTAAAAGCGTGCCGGCACCGAGCTTGTTCAACCCGGCGTTTCCGGAAATCACTCCGCCTACTGTTAGCGTCCCGGCGGTGACACTGACATTGCGGGTCGTGGTGAGGGTGACGGGTCCGGTGCCAAGGTTCAAATCGCCGGTGCCGATGAAGGTCACCATCGCGGTCCAGAGCTGGGGATTGTTCGTGGAAAGTGTGAGCGGAGCGCCGCTGGTGTTGTCGATACTGCCTCCGGCGAGCGTGAGCAGGCCGGTGCCGAGCGCCGCGGGATTGTTGATGTTCAGATTTCCAATCTCATGGACAAACCCGCCGTTGGACGAGCTGGCGCCGGTCAGCGTCACGGTGCCCGTACCTTTCTTATCGATCGGCTGGTTGCCGGAAATCCCGCCAGCGACGGTGAGGGTGCGGCCGGCGGCGACATTCCAAGCGTTGGCGGCACCGAGCACCAGTGGAGCGTTAAGTGTGAAATCGCTGGTGGCGGCACTCATGTCGATGTCCACAAGCCCGGCGCCGAGAGTGAGGGAATTGCCGGGATCAATGGTAACGGTGCCGGCGGGGTCGGTGATCTTGATGCCCGTCCATGTGAGATCGGCACCAAGCACGGTGGTATTCGACGAGGTAACCGTGGCATCCCATTTCGCGATTTGCGTCGGAGTCGGGACGTTGCCGCCTACCCAGCTCGTGCCGAGGTTGAGGTTGTTCTGATTATCGGCCTTCGCGATTTCCGTCGGAGGCGGGGCGATGGGCGTGGTGGTGAAAACAATCTGTGGCCGGGTGTCCGTCGGACCAGCGACGCCGCCCTCGCTGGAAGTGGTGAAATAACCTTTATTCGCAGCAACGCTGCCGCCGTCGGTCGAGAGGCGGAGGAACACGAATTTTCCAATGCCGTTGCCGCTGTCGTATTGAGTGTTCAGGTAAAGAACCAGCGCGCCGCTGCCGTCCGTCGAGGTGGTGGTGAGCTGAGGCTGCGGCGTGGAGGGGGTGATGATGTCGTCCTGCAAACGGATGGCATCGGTGGGATCGGGAGTGTTGCTAACTCCATACCAATCGTTGGTGGTAACGGTGGCGGTGCTGCGGGCGGTCAGGCCGTAGAGATCGAGGTTGAAAGTCGGGTTGGAAGTGCTGACAGCGCTAACTTTGGAGATGTAGTTGAAGGAAAAGTTGGCGGAGGTGAATGGATTTGCCGTCGCCCCTAAATCGGGAAGTTGGAAAACGAATACCGAGGAGCGGTCGGCCACAGGACTTCCCGAACCGCCGGTCTGAAGCTGGAGGCTGTTGACGTTGGGAGTGTTGATTCCACCGCGCGTGTCGCTGTCCGCGGCGAGCCCTAGCAGGACATCCGCGTGTAGCGAACCGGCGGCGATGGTGATGAACAACGAACCGGCTGCGAGTCCCGCGGAGCAGGATGGTCGGCTGAGGGATTTCCAGACGCGGGGTAGTGACTTGGGCTTCATGAATTTATGCAATTGGTTTTCTTCTAACGACGCTTCCCCGACCATCAGGCCAAAAGGAAACGGCGCGGAGTCGGACTCCGC
>JBBSUD010000031.1:0-45156 GCA_038235225.1 Verrucomicrobiales bacterium
ACGAACAAGCACAACGTCCGCCCGGACAGCTTCGGCGTGCCCGCCGGCGGCAGTGAAATCGTCCTGAATGTCCTGGAAAACGACAACATCCTCCCCGGCACCGGCGATGCACTGGAAATCACCGGCACGACCGCGCCGGCCCATGGCGCCGTCAGCATTCTCGATGGAGTAGCGCTGGTTTACACGCCTGCCACCGGGTTCCTCGGCACCGACACCTTCACTTACTCCGTGGCCGACAATCTCGGCGGCACCGCCACCACCGGCGTCACCGTGCAGGTCGGCTATCTGACGACGAATACCGATTTCTTCAGCGTCCCCTACGACGATCCCTCGAAGCCCACTGACGACGATTCCACCATCCTCGATGTGCTGGCGAACGACAATGTCCTCATGGCCGGCGACGGCGAAGTGACGATCACAGCCGTTACCGCCTTCCCGGCGCTCGGCACCATGAGCATCGATCCGGGCGGGAAATGGCTCACCTTCGACCCGGCCGCCGGGGCGACCGGCCAGCACGAGTTCATTTACACCATCGCGGACTCCACCGGACGCACGGCGACGGGCAGCGCGACGGTCGTCATCATCGCCAGCGGCATTCGCGCCAGCAGCGATTTCTTCACCGTCCAGACGGACAGCCAGGACAATCCGCTCGCGGTGCTGGCAAACGATCGCCGGATTTCCGATCTGCCCGGCGAGTTGTCCGTCTCCGCCATCGGCACCGGTCCAAACGCGCCGGACCACGGCGGCGCGGTGGAAATCGCCGGGGATTTCAAAAGCCTAAGCTACACGCCGGCCGCAGGATTCCGCGGCACGGAGACCTTCACCTACACCGTCACGGATGGAGAAAGCAGCGACACCGCCCGCATCACCGTGCGCTCCACGCTCGGCCGCATGGTCGCCGCACAGGACGAATTCCTGATTTTCCAAAGCAGCCCCGGCAACCGCCTGCCGGTCCTGCTCAACGACCGAATCCTGCCGGACTCCGGTCAGTTGCTAACCATCACAGCCATCGGAATGGACCCGGGAAATGCCGGAAATCCCCTGAACCGCGGCACCCTCAGCATCATCGAGGACGGCGGCGCACTGTTCTACAAGCCCTCTCTCGCCAACACCGCGGCGGAGTATGATGAGACCTTCACCTACGAAATTTCCTCCGGCGGCACCTCGCGCGCCGAGGGGCTGATCCACATCGTCGTGCTCGACCGGGTCGGCGCGCGGGATCTGGAGGCGAATGACGACAGCTTCGCCGTCCGCAGCGATTCCACCGGCACGGTGCTGCCGGTGCTGGCAAATGACGGCGTCCTGCCGGCCACCGCGGCGGGATGGATCATCACCGACGCCTCCCTCCCCACGCCGAATGTCTGCTCGCCGTTCCTGCTGGCGGATTTCCCGGCGCCCGCGCCCCTTGCCGCCCGGCTCGCCGCCCATGCCGACGCAGTTTCGGATTTCCTGTGGTCGCGCTTCGACCCTGTTTCCCAAGCCGTTCTGGCCGATGCCGGAGCGAGTGCGGAAAGCCTGCAGGTCGTGCTCGTCCGTGAATTCAACGCCTTGGCCACCAACGGCGCATCGATTTACGAGCCAAGCCGGTTCGCGGCCGTAACCCTGCGTGACAGGACCGCCGCGCTGGTCGCCGCCGGCGCGACCGGCGAGCAACTCCTTGTCCTCAACCGGCTGCTGCTGGAAGACGCCTTCCCAGCCGGAATCCGGGAAACCGCCGGTGCCGGCGCGGTCCAACTCGTGGGCACGGGTCTCGTTTATGCGCCGCAGCCGGGATTTGTCGGCAGCGTGCGCTTCACCTATCGCGTCTCGGACGGCCTCGGCGGCACCGGCACCGCGGAAGTCACCGTCCGCGTCGGCGACGTGAGCGTCAGCGACGACCGCTTCACGGTCCTGGCCGGTGGCGGCCCGGTTGCCCTCGCCGTCGCGGCAAATGACGGCGTCTTGCGGACCTCGTTCCCCGCCGTGCAACAGGCCGCGCAGGCGGATTTCTTCCTGACGCCGGTGAAATCGATCACTGTCGATCCGGCCGCGGCCGGCACCGCGCGGGTCAACGGCGGCGAACTGCTGTTCGACGCCAGTGCCGCTTTCGAAGGCCGCGCCACGCTGACCTATTGGGTCGAGGATGACGGCGGCTGCGTTTTCCCGGGCACGGCGCGGGTCGATGTCTATCCGGAAGGCGGCGATCGCGACACCGCGCTCGCAACCATCACCGTCCACGGCGTGAACGACCCGCCGGAGCTGCTCAATGTGGGACCGCTGGCGGTCCTCGACACCGGCACGGTGCGGCCGTTCGCGAATGCCACGGTCATCGAGCACGACGAGCAACGCCTACAGCTCGTGACACTCACGATTTCCTTCCCCCCGAGCCACGGCGTGCTGGGCGGCGGATTCACGATCGTTTCCCCCGGCGTGCTCCGGATGCAAGGCACCGCCGCGCAGCTCACTGCGGCCCTGCGCACACTCGTTTTCACTCCCGTCAACAACCGCATCACGGTCGGCGAGACCGAAGACACGCGGTTCGCCGTGAGCTTGGATGACGGCTTCGTGGCATCGCCCGTTTTGGTCAATTCCGCGGTCGTGACCGTCACGCCGGTCAATGACCCGCCGGTCCTGACCGGCACCGTGGCCGGCCAGAAGCTCTACCAATATTCCACTCTCCGCCCCTTCGCCGGCGTGAACATCACCGATGTCGATAACCTCGGCCTCCAGCTCCAGACCGTGACCGTCCGCATCGATAATCCCGCCAAGGGCGGGCTCTCGGGTGCCGGCTTCGTCCAGCAACCGGCGGGCAGCGGCATCTACGTCATGCAAGCGCCGCCCGCCGTCGTGGCCTCGGCCGTGCGGGCTCTGCTTTTCACCCCCACTCCCGGCGGCCGCATCACGCCACAGCTTTCGGAGACGGCCACCTTCACGCTCACTGTGAATGACGGGTTCGCGCCACCGCGGGTCGATGCCGTCACCAGTGTCATCATCCTCCACGGCGAGGTCGATTTCCTCCTTCCGCTCGGCACCACAGGCACGGATGCCTCGCAAAAGGACGCGCTCTTCGGCAGCACCGTGGCGGTCAGCCGCGATACCATGGTCGTCGGCTCGCCGCTGCGGGAAATCCCCGCGAGAGATGCCGGCCGGATCTTCATTTACGAGCGCAATGCCGGATTCGGCGCGCCGTGGGGCCAAGTCGCCCAGCTTTCCGGCTCCGACACCTTAATCGACGATAATTTCGGCGCTGCCGTCGCGATTGATGGCGACTGGCTGGTTGCCGGCGCGCCGAAAGCAACCACCACCGCCAACCGCGCCGGTGCGGTTTACATTTTCCGCCGCAGCCTCACCAATCCGAACGCTTGGACCCAATATGCAAAACTCGTTCCTCCGGTCGCCGGCAGTTACGATGGGTTTGGTTCCGCAGTAGCCATCGACGGCGACAGCATTCTAGTGGGTGCCCCAAATGCGAATCTTCCCAACATGGCGCACTCCGGCCGCGTTTTCGCCTTCCGCTTTTCCGGCACCTCGTGGTCGTACGTCCAGACCCTCGTCGCCTCGGACAACCGCGGCACCGGCAGGAGCGACGACGACGAGTGGTTCGGCGCCGCGCTCGCCCTAGAGGGCAATACGATGGTCATCGGCTCGCCCGGCGCCAACAAGGGTAGCTCCAGCGATGCGCGGAACTTCGGCGCAGCCTACGTTTTCACCCGCACCACCTCCACCGCGGCCTGGGCAGAACACAAACGGCTGGACGAATTCAACGACCCTTCCGGGCAAAAGGAAGCCGGCTTCGGATTCTCCGTCGATATTTCCGGCGACCGCGTGGCCGTCGGGATCTTCGCGACCAAGTCACCCAGCGACGATGACGACGGTCCCTCCAGTGGTGCCTATGCGGGTGCGCGGGTCTTCATGCGAAATCTTGGCGGCGCGGACCAGTGGGGAGTCGAACAAAAGCTCACCCCGGTGGAGTCTGGACGGAACTATTACTTCGGCTACGCCGTCGCACTCTCCGGCGACCTGCTGATGGTCGGCTCGCCGCAGCGGGACAAATACTATTCGAACCTGCGCGGCCGCGTGGACCTTTTCCGCAGGAATACCACCAGTTCGGTCTGGACGCCGATCGACAGCTTCTCGCCCGGCACTTCCGCGAATGTCAGCGATCGCTTCGGTGCCTCCATCGCGCTGGACCGCTTCACCGGCGTCGTCGGTGCGCCTCTGGATGGATACGACAAATGGGGCAGCGCCCGCGTCTATCAATTCCAGTATGACCTCGGCCCGCGTTGGGTGGCCGCCGTGCCCGACCAGCTTGCCGCCGAGAGCGCGCCGTTCCAGTTTGCCGTCCCGGCAGACACCTTCGGCGATCCGCAATACCCCGGCAGCCTCACCATCACCGCCCGGCTTGCGAACGGCAGTCCGCTCGGCGCCGGCTGGCTGGCCTACAATCCGACGACGCGCATGTTCTCTGGAATGCCCACCCCCTCCGAAAATCGGCGGTACGACATCATCCTCACCGCCACCAATCCCGCCGGCCTGCAGGTCGTGTCCAATTCGTTCGAGATCCGCGTCCGCACCACCACCCCGTCGCCGGTTCCCTCGTTGCAATCCGCCTACGATCAATGGGCGGCCACCGCCTTCGAAAACCCAGGCGGTCCGGCCTGCGGCATGAACGGCAACTGCGACGGCGACGCGTATGAGAACATCATCGAAATGTTGTTCGGCACCTCGCCGCTGGAAAACGACCCCCCGCAAACCCGCTTCGAGCGTCTCGCCGGATCCCAGGTCTCGCTTAGTTTCCCGATCTCCCCGGGCTTCCCCCTCGACTCCGTCCACGTCGAATGGACGGCCGACATGCGCTCGTGGACCCGCGATGGAGTGGAAATTACCATCGAACCCGCCGCCATCGGCCCCGCACAGGCGACCGCCATCGTCTCCCCCGCCTCCCCGCAGCCCGCCATCTATCTCCGGATTTCCGTGGATCCGAGGTAGGCCGCTTTCGGGTCCAGATGATCGGCCAGCGGCCCGGGGGAGTCGGCGATTTCCCTCCCTTCGAACCTCCTGACTTGGGTTCCTCCCACGTCAGGAGGACGGAGGCGGCGTGGTCTTGAAATCCTCGCGCTTTCGCCCGGGATTCTCGTTACCAAGGCAGCGGAAACGCCCGATTGAAGGCGAAGACCCGGTCGCGGAGGGCGTGGAGTTTTTCCTCGTTGGTGTGGTCGGAAAGCGCTTCGTGGATAAAATCTGCGACTTGTTCGACGTCGGCTTCTTTCATACCGCGGGTGGTGACGGCGGGGGTGCCGATGCGGATGCCGCTTGGTTTCATCGGGCTGCCGGTGTCGAAGGGGATGCCGTTTTTGTTTACGGTGATGCCGGCCTCGTCGAGGGCGTGCGAGGCGTCGGTGCCGTTGAGATTTTTATTTCTCAGATCGACGAGCATGACGTGGTTGTCGGTGCCGCCGGAGCAGATGCGGAAACTGTGATGCGTCAGGCGTGCGGCGATGGCTTGGGCGTTCTTGATGATTTGGGCGGAGTATTCCTTGAACTCGGGCTTGAGCGCCTCGCCGAGGCAAATGGCTTTGGCGGCGATGACGTGCATGAGCGGGCCGCCCTGGATGCCGGGGAAGACTTGGGAATCGATTTTTTTCGCGAACTCCTCCTTGCACAAAATCAGGCCCCCGCGGGGGCCGCGGAGGGATTTGTGGGTGGTGGTGGTGATGAAATCGGCGTGCGGCATCGGGCTGGGGTGATGGCCGCTGGCGACGAGGCCGGCGATGTGCGCCATATCGACGAACAGATAGGAACCGATTTCCCGGGCGAGCCTGCCCATGCGCTCGAAATCGATGATTCGCGAATAGGCGGACGCGCCAACGGTGATGAGTGCGGGCCGCAGCTCGCGGGCGGTTTTTTCGAGCTCCTCGTAATCGATCCGCTCGTCATCCGGGCTGACGCCATAGTGGGTCACATCGTAGAAGCGGCCGGAGAAATTCGCCTTGTGGCCATGGGTGAGGTGGCCGCCGTGGGCGAGGTCCATGGTGAAGATCTTATCGCCGGGCTTGAGCACGGAGAAATAAACGGCGGTGTTCGCCTGCGAGCCGGAGTGCGGCTGGACGTTGGCGTGATCGGCGCCGAAAAGCTCCTTGGCGCGGTCAATCGCGAGGCGCTCGACGACATCGACATTTTCGCAACCGCCGTACCAGCGTTTGCCGGGGTAGCCCTCGGCATACTTGTTCGTCAGGACCGATCCCTGCGCCTCCATGACGGCGGGCGAGGTGAAATTTTCCGAAGCGATCAGCTCGATGTTGTTCCGCTGACGGTGCTCCTCGGCGGTGATGGCGGCGTAAATGGCCGGATCGGTGACGGCGATGCGGCTGCCGGACGAACGGCAAACGCGCTCGGTGTGGCGGCCGCCCTCGAAGGCGGTGGCGAGAAAGGCATCCACCATTTCGATGGCGGTGGCAGCGTCGGTGGCCTTGCCCGAGAGGCAAAGGACGTTGGCGTCGTTGTGGCTGCGGGTGATGATGGCTTCCTCGGCACTGCGGACGTTCGCGGCGCGGACGTGGCGGTGGCGGTTGGCCGCGATGCTCATGCCGACGCCGGAGGTGCAGGCGAGGACGCCGAAATCGTAGGTGCCATCGGCGACATTGCGGGCGACGAGGTTGGCGTATTCCGCGTAATCGACGGATTCGTGGCTTTGGGTGCCGAAATCGCGGACCTCGTGGCCGGCCTTCTCAAGGTGCGCGACGACAGCGTTTTTCAGATCGACGGCGCCGTGGTCGGCTCCAAGGGCTATGCGAAAAGTGGGGTGGCTCATGGGCGGCGGATTCAAATCCGGCCCGGCGGCGATGCAAACCGCAAATTTCCCGGATTTCCCGCGGGAATCGGCCGAGTTGACACCCGTTGCGGATTCCCGAAGGTTGACGCCATGATGGTCGCGCTGAAGGTTCGTAAAATCGGGGATTCACTGGGCGTCCTGCTGCCGGAGGAGACCCTGCGGGCGATGAACGTGGCGGAGGGGGATTCGATTTACATCCTCGAAGGTCCGCGGAAAGAGGCGGAGCGGCCGGGAATTGAGGAAATCATGAGAATGGCGGACGAGGGCATGGACCGTTATTCAAACGCCTTGAGGGAGTTGGCAAAGTGAATGAGCCAGTTTGGCTGGATCGGGAAATCGTTCTCGCGGTTCAGCTCAAATTGCTCGCTCGCTTCGGTGGATTGAAAGGATTGCGTGATGGGGGACTGCTGGATTCCGCGCTCGGCAGGCCGCCGCAGCTTTTCCACTACGGATCGCCGGACCTGTTCGATCTCGCCGCCACTTACGCCCATGGCATTGTGAAGAATCATCCGTTTTTGGATGCCACAAACGTGCCGGATTCATGGCGGCATATACATTTCTTCGGGCCAATGGCTTCGATCTCCAAGCTTCAGAAGAATCTGCCGTCGCCCGGACGCTCGCTCTTGCCGCCGGGGAAATCGGGGCAGGTGATTTTGCAATCTGGCTCCGCGACTCGTGCGTCCCCGCCTGATTGCACCCGCTATTTCTCCGCCGCCCGCACGTCCTGAATGATGAGCTGGAGCGTCGTCCGGCCGCGGAACGTGTTTCGGTCGATCGTGAAGGCCACGTCCCAAGGCGGGTCGGGCAGGGGATGCTCGCCGCCGCCGAAATAGACCGCGTCCTGCTCGTGGTAGCCCTGGCGGAGCATGAAGCGCAGGTGGTTGTTCTTCATGTGCAGCGGCGACCTGCTCAGGCCGACCTCGCGGGAAATGAACACAGGCTGCGGATTTCCACTGCCGAATGGCTGGAGCAAATCGTAGCTCGACATGAACTCAAGCGACAGTTGGTCGAACGAAATCTCGGCATCGTAGAGCAGCTTCGGCAAGCGCTGCTCGGCGCAACTGTTCCCCATCACATATTCTGCGAAACGCGCGCGGAAACTGTCCATTTTCCCCTCCTCGATCGACAGCCCCGCCGCCATTGCGTGACCGCCGCCGGCCAGCAGATCGCCTTCGCAAGCCCGGATTGCTTCCACCAGGGAAATCCCGTCGATGCTGCGCCCGGACCCTTTTCCGATGCCATCAGCGTCGATCGCGATGACAAACGTCGGCTTGTGGAACTGCCGCATCAGCCGCGACGCCACGATCCCGACCACGCCGTGGTGCCACGCCCGCGAACCCAGCACGATGACCGGATCGCGTTCCGGATTGAAGCTTCGGGTCAGCATTTCTACCGCCTCGCGCCGGATCAAGCCCTCGTGATTCTGCCGCTCCTTATTGTAAGCATCCAATTTTCGGGCGAAATCGTGCGCCAGCCGCCGGCAGTCCGTGGTCAGTGTCGCCAGCGCGTCTTCGGGCACGTCCATCCGGCCCGCTGCATTCAGCCGCGGGCCGATGCGAAATCCCACGTCCATCGAGGTCGCGTTGCCATTCATGCCGGTCACTTCCTGCAGCGCGCGCAGGCCGGGATTGAGCGTGCTCGGTAGGTGCCGCAGCCCGTGACGGACGAGCAAGCGATTCTCGCCGACCATCGGCACGATGTCTGCAATGGTCGCAACCGCCACCAAATCAATCAGTTCCTTCAAATCCAGCGGAGCCTGCCGCGTCTTCAGCAGCGCGTGGCCCAGCTTGAAGACGACGCCCGCCGCGCACAGATATTTGAAATCGCTGCCGCATTTCGGATTCACCAACGCGCAGCAATCCGGCCGCCGGTCGGGTTCAGGCTCGTGGTGGTCCACGATCACCACATCGATCCCATCGGCCCGCAGCGCCGCCACTTCGGGGATGGAAACCGTTCCGCAATCTACGGAAATCAGCAAATCCGGCTTCGGCCCCTCGCGCATGCACCGGGCCAGCGCCGCAGTGCTCAGCCCGTATCCCTCCGCCCCGCGCCGCGGGATGAAATGCCGCGGCGTCAGCCCGTAGGCCATGAGAATCCGGCGCATCAGCGTGATCGAGGTGACACCGTCCACGTCATAATCCCCGTAGATGCAGACCTCCTCGCCCCGGTCCACCGCCGCCAGCACCCGCTCGACCGCCGGTTTCATGTCCGGAATCAGGAATGGGTCCGCCAAATCCTTGAGCCGCGGCCGCAAGTAGCCTTCCAGACTCACCCCCGCCGGCAGCCCGCGCTGGCGGATCAGGTGTTCGAGAATGGGCGGGAACGTGCCCGCCGAGCCATTGAGTGGATTTCCAAATGGCTCGCCGCGCGCGATCCACGTGAATGGCTGGGCTCGCATGAAGTGGCGCGGAGACTATTCCCGGCCGCCCGCGCCACACAAGGGGCAAACGGAAATCCCTCATTTCCCAAATGCCGGCCACCGTGGAGGGAGGCGGAATTCTGCCGTGCGGATGCGCCCGGCGTGTCATTTCGGGTCGCCCGCGCTGTGACAGCATGTCGCGATGTCATCCGAATCCGCAACCGAGCGCCAACCCGGTTCCAGTCACAACTTGCTGGTAATCATATACTTGAACATAAGTTCACCCCTATGGCACAGCCTGTGCGAGGGCCGGGAAGGAATTCATCGCGTTCGCTCGCACCAATCCAACCAATCAAAAACATCATGTCCAAAATTCTCGGAATCGACCTCGGAACCACCAACTCGTGCATGGCCGTCATGGAAGGCGGCGAATCCACCGTCCTCGAAAACTCGGAAGGCGCCCGCACCACCCCGTCGGTCGTCGCGTTTGCGAAAAACGGCGAGCGCCTCGTCGGCCAGGCCGCCAAGCGCCAAGCCGTCACCAACCCGAAAAACACCATTTTCTCAGCCAAGCGCCTGATCGGCCGCAAGTTTTCCGAGCTGACGGATGCCGACAAGCGCATGCCTTACACCATCGTCGCTGCCGGAAATGGCGACGCCCACATCCAGGTGGAAGTCGCCGGCGAGAAGAAGACTTACTCGCCGCAGGAAATCGCCGCGATGGTCCTCGGCAAGCTCAAGGCCGATGCCGAAGCCAAGCTCGGTGAAAAAATCACCCAGGCCGTCATCACCGTTCCCGCCTATTTCAACGACTCCCAGCGCAATGCCACCAAGGCCGCCGGTGAGATCGCCGGTCTCGAAGTGCTCCGCATCATCAACGAGCCGACCGCGGCTGCCCTCGCCTACGGACTCGACAAGAAGTCCGACGAAAAAATCGCCGTGTATGACCTCGGCGGCGGCACCTTCGACATCTCCGTCCTCGAAATCGGCGATGGCGTCTTCGAAGTCCTCGCCACCGACGGCGACACCCAACTCGGCGGCGACGATTGGGACAACACGCTGATCCAGTGGATTGTCGGCGAGTTCAAGAAGGACCAAGGCATCGACCTTTCCGGCCAGCCCGACGCCCTCCAGCGCATCAAGGAGGAGGCGGAAAAAGCGAAAATCGCGCTTTCCTCCACTCAGTCCTACGACATCAGCCTGCCCTTCGTCACGGCAGACGCCACCGGGCCGAAGCACATTCAGCTCACGCTCACCCGCTCGAAGCTCGAGCAGCTCACCGATTCTCTTTTCGCCCGGACCAAGAAGCCTGTCCTCGATTGCATCAAGGAAGCTGGCCTGACCGCTTCGGACATCAACGAACTCGTCCTCGTCGGCGGCATGACTCGCATGCCGAAAGTCGTGGAAATAGCGAAGGAACTCGCCGGCCAGACCCCGCACCAAGGCGTCAATCCCGACGAAGTCGTAGCCATCGGCGCAGCCATCCAAGGCGGCGTCCTCCGCGGCGATGTCAAAGACGTGCTCCTCCTCGATGTCAGCCCGCTCACCCTTTCCATCGAGACGGAAGGTTCGCGCGCCACCCCGATGATCGAGCGCAACACGACCATCCCGGCCAAGAAATCGCAGATTTTCTCCACCGCCTCCGACAATCAGCCAGCCGTGGACATTCGCATCAGCCAGGGCGAGCGTCCGATGTTCGCCGACAACAAGCTGCTCGGAAACTTCAAGCTCGACGGCATCAACCCCGCCCGCCGCGGCGAGCCGCAAATCGAAGTCACCTTCGACATCGACGCCAACGGAATCCTCCACGTCTCCGCCAAGGACAAGCAGTCCGGCAAGGAACAGAAAATCTCCATCCAAGGCTCGTCCGGCCTTTCCAAGGAGGAGATCGAAAAAGCCAAACAGGAAGCAGAATCGCACGCCGAGGAAGACAAGAAGCGCGTTGAAAAGGTCGATGCCAAAAACAAAGCCGACAACCTCGTCTTCAATGTCGAAAAGCAACTCGGCGAACTCGGCGACAACGCCCCCGCCGAACTCAAGGAAATGCTCAACGGCAAAATCCAAGCCGTCAAAGACGCCATCTCCAGCGACGACCTCGATAAAATCAACACCGCCGTCAGCGACCTCGAAGGCTCCCTCCAAACCCTCGCAGAAGCCGCCCAACAAGCCGGCGCCGCCGCTCAAATGCCAGATGTGGAACCTGCCGCCGACTCCGACTCAGAATCCTCCGAGCCCAAGCAAGCCAAGGGCAAAGTCGTCGATGCCGAGGTCGTGGATTAATTATTGAGCCCCAGCGGGGCGGAAAACCTCAGCCCGGGGCATCGCCCCGGGTTGGATTGGCGAGGAAATCCAAGCCCTGAAAGGGCGACACAAAACGCGGAAACAACGACAGTGCCCGATCAATTTACTGACCTCAGTAAATTGATCCCACTCCAACGACCCATCGAACGTCTCAACTCCCGACCAATTACCTCACCTAGGAGAATAACCCCCTGATATAATCCCTGATAATTCCAATCACAAAACAGCAATGACCAATCT
Organism: Verrucomicrobiales bacterium; assembly: GCA_038235225.1. Taxonomy (GTDB): domain Bacteria; phylum Verrucomicrobiota; class Verrucomicrobiia; order Verrucomicrobiales; family Akkermansiaceae; genus Luteolibacter. The sequence goes on from JBBSUD010000031.1 coordinate 11,712, forward strand.
TCCAACATCCTATCATCAAGCCATGGAAGAATATGGATCAAAGGTTGGCGTGCCGGACGTTGGTGGTCACTTTATTGCGACGAGAGGGGCTGACTCTCATGCTCTCATTTTTTACGAACGTGTGGAGAATGAGACAGCGCAAGAATCTGTGATATGCGGCTCACCTCTGGCTGAATTGTTCAGAGATTTAGATAATGTTAAGCGAGCAAACCTCGGGGAAATCAAAGAATTCCCAAAGGAGTTCTTCGATCATTCAGAGGAGGAGATTCCCACCGAGTCGAGCGACTTCCCTTGGGCAAGAACCCTGTGGGGACGTGGAGACCGAAACTGATTTTGGGTGACAAAATTTGAAATCAAATCACTGAAATTTCGCTGAATGTCTGATCATTACACCAAACACCAACGCCTCGCCGCGCTGCGTCCGCTCTCTCCGGAGTCGGTTGCGAGTTTGGCGGCGGCGTGGGATGTGCGGATGGTATATGAATCCAACTCCATCGAAGGCAACAGCCTCACTCTCCGTGAGACGGACATTGTGCTTTCCAAAGGCGTCACCGTTTCAGGCAAGCCGCTGAAGGATCACATGGAGGCGGTGAATCTCATGCAAGCATGGGAACGCGTAAAAGAACTCGCGAAACCCGGCGCAACTCTCACCGAACGGGATCTTCTCGATCTCCATCGCATCGTTCTGACGCGAGTCGAAGACAGCTTCGCCGGAAGCTATCGCACGTCCGCAAGGCGTATTTCCGGTGCCAGCCATATCCCACCGAATCCGATCAAAGTCCCGGACCTGATGTTCGAACTCTTCGCCGGACTCGCCGCCATCTCCGAGCCTGTAGCACGGGCTGCAAATCTTCACCACGGCATCGCCCGCATCCACCCGTTCGCCGATGGCAATGGCCGCGCGGCCCGCCTGGCGATGAACTTTATGCTCCTCGCTGCCGGCTATCCGCCGATTTCGATATCCCCGGACCTGCGCCACGATTACTACCGCGCTCTCGAAGCCGCCGACTCCGGCGATTTCCCCGCATGGCAATTTTTTCTCAACCAACAACTCGACCGCGAACTCGACGTTTGGCTCGAAGCGTTGGAAGAGACGCAAGACTTCAAGACACAAGACACAAGACTTGAAGATTCAAGATCAGAACTCGGCGCGACCTCATGAACAACTCACCCTCTTCTCTTAAGTCTTGTGTCTTGCAGTCTTAAGTCTCTTTCCCTCTCTTCTCACACAAACCAAACATATATTAAAAACATGGCTAACATCAAACCACTCGGACAACGCGTCCTCGTCAAACGTCTCGAAGCCGATGCAATCAGCTCCGGCGGCATCGTCCTTCCGGACACCGCCAAGGAAAAGCCGCAGGAAGCGGAAGTTCTGAGCCTCGGCACCGGCGGCAAAGACGACAAAGGCGTGCTCATCGAGTTCACCGTCAAGGTCGGCGACAAGGTCCTCATTTCCAAATACGGCGGCACCGAAGTGAAACTCGACGGACAGGAAGTCCTCATCATCAACGAATCCGACATCCTCGGCGTCGTCGGCTGAATCTTCGATCCACCATCCACAATCCTCAATCTCTTAATTTAACTCTATTATGGCCAAACAACTGCAATTCGAAGAATCCGCCCGCCAGGCGCTGCTCCGCGGCGTCGAAAAACTTGCCCGCGCCGTCAAGACGACACTGGGACCAGCCGGACGCAATGTCATCATCGACAAGAAGTTCGGTTCCCCGACCATCACCAAGGACGGTGTCTCGGTCGCCAAGGAAATCGAACTTGAGTGCCCTTATGAAAACATGGGTGCCCAATTGATCCGTGAAGTTTCCAGCAAAACTTCCGACATCGCCGGCGACGGCACCACCACCGCCACCGTGCTTGCCGAAGCCATCTATAAGGAAGGTCTTCGCAACGTCACCGCCGGTGCCAACCCGATCTCGCTGCAACGCGGTATCATGAAGGCCACCGAAGCGATTGTCGCGCAACTCAAGGAACTTTCCAAGCCCGTCTCCGACGCCAAGGAAATCGCCCAGGTTGCCTCCATTTCCGCCAACTCGGATAAGGAAATCGGCGACATCATCGCCGAAGCCATGGACAAGGTCGGCAAGGACGGAACCATCACCGTGGAAGAAGCCAAGGGCATCGAAACCACACTGGAAGTGGTCGAAGGCATGCAATTCGACAAGGGCTATCTCAGCCCGTATTTCGTGACCAATCCCGAGTCCATGGAAGCCTTCCTCGAGAACGCTTACATCCTCATCAACGAGAAGAAGATTTCCTCCCTCAAGGATATGCTTCCGCTCCTTGAGAAGGTTGCGAAAACCGGCCGTCCGCTGCTGATCATTGCCGAAGACGTCGAAGGCGAAGCCCTCGCGACACTCGTCGTGAACAAGCTCCGCGGCATCCTCAACATCGCCGCTGTGAAAGCTCCCGGCTTTGGCGATCGCCGCAAAGCGATGCTCGAAGACCTTGCCATCCTCACCGGTGGTCGCGTCATCACCGAAGACCTCGGCATCAAGCTCGAAGGCGTGGAACTCAGCGACCTCGGCGAAGCCAAGCGCCTGACCATCACCAAGGAAAACACCACCATCGTTGAAGGCGGCGGCACCTCCGAGGCCATCACCGGCCGCGTGAACCAAATCCGCCGTCAGATCGAAGACACCACCAGCGACTACGACCGCGAGAAGCTCCAGGAGCGTCTTGCCAAGCTTGCGGGCGGCGTGGCCGTCATCAACGTCGGTGCTGCTACCGAAACCGAGATGAAGGAAAAGAAAGCCCGCGTCGAAGACGCCCTCCACGCGACCCGTGCGGCCGTCGAAGAAGGCATCGTTGCCGGCGGTGGCACCGCCCTCATCCGCGCCCAGGCCGCCATCGGCGATCTCGGCCTGGAAGGTGACGAAAAGACCGGTGCGGCCATCATTGCCCGCGCTGTGGAATCCCCGCTCCGCCAGCTTGTTGCCAATGCCGGCCGCGAGTCCGCGATGATCGTGGACCAGGTCAAAAAGGGCAAAGGCGGCGACGGTTACAACGTCGCGACCGACAAGTTCGAAGACCTCATCAAGTCCGGCGTTGTCGATCCTACCAAGGTCACCCGCACCGCGCTGCAAAACGCGGCGTCCATCGCCGGACTCCTGCTCACCACCGAGTGCCTCATCACCGACCTTCCTGAGAAGGAAGCTGCGGGCGGCGGCGGCGGCGGTCACGACCACGGCATGGGCGGAATGGGCGGCATGATGTAAATACGTGGCGGCGGTTTCCAATCGCCAAGCCCCACCAACTCCAAAGCCGGGCAGGGAAACCTGCCCGGCTTTTTTCGCTGATAAATGTTAGAGGCTAATCGTTACAGGTCGTTTTTGTATCGTCGAATCGAACCAGGAAATCCGAAGGACTCATCGCAGGAATCGCGCTCTTGGAAAAATCCGAGAGTTTTCTGGTCACGACTATCCTGCTCGAACAGCGCTTCGTCTTCGGCGCGACACCGCTTAAGCAGATACTAAACGGTGTCCAGTCCGTGCCAAGCGATGAACATTGGGTATTCCGCAGCTTCGCAATAGTAGATCACATAGCCTCTATCTTCCGCCAGATCCGGACGATCCAAAAGGACATCGAGCAGGGTGTTGGTATCGAGAGAAATGTTCATGCGGGCCTATTTCCCCCGATTGTATTTTATCGAATCATGCTCCATTCGAACGTCGTCAGGAGTTTCATTGTTCTCCAGTCTCACGCTGCCTCTTCACCACATTCTTGATTAGCGCTTGGCCCGAATTCCGGGGTTCGCCTCAGATGCGCTGCTACCACCGGCCAGGACGGCGGGCGGAAAAAGCCCGCTTCCCCCGTTTTTGGGAGCTTGCCCGGTCCGGCGCGGGTTCCTAGCCTCCGCCGCAAGCGCGGCAGCCGGAGCGGCCCGCGCGATTTCCTCCACACCATGAGCGCCGACAAATCGATTCCCAACCACGACCACGACATCGTCCGCGCGCCGTCGCCGGAATTCTCCGCCAAGGCGCGCGTGCCCTCGATGGCGGCCTACGAGAAGCTTTACGCGGAATCCATCGCGGACCCGGAGAAATTCTGGGCGGGCGAGGCGGAGGAACTCCAGTGGCGGGAGAAATGGGACAGGGTGCTCGATTGGAAGGCGCCGGACGCGAAATGGTTCGTCGGCGGCAAGCTGAACGTCTGCGAAAATTGCGTCGATCGCCACGCTGCCGGCCCGCGCCGCGACAAGGCGGCCATCATTTGGGAGGGAGAGCCGGGCGACAAACGCACGCTCACCTACGGCCAGCTCAAGGACGAGGTCTGCCGCTTCGCCAACGTGGTGGAATCCAGCGGCGTGAAATCCGGCGACCGCGTGCTGATTTACCTGCCGATGATCCCCGAGGCGGCGGTTGCGATGCTGGCCTGCGCGCGGATCGGTGCGGTGCATAACGTGGTTTTCGGCGGGTTCGCCGCGGAATCCATCGTGGACCGGCTGGAGGATTCCGGCGCGACGGTGGTCGTCACCGCGGATGGCGGCTGGCGGCGCGGCAAGGTGGTGGCGCTCAAGCCGGTCGTCGACGAGGCGCTGGCGAAATACCCGGCCGTCCGCAAAGTCATCGTCGTCCGGCGCTGCGAGAACGAAATCGCGATGGATTCCAAGCGCGACACCTGGTGGCACGAGGAAATGGCCGCGGCATCCGCGGAGCACGAGGCGGCCGCGTTCGATTCCGAACATCCGCTTTTCGTCCTCTACACGTCCGGCTCCACGGGCAAGCCGAAAGGGATTCTCCACACCTCCGGCGGCTACCTCACCGGCACGTATTCCACCAGCAAATACATCTTCGACATGCGCGACGAGGATATCTACTGGTGTACCGCCGATGTCGGTTGGATCACCGGGCATTCCTATATCGTATATGGCCCGCTGGCCAACGGCGTGTCGCAAATCATGTACGAGGGCGCGCCAAATTTCCCGGATTTCGGCCGCTTCTGGAAAATGGTCGAGGACCACAAGGTCACGATTTTTTACACCGCGCCGACCGCCATCCGCGCCTTCATCAAGGCCGGCGACGCGCTGCCCGCGGCGCACGATCTTTCCTCGCTGCGCCTGCTTGGCTCGGTGGGGGAGCCGATCAATCCGGAGGCGTGGGAGTGGTATTACCGGCAGATTGGCGGCGGCAAAAGCCCGATCGTGGATACGTGGTGGCAGACGGAAACCGGCGCGATTTTGATTTCCCCGCTGCCGGGCGCGACGCCGTGCAAGCCCGGCACCGCGACGCGGCCGTTCTTCGGCATCGATGCCGCCATTCTCGACGATGCCGGCAACGAGTGCGCGCCCGGCGAGGACGGCCGGCTCGTCATCCGCAAGCCCTGGCCCTCCATGATCCGCGGGATCTACGGGGATCGCGAGCGCTTCAAGAGCACCTACTGGTCCGACTATCCCGGCCTCTACACCGCCGGGGATGGCGCGCGGCGCGACAAGGACGGGAATTTCTGGATCATCGGCCGCTTGGACGACGTGCTCAATGTCTCCGGCCACCGCCTCGGCACGGCGGAAATCGAGAGCGCGCTGGTCTCCCATCCGGCCGTCGCGGAGGCAGCGGTCGTCGGCCGGCCGGATGATTTGAAAGGCCAGGCGCTGGCGGCGTTTGTCACGCTCAAGAGTGGCTTTGAGGAGAGCGAGGAACTCCGCGCGGAGCTGCGGAACCACGTCGGCAAGGTCATCGGTGCGATCGCCAAGCCGGACGATCTGCATTTCGCGCCGGGTCTGCCGAAGACCCGTTCGGGAAAAATCATGCGCCGCCTCTTGAAAGAGCTGGTCGGCACCGGCACGATTTCCGGCAACGTGACCACGCTTGAGGATTTCTCGGTAATCGAGAGTCTCCAACGGAAAATCGCGGAGAAATCCCCTCGTCCATGACCTCGTCCCGCTACTACCTCGCCCGCTTCGCCCAAGCGTTCGGCTACTTCCGTAAAAACATCCGCATGGCGGACGCCGCCAGCGAGATGCACCTGCTGCGCGAGGCCGAGGCGCAGCTCGGATTTTCCGTCTGGGAGAAGGTCGAAAACATCGAGGAACTCTCGGTGGAATATTGGAATTTGCGGAAATTCATCAAGGAAAAAGAGTTCATCCGCCGCAAGCTGGAGGACTGCCAGAAGCGCCTCGACAAGGCGCACGAGGAGCGCGCCACGTTGCTGAACAGCACGCCGGAACTCCACCAGGAACTCATCGACGAGCGCGTCGCCCTGCTGACCTGGCTGGAGGATCTCGCCCGGCGGCGGGACGAAATCGTCATCCAGGCCCGCGAAGTGCGGCGCACCTACGACGGCTTGAAAATGAAGCTCGAAGTGCTCTCCCGCGAGGCCGGAACGGACTCGGGAGAGGCAGCCAAGGTGAAATCCCGGCTGGTCGAGCTGAAGGAACAATTCTCCGATCTGAAGCTCCAGCGCGTGCGGATCGGCACGGAAATCGAAGAGGGCGACGCCAAGGTGGATGTGGTGGACCAGCAGCTTTCCGCCAAGAAAATGGATCGCCGCTCGCACGCCTCCGAGGCCTTTCAAATCATCGGGGACGGCAACAAGGAGATCTCCATCCTGCGCGCCGAAAGCGCCGTGCTGGATACCCAAATGCGCCAGCTTTACGCGGAAATCGGCCGCTTCGTGAGCCGCAACGCTTGGCAGCACCCGGCGTGCGCCGCCGCCACCTCCTCCCACCGCGGCCTCGTCGATGTCATGCGCGCCCTGCGCCGGTCGATCGCGCTGAATCACCGGCTCGCGGGGACGGCGTGAGCCGGATTTCAGAGCGACCAATCCTCGACCCGCAGCCCCGTCACCCGGCGGAATTCCGAACCGTTGTTCGTAATCACCTTCAAATCGTGGGTTAGCGCGATCGCCGCGATTAGCAAGTCATTCCCGCCGATCATGCAGCCCCGGCGTTCGAGATCGTCGCGGATGCGGGCATATTCGGGAACGCAGGCGGAGTCGTAGGAAAAGGAATGATAAGGGGCCAAAAGCTCATCGAGAATCGCCACTCGTCTGGCAGGATTCCCGTATTTCGTGGCTCCATGATAAAGCTCTCCTTCCACGATCGAACAAACCGCCACGTCGGAGATGTCTGTGCCGCCGAAACGAACTGCGGCCGCGCAGGTGCGGTTCTTGAGGACGAACACCACCATGTTTGTGTCCAGCAGGTAAGTCATGATCAGTAGGGATGCGGTTCTGGCGGCGGATCGTCCGGGATGTCCCATTCCTCGTCCGCGAGGCAGCCGGAGAATTTCTCCCAATAGCCGATCGGCCAACCATTCGCATCCACTTTCTCTTGTGAAGGATTCACAGATTTCGCCAAGTCCATCACGCTGCGGACGATGCCTTCCAGCTTCGTGGCGGCTTCGGGTTCCATGGACCTGAGCGTTTGCTCAAGTTCTGCCGATAGCGTGTTCATGCCGCCCAATCTCCCATGCCGCCCGCGCCGGGCCAAGCGGGAAAGTCGCTCCTAGGCGGGAGCCAGAACGCGCTCTTCCAGAACCTGGATGAAGTGCTTGATCGTCGGGGATTGCGCCTTGGTCCGCCAGACGGCCCACATGTGGAAATCCAGGTCGGCAACGGTGGCGACGATGGGCACGATTACGATTCCCTGCTTCCCCAGATCCAGCACGCGCGGCAGCAGCGAGACGCCCTGATCCGCGGAGACGAGCGTGACGAGAGAGTCGAATCCGTCGATCTGGCGGACCTTTTCCGGGCGCGACCCTTCTTCGGCATAGAATTGGAGAATGGTATCCCGGTGGCTGGAGCGGCCGTCGCCGCCAAGGCAGAGCAGGGTTTCCGGGACGATTTCGGAAAATCCGACGGATTCGCGCGCGGCGAGCGGGTGCTGGCGGGAGACGGCGAGGCCGTAAATCGATTGCAGCACGCAGAGGCTGCGCAGGCAGGCTAGATTCGCGATTTCCTTGCCATACGCGAAGCCGATGTCGATCCGCCCGGCGGCCAACGCGTCGAGCTGCTCGGCGGGCAGCATCTCCACGAAGGCGACCTCCACGCCGGGGACCTTCAGGCGAAAAATCTTGAGTGCGCGCGGCAGGAAATCCGTAGCCAGCACGCCCACGCTGCCAATCCGCAGCTTGCCGCCGTGGCCGGTATGCGCCTCGCCGGCCCGGCCGACCGCGCGGTCGGCTTGGAGCAGGAGCTGCTGGGAATCTTCGAGGAAAACCTCGCCGGCCTTGGTCAGGGCGACGCTGACCGTGTTCCGATCCAGCAATTTCACCGCGATTTCGTCCTCCAGGTCCTTGATCTGCTTGCTCAGGGCGGGTCGGCTGATCCGGAGACGCTGGGCCGCCTTGCGGAAACTGAGTTCCTCACCCACGGCGACAAAATATCTCAGATGCCTCAATTCCATGCGGGCGGACTGGTAACAGAAAGTTACCAGCATGGAAACTTCAAAGTCATTCCGCCCATCAGAATCCTGACGATAACTACCCGCCCCCCGGCTTCCACCGACCATTTATGCGCGCCATCCATTTCCTGCCCCTCACCCTTCTTGGCCTTCTGCCCCCATCCTGCGGGAAAAAGAAGGACGCCGCTCCGCCGCAGATGCCGCCGCCGGGTGTCACTTTCGTCCCGGCGCAGCAGGAAACCGTAGTCGTCACGCGGGATTTGCCCGGCCGCATCGACGCGCTGCGGGTGGCCGACGTGCGGGCGCGGACCTCGGGAATCATCCTCAAGCGGACCTTCGAGGAGGGCGCGGATGTGAAGGCGGGTGATTTGCTTTTCGAAATCGATCCGGCACCGATGCAAGCCGCGCTGGACAGCGCGAAGGCCCAGCTCACCCGCGCCAAGGCGAACCAGGAACAGGCGAATACCGAGTCTGGCCGATTCCAGGATCTCATTGATGCCAAGGCCGTGAGCCAGCAGATCGCGGACAATGCGAAATCCGCGGTGGCGGTCGCAAATGCCGATTACCAAGCCGCCGAGGCCGCCATGCAGACCGCCCAGCTCAAGCTCGACTATGCCACCGTGACCGCGCCGATTTCCGGCCGCATCGGCAAGGCGGAGGTCACCGAGGGCGCGCTGGTCGGCGAGGGCAGTGCCACGCTGCTGGCCGTCATCCAACAGCTCGACCCGATCTATTTCGATTTCACCCAATCCAGCGGCGATCTCATCGCCATGCGCAAGGCGATGGCCGAAAGCGGCGCGGACGCGGCCGGCACGGACCGGAAAAAGATTACGCTGCTGCTCGACGACGGCACCGAATACGAACAGCCCGGCAAAATCCTATTTTCAGAAACCACGGTGGACCAAACGACCGGCATGGTCTCGCTGCGGGCGGAAATCCCAAACCCGGACCGGGTGCTACTGCCCGGAATGTTCGCCCGCGCCCGGGTCATCCAGAAGATCGTGAAGGATGCGGTGACCGTGCCGCAGCGCGCCGTCACTAGGAATCCGGCTGGCGATGGCAATGTGTTGGTCATTGACGATCAGGACACGGCCCAGCTCCGGACCATCAAGACCGGTGGCGCGGCGGGGCAGAAATGGATCGTCACCGAGGGACTTAAGCCGGGCGAAAAAGTCATCATGGAGGGCAGCCTGAAAGCCCGTCCCGGCACGCCGGTGAATGCCTCGCCCTACGGCGCGGAAATGCCCGCTGCAGAGAAGCCCGCCGCTCCCGAAAGCCCGCCGACCGCCAAGCCGGCGCCCGTGAAGCCCGCATCCGTCCCGTCTTCCTCCGACGACCGGTAAATCCCCACACCTCAACGATTTCATGGCCCGTTTCTTCATCGACCGCCCGGTTTTTGCCTGGGTGATCGCCATCCTCATTTGCGTTCTTGGTGGGATTTCCATCACCAAGCTGCCCGTCGCCCAGTACCCGAGCGTCGCGCCGCCATCCATTTCCATCACGGCGAATTATTCCGGCGCGTCCGCGGAAACGCTGACGGACACGGTGACCTCGGTCATCGAGCAGCAGCTCAACGGCATCGATAATCTGCTTTACCTGTCCTCCGCCAGCGATGCGAACGGGAACGCGCAGATCACACTGTATTTCAAGCCCGGCACGGATCCGGACGTGGCGCAGGTCCAGGTCCAGAACAAGGTCCAGCTCGCCACTCCAAGCCTGCCGCAGACGGTGCAGCAGCAGGGCGTGGTGGTCGCCAAGGCCACGCGGAACTACATGATGTTCATCACCTTGTCGTCGGAGGACAACAGCATGGACGCGATCGCACTGGGGAATTTCCTCGGCTCGAAAGTGCTCGACCCGCTGCGCCGCGTGCAGGGCGTCGGCGAGGTCATCCAGTTCGGCACGCAGTACGCGATGCGCGTCTGGCTGAATCCCGACAAGCTCGTCAGTTACAGCATGACGCCTAACGACGTCACCGATGCGATCCGCGCGCAAAACACGCAGGTCCCCGTCGGCCAGCTCGGCCAGCTTCCCGCCGTGGACGGCCAGCAGCTCAACGTCATTCTCCAAGGCCGCGCCACCTTGCGCGATGCGGAGCAATTCCAGGACATCGTCCTGCGCGTGAATCCCGACGGCTCGCGGGTCTATCTGCGCGACGTGGCGCGGGTGGAAATGGGCGGCCAGGACTACTCCATCAAGGCCCGCATCGACGGCAGGCCGGCCACCGCCGCCGCCATCAAGCTTTCCCCCACCGCCAACGCCCTGGAAACTGCCGACGCGGTCCGCGCCGAGGTCGAGCGCCTCCGGAAATTCTTCCCACCCGGCGTGAAGGTCATCTACCCGCTGGACACTTCCGCATTCGTGAAAATCTCGGTGGAGGAGGTGCTCAAGACGCTCGTCGAGGCCATCATCCTCGTTTTCCTGGTGATGTATCTGTTCCTGCAGAACATCCGCGCGACGTTCATCCCGACGATCGTGGTGCCCGTCGCCCTGCTCGGAACCTGCGGACTGATGGCGGCGTTCGGCTTCTCCATCAACGTGTTGACGATGTTCGGCATGGTCCTGGCGATCGGAATCCTGGTCGATGACGCCATCGTCGTCGTCGAAAACGTCGAGCGGATCATGAGCGAGGAAGGCCTGCCGGCCAAGGAGGCCACGCGGAAAGCGATGGGCCAGATCACCGGCGCGCTGATTGGCATCACACTGGTACTGACCGCCGTTTTCATCCCGATGGCGTTCTTCGGCGGCTCGGTGGGGACGATTTACCGGCAGTTCACCATGTCGATGGTTTCCTGCATGTTGTTCTCCGTTTTCCTGGCGCTCTCGCTCACGCCGGCGCTTTGCGCGTCGATGCTCAAGCAGGTCGATGCGGGTCATCACCACGAAAAGCGCGGGTTTTTCGGCTGGTTCAACCGTTCGTTCGACTCGCTGACGCGCCGCTACCAGAGCTGGGTCGGCGTGCTGGTGAAGCGGACCTTCATCGGCCTCGCGCTGCTGGCGGTGATCCTGTTCTTCGTGGCGGATCTGTATCGGAAAATGCCGTCGTCCTTCCTGCCGGAAGAGGACCAGGGGTATTTCATCGCGCTGATTTCGCTGCCGGTTGGCGCCACCGACGAGCGCACCGGCGAGGTGCTGCGCACGGTGGAGGAATACTTTTCCAAGCAGCCGGAAATCGAGCACTGGTTCACCGTCGCCGGCTTCAGCTTTGCCGGCCGGGCGCAGAATTCCGGTTTGGCATTCATCCGCCTCAAGCCGTGGGAAGACCGCGATGGTGAGGACCACAAGGTCCAAGCCGTCATCAAGCGCGCCCTCGGCGGCCTGAGCTCGATCAAGGATGCGGTCGTTTTCTCACTGAATCCACCGGCCATCCCCGAGCTCGGCACCTCATCGGGCTTCGATTTCTGGCTGCAGGACCTCAGCGGCCTCGGCCACGAAGCGCTCAACAACGCCCGCGACCAACTCCTCGGCATGGCTTCGCAAAATCCCAAGCTCGCCCAAGTCAGGCCGCAGGGGCTGGCGGATGCCGCGCAGTTGAAGATCGATCTCGACCAGGACAAAGCCAGCGCGCTCGGCGTCTCGCTGGCGGAAATCAACTCGGCCATGCAGACCGCGTTCGGCTCGTCGTACGTGAATAATTTCGTCAACGGCGAGCGCGTCCAGCGCGTCATCGTCCAGCTCGACGCGCCTTTCCGGATGCAGCCGGACGACCTGAAAAGCCTCTACGTCCGCAATAACAAGGGTGGCATGGTGCCGATTTCCTCCTTCACCACCGTCAGTTGGTCCTACGGATCGCCCCAGCTTCAGCGCTACAACGGCAGCCCCGCCGTCAACATCGTGGGCCAGGCCGCGCCCGGCGGCAGCTCCGGCGAGGCGATGGACGAGATGGAGCGCATGGCGAACCAGCTCCCCGCCGGCATCGGCTTCTCGTGGAGCGGCCAGTCGCTGGAGGAGCGGATTTCGGGAAATCAAGCGCCGGCGCTCTATGCGATTTCCGTGCTGATCGTTTTCCTATGCCTCGCCGCCCTTTACGAAAGCTGGTCCATTCCCATCGCCGTCATCCTGGTGGTGCCGCTCGGGATTCTCGGCGCGTTGGTCGCCGCGACTTTCCGGGAGCTACCGAATGACGTGTATTTCAAGGTCGGCCTGCTCACGACGGTCGGTCTATCGACCAAGAATGCCATCCTCATCATCGAGTTCGCACTGGACTTGCAGAAGGAAGGCAAGGGCCTCATGGAGTCGATCCTCCAAGCCGTGCGGCTGCGTCTGCGGCCGATTCTCATGACCTCGATCGCCTTCATTCTCGGCGTCACGCCGCTGGTCATCAGCACCGGGGCCGGCTCCGCCAGCCAGAATGCGATCGGCACGGGCGTCGCCGGCGGGATGCTCTCCGGCACGATCCTCGCGATTTTCCTGGTGCCGGTTTTCTTTGTCACCGTCAGCAAAATCGTCACCCGCGTCACCGGGAAAAAGCCCGCGGTGGAGCACGCCGCCGAACTCAACGAAGGATGAATCCGACCATGCGCACGACCACCGCCACCCTGCTTGCCCTCGCCCTTTTCTCGGGCGGCTGCTCGTTCATTCCGCAGCTCGACCCCATCGCCGCGCCCGTTTCCGGGAAATTCCCCGGCAAGGGCGGCGGCGAGGTCTCCCCGGACATCGCTTGGCAGAAATTCTTCACCGACCCACGGCTGAGGAAAATCGTCTCCATCGCGCTGGCGAACAACCGGGACCTCCGCATCGCCGCGCTGAATGTCGAGCAGAGCCGCGCCCAATACGGGATCTCCCGTAGCGAGCTTTTCCCGGATATTTCCGGCGTGGCTTACAGCGAGCGCCGCCGTGGCCTCGGCGCGCCGGGGTCGAATGGCTCCGGCATCGAATCCACCACCTACAACGTCTCCGTCGGCATCACCGCCTACGAACTCGATTTCTTTGGTAAGGTCCGCAGCCTCAACACCGCCGCCCTTGAGCGCTACTTCGCCACCGACGCCGCCCGAGTTTCCACCCAGATTTCCCTCGTGGCGGAAATCGCCAGCCAATACCTCACCGAGCGCGCCCTCCTCGAGCAGCTAGAGCTTTCCACGCAGACGCTCCAAGGCATGAAGCAGGCCTACGACATCATGCAGAAGCGCTTCGATTCCGGCACCGTTTCGCAGCTCGATCTCAGCTCGATGGAGGTCCAGGTCCAGACCGCCGAGCGCGATCTCGCGGGCTTCCACCAGCAAATCGCCCAGATTGAGAATTCGCTCGTTTTCCTCGCTGGCTCACCGCTCCCGCGTCTGCCGGATGGTCGCGGGCTCGATGGTGTCATTCTAGCTCCGGTTCGCGCCGGCCTGCCGTCGGATCTATTGCTGCGCCGTCCCGACATCCGCGCCGCAGAGCATAACCTCCGCGCGGCGAATGCGGAAATCGGCGCTGCCCGCGCTGCATTTTTCCCCAGCGTCTCGCTCACCGCCACGGGTGGCAGCACCAGCCGCGAGTTCTCCCAGCTTTTCGGCGCGGGTAGCGCGACTTGGCTGTTTTCCCCGCACATCGACATCCCGATCTTCGCCGCCGGCAAGCTCCGCGGAAATCTCGATGCCCTCGCCGCCCGCAAGAACATCCAGATCGCCACCTACGAAAAGGCGATCCAAACCGGCTTCCGCGAAGTCGCCGATGGCCTTGCCGCCCGCGCCGGACTCGACCAGCGCATCGCCGCCACCGTCAAACTCGTCGCCGCCCAGCAAACCCGCACCGATCTCGCCACCGCCCGCTACGACAAGGGCATCGATTCCTACTTCGAGGTCCTCACCGCCACCCTCGATCTCTACAATGCCCGCCAAGCTCTCATTCAGCTCCGCCTCTCTCGCGCCGCCAACGCTGTGAATCTCTACAAGGCCCTCGGCGGCGGCTGGTAATCCCCAAATCACGAACCGCAGGTCCCTCTCCCGAGCGCAGGATCCGCAATCCGCAATCTAACCGCGAGTCGCGAGTCGCAGGAAAAGTGCGCGAAGTCTGGAAGATCAAGTCCAAAGGCTCTGATGCCGACTGAGCCTCGACTGTGATCCACGATCCAAGGATCGACCCCGACGCTGCTGATACAGCCGATACTGAAACAGAAAAAATTCGCCCGACCAGCCCATGCCGCGTTAGCGACAACCGACCGTAGCCTGGCGATTCATCGCCGGGAACGGAGCGGAAGCGAATCCCGGGTCGCGTAGCGACCCCTGATCGGATGGAACAACACGAGTCTGCCGCCGGTGTAGATAGGAAACATCATCGATTGTGGAAGTCGATAGCATAGGTCCGGAAACCAAGCCTGGCCAGCAGCAGCATCCAGCAGCCCGGAGATCAATCGCCGTAACAAGTATGGAAACGCGCCCGAATGGTTCGTCTCCCGCAGGGCAATAGGATACTCCCCCCGTGAAAAAACCCATACACAACCTTCGCCGCGCTCCCGCAGGCAGAAAATACTCCAAAAGCATGAAAAAACGCTAAACTCCAAGGACTGCCCCTGACGCACATGACCCTGACGCGCAGTGTAAGAGTTGAAATTACGTGAGAGCATCTAGAACAGAGGGGCTAGTGGGGGGTGCTATCCACGACTTCTTGTTCGGTTTCTTGAATTCATTCGAAAATGCCACGTAGGCCCTCGCGCTTAACTCTCTCAAAAATTGAGTGCTTCCACCCCGAAAGGTAATCATAAGCTTCATCGACGTATTCATCACGTCCTCTGGCCTCGCGTAGCCAAATCAGTGCGATCTCGCGGGCTCGGACCGAATTCGAGAATGGAATGGCACCCTTCCCATACGGCACCTTCACTCCATAAAATGCATTTGGGTATCCATTGGTGCTGTGGTCATATGGGAAGGTAAGGTCAAAAATTGCACCCTTGCTATCCTCTACTTCAACCCAAACACTACCTCCATCCATCATGATGCCACCCCGCACCGATTTAAGTGGCATGACGATCAAATTCAGAGGCGGCTCGTCTCCGGAAAGATCTTCGCCTGAACTCCAGTGCCGCATTGCCGCACCCGCGCCACAAAAGACGATGATGGCGAACGCAATTAGGAAGCAGGCAGACGTCTTCATTTTCTGACCGAACGTTCAAAGTGATGGCAACCCCAATAGCGGGAGCCAGCGTTGATCGCGGAGTGGAGGTTGAAATTACGTGTGAGCATTGAGAACAGCGAGGCTAGTGGGGCTTGCTATCCACGACTTGTGTGTGCCCAGCATGGGCGCGATGTAAATGGGGTGCAAGTCCCCTGTAGGAAAGCCAGACAGGAAAATTAGGAGACTGCCATCTGAAGCCAACTCGGAGCAGGACGGCCTGTCCGGGGGAGGAAGCCTGGGAAAATGCCCGTTGGGCCGCGATAGCGGCAATTCACAAAATTGCGAAGCCACCCCGCACGGACGGAGCGCAGCGTAGTCAAATCTGCAAGCCGATGGACAAGAACCACATAGAAGCCCGACACGGCACGACGAGCTGGCACAAGCAAGCGACGAGCTGGCACAAGCAAGCGACGAACAGGAGCGCGGTAGTTTCCAATTTCGTCTGGATTACCTGTGGAGGTAAATGTGGCGGTTGTGCGGGGAAGCATCGCGTTCATTCCCGGGGAATGGGAGCGCAGCGGACATGGAGGGCCCGACTGTCTTCACGAACAAGCCCTCAAATCTATTCCGATCGCGCGGTCTGGATCCCCTACAAGGGGACTTGCACCCCATTTACATCGCGCCCATGCTGGCCACATGCAGGACAGTGGTGAGAATGGCCGGCAACGTCTCTCGTTCGCTTTGCTCTGGACGTCCAATCTCCGCCGTTCCACACTTTGACGTTGGGCAAGAAATGGATACCAAGACGAAAACCCCAGAAGTGCGAATCCTCATGGGAGTGAGTATCTTTATTCTAGTAGTATTCTACCCGATGACGATCGCAGCCGTAGGACCGCTATCGAACGGTGGCTTCTTAGGATTCAGCTCTCTTCTGATCGCAGCGCCATGTTCATGGACGGCGTTTGTTCGAAGCCGCCCGGAACCCCTTCTACAATGGTTAGTGTGCTTGCCAATCGCCACTGTCGTTACACGGTCAGCTGCATGGGACGGCTTGGCGCAGTATCAGTTGGGACGGTGACACGGATCCTGAAAGTGAAATGCGTCCAATACCAACAACAAAACCAATGCACAACAAGCCGGCGCATCCCACGGCGAAAAGCCGCCTTGTTGAATTCGGACTTTCCGCCCGCCGCCAGATGGCCTAAGAAGTTTGCTAGAGAATCCATTCCGATGAGACCCACAATTGCCGCAATCACCTATCTCTTGACGTGCTCACTCGCTATTGCTGGAGAATCGAGTCTCACCAAGACATTTCAGCCGATGGATGGTCTTGGTGCAGGTGAGGTCGTTGTTGTAGAGGTGACCTGCCTCGATTGGAACTCGCATTCCGGCCAGCCAACGGCGATTGGTCTCATTTCTGCCAAGAACGTCCCACCCACCAATTCTGATAAGGCGACGAGTGACATCAATTTGGCCTCAGCTAGTCACATCTACTTCGGTTGTCAAGATATCGAGGCAGCGGTTCCCAACTTGGTCATGGCTGCCGACACGTTTGTAGCAGCAGGCGGCTATCCCAAGGAGGCGATTCTCAGTGCTAGTCTCGAATGTCTTCGCCGAGTCCTGCCCGCCAAACTGCGAAACACAAAATTGACGTTTACTTCCTCACCAGAGGATCATGATTGGATGAGCAAGATTGTTGCGAAGTTCAACAAGGCGGACAAGGCCAGGCCGTTCTACCAAACTCCGGAAGAAGAAGCAGAAGAAGCAGAAGAAGCAAACAAGACGAGGCTGGGCAACCCTCACTAGCCGTCCTGTTCTTAACCTCACCCGTAACAGGAAAGTCAACCCTGCGTTCAACGCTCGCCCCCGCTAGTGGGGTTGCCAGCTCTTGAACATTGGGTAAGAAATAGAATGCCATTCGAACACACATGTTGGACTCGCAGTTCTCCGAGCTTTCCAGGCCATCCTGAGTTCATGGAGATTCTTCCAGATGTCGGAAGGATTGTTTGTTCTGCAGTGCTTAGTACTGAGCCAATGCGCAATGTTCCAGTAGCGATGGCCTACCGCGAATGCGAACATGGACACGTTCAGACCCAGCTGCGACCTGACAGCCAGTGGACGGATAACACGTATCGAATTGAGGGAGACATAGCGATCTGGAACCATGCTGGGGGTAAGGAGTGGCCATGGATAGCGATTTCCTGTGATCGACTCCCTTCCTGGTTTTCAGAATTGCAACACAAAGCTCAGCAGCGTATGGATGAGCGACAAGCCACTGCCGCAGAAATCGAAGAAACCCAACAGGAATAGATGAGAAGGCAGGAGGCGCCGGCTTGCGCGCTGTGGTAAACTACCCACTGTCGTAAAAAACACATCATCTACCAGAACCGTCGGAATCGATCTAGGAGACCGCAAGCACGCCTGCGTGCTTGATGCTGAGGGCGAGATCCTCAAGCAGGAATCCACGGTGGTGAAACGCAACACTAACGCCAGGAAACTCCGGGCCTCCGTAGCGGCGCTCAAAGACTGGTCGAAGAAATCGAGGAGCCTACCGCTTCCCGAAGTCATCGCCATCCTCAAGCGCAAGATGCAAGGCTGCTGGAACTACTATGGCGTCATCGGCAACTCCGAGCAAACTTGGAACTACGCCTGGCTCGCGAAGATGCTCGTTTACAAGTGGCTCAACCGGCCCAGCCAGCGCAAAAGCCTCACAGTCAGGTCCTTCGTGGCCGTTTGGGAGCGCTGGCAAATGCCGGATCCGCAGGTGAACGAGAAGCCGTGACCAAGAACCGCTAGACAACACCATCCCCGCCTCGTATGAAGTCGTCCGACAACAAGACTCCTATCATGATCGAAGTTCCACCTGCGCGCATTCCTGAGGAGCCCGGTGCGGTAATTCCGCACGCCGGGATCTGCGAGGGGGGCGTCGGCCAACCGATGTCCCTACCTTGATCGCTTAAGAAATGAAGAAAATATTAACAATCCTGATACTGCTTTGCATCCATAATGCTTGCGTGGCGGCGGAAGTGAGCAGAGTCACAGTTCACATTACAGGCTATGTGAATAATCCAGGTTCTTACGAGTTAAGCAAAAAATCTAACGTTGCAGAGATCCGAATTGCTTGCGGCGGATGGAACAAAGAAAAAAGTTCGCCTGGTCGGGTTGTTGTGATGAGATTTTCCAGACCAAGCACTCCTACAGAAAATTTTCCAGATCATGTAAAAGATCTCAAGCGGGTTTTAGACTTCCGAAAAGAAGACAAAAATATTGAACTGGCTGTCGATGACGTGATATTCGTACCGGAGAAAATATCTGTAGGACGATAGAGATACAATCAGAAGAAGGCGAACAAGAAAAGATGAGAAGGTAGGAGGCGTGGCTTGCGTGCTGTGGTAGGCTACACACTGTCATGATAAACTCATCATCTACCAGAACCGTTGGAATCGATCTCGGAAACCGCAGGCTCGGCATTCGGCGGATGCCGCCCGGGCTTCAATTAAAACACATTTCCATGAAATACCTCCTTCTGTTGGTTCTAGCGCTCCTGCCGGGCACGCCGGCTTCCGCCCTTGAGCAGCCGAAGTTGACTGAGGCGCGGATTCACGAACTGGATCAGCGGGATTCCGAGTTGTTCGGCAAGATTGCCGGGGTTTGGATGTTCGAGTCGATGGGGCCGGATTTCCGTCATGTGGCGCAGCGAAGCATCTATCGGGAGGACGGCACCTTTGTAGCCGACTATCGTTTCAGCAGTGCCGGAAAAATCAGCTACCGTCGCGCGACCGGGATCTGGTATCCGCTGATGGGCTGGTTCTGCGAAGAGGAGACGAAGTCGGATGACGGCCGCTTGATCCCCCGAATGGTTCGGTGGGTCAATGATCCCATCGGTCAGGAACTCAACGTGGTTTCCCGAACGGGAATGAAGGCGGTGCTGATCCGGGGGGAGGCGGTGGGAAACGATTTCGATGGTTCGCTCGACGGGTTTTCCAAAAAGGAACTGGATGCATCGCTGGCGGCGAAGAATTTGATCGGGTTCATTCCCGAGGAAACGGGGGAGAAGGATTCCGATGGCAAGCCATTCTATCGTTGGATTCTCAAATCCCGGTTGATGGATCCAACCGAGCCCGAAAAGGAGCGCGGGCCGGCGGCGAAATAAAAGGAGGGCAGGTTATGGGTTTCCCTTTTCAGTGGATGTTTCCAAGCTGGCCGCGGTGATGGAAAGGGTCGGAATCAGCAAGGTGGTCGCATCGCTCTGTGCGAGTTCGATCCGGCCGCTCTTCGGGGTAGCGATTCTGTGTCTGGCGGCGGCATGGACGATCGCAGCATTTGGCGGCTGGTGGCCTTTTGGAGTTATGGAATCCAATCACGGACCCTGGAGACATTTCCTGTTGGGAAGGTTGCTTCTGAACTACGCGATGGTTTTGCCAATGGTGGCTGCGGGTGCGGCGGGGTTGGGTTTTGCGGCGGGTGGCAGGATGCGCGTGCTTGGCAGTGGCTTGCTGGGGCTGCCGATGTCGATTGTGATCGCGATCAGTCACTTTTGGCTGATCGATTGGGTGGTGGCGGGTGATCGATTTTCCTTCGCTTCCGAGGTCATTCCTTTTGCAAAAGCGGCATTTCCCCATTCCGGCGTCTGGCGTCCGCTTGGCGGTCGGTTTCCTCGACTTCGGTGAGTGCCTCGAGCAGGGCTTCGAAGACGTCGGGTTCGAGCGCGCGGTTCGGCGCGCCCTTGAGGCAGGTGGCGAACCATTTTCCGAGGAGGGTGCGGCGGTCGGAGGGGAAATTTCGGGTATAGCCCGATGCGCCGCCTTCGAGCACGGCTTCGTCGCGGCGGCCGTGGGCGCGCTGGAGGATGTCCCGGTAGCGGGTGAGGGCGTCGTCCAGCAGGATCCAGGGGAAATTCGGGTTCTTCGGCGGGCCGAGCTTGAGCGCCTTACCCTCGCCGGTGCCGAGCTTGACGCCGCCGCGCAAATCGATCCGCAGATCCGGCAGGCTGCCGCCCTTGAACCAAGCCATGATGCCGCCGCCGAGCGCGCCGAGCAGCGTGCCGGCACCGTGCGAACGCCCGCCGGACGCGGCGTCCACGAGCAGCCCGGCGGAACCGCCGACGACGGCGGAAACGGCGGCGAGCTGGGTCCGGCCGAGGCCCCATTTCGTCCACGTCTCGGCACTTTCCAAGTCGATGCCGCGGAAGACGTCGGCTTTGGTATCAGCGCGGAGGAGGTGGTGGCGGTAAATGTTGAGCAAGCGGCGGAAGCAGGCGCGCTCGATGTCTGCGAGATCGGCGAAATACTGCTTGGAGACGAATTCCATTTTCCGCTCGCGACGGGCGGGCAGCGAGAGATCCCGCTCCTCAAGCGTGGCGCTGACGCGGAGGCCGAGCGCCTTTTCGAAGAAGTCGATCAGTGCCTCGACGACCTCCTCGCGCCGGTGCCGCCACTCGTCCTCCACCGAGCGGATCGTCTCCTCCAGCATGCCGCGGTGGCGTTCCTCGATTTCCAAAAGCGCCTTGAGCAGCCGCAGCCGCTCGCCGTAGCGGGCGTGGTGGGCGTCGAAGGTGCGCACCAGATTGAAAGCGCCGCCGAGGCGCGTCCGCCACTCGTCCTCGTCGGGCCCGGAGACGTCGGCGCGGCGGTTCATGAGCGCCAAGCGCGGGCGGCCGGTCCAGCGGAGGATTTCCATTTCCGCGAGGAAATCGTCGCGGAGGGGTTTGGCGGGATCGACCACATAGAGCACGCCGGCGCCTGCCAGCAGCGGCTCGAGCAGGCGTTTCTCATCCTCGAAATCCCGGCCGCCGCCGGCCACGAAATCCCGCAGCGCCTGCATGCCGGGCGTGCCCGGGCCGTGCAACCGCTGGATCGCCTTCATGGCCTCCACCGGCCGCGAAAATCCTGGCGTATCGATGAAGCGCACGCACTCGCGGTCCCCGAAAACCACGCGGTGCGCCTGGCAGCGCGTGGTCTCGCCGGGCGTCGGGCTGATCCGGAGCAGTTCGTTGTCGTCGATTTCCAACAAGGTGGCCAGCACCGAGGATTTGCCCATATTCATGCGGCCGACCACGGCGAAGGCCGGGATGTCTGTCGGGACCTGATCGCTCATTCCGCGTGGATCGCGTTGCCCTTGGAAATCATGATGACGGGCCGCCGCCCGCCGGGGAAGGATTCCGCGGAGACCCGGCCGTGGAGCCGGATTTTCCGGCCGATGAGGGCGGCGAGTTTGGCTTGGGCGAGTTCGGGCGGGGCGGATTTCACGCGGATGGCGCCCCGCGCTTCGGTGGCGGCAGGACTTTTGGAAAATTGGAGATACATGGTCGCCTTGGTGTTGGAGAAACCGATTTCCGCCAGCACGCCTTCGAGTATGACGGCTTTTCCCCTCTGCGCGAGGAGCAGATCGCGGTCGCCGGGGCCGAAGACGCCGGCGTGGGACGCGATCTCCTTTTTTCGTTCATTGGTCTTGGCATCGGCCTGGGCGGTCGCCTCGCGCGCTTGGTCGCTCATTTCGACCGCCAGCCGGTTCGCGCGCTGTTCGGGGGATTCGCCAGCAATTTTCGGGGTTTCCGGCGGCGCCTCCGCCTTGGGTTCGCCGAACGAGCTGGCGCGGCGGGCTGGTTCCGGCTCCGCCAAATCCCGGGAAATCGGCGTGATCCCCGGCGCGGCCACCACCTCGATGGCGGGCAGCGGAGCCACCGTCGCCGCTTTCACCAGATTCGCCGAGTGCCGCCAAATCGCGAACCATCCCACCGCGCCGACGAGCGCCAGCCCGGCCACGCCGGCGATCAGCGTGGGCAGCACGGACCGCTTCTTTTTCTTCGATAATTTCCCGGATCGGGCCGGCTGATGGGCGGGGTGGGGGAGCGCGGTGGCGGGCGGCGGCGCGCCCATCGCTTCGCTCAATTTCTGCCGCGCCTCCCGCAGCGTCGTCGTCCGCTGGGAGCCGCGGAGCCAGAAAATCCAGCCCGCAAGTCCGTGCGCCGTCTGCTCGCCGTATTTCCGGCCATACCAGCCGGTCAGCGCCTCGGCCAGCAACGCCAATGGCTCCAACCCGCGTCCGTCCGGCCGCTTGCCGAGGCATTTCAGCGGGGAAATCCAGAAGGTCACGCCGCGTCCCGCATCGCCCTCCGTGGCGACCATCGAGCCGGGCGACGTGTCGATCCAGACCTCGTCGCGGTCGAAGCTGGCGGAGACCATTTCGCAAATTTCCATCGCCCGCGCCAGCACGCCGGCGGCGTCTTCCGGAGCCAGCGGGGCATTGCCGATGTAGTCCGCCAGCGTGCGGCCCGGCACCCATTCCGTGACGATATACGGCATGGCATCCACCGGATCGCACCCGCCGCAGACCGTCTCGCGCAGGCCCGGGTGGCGGATCTCCAACAATCGGGCGACCACGCCCTCATACTCCGCCGCCTCGCCTGCGGAAAGTCCGCCGCCGTCCGTGCCAAAGGGGAAAAACCGCCGCACCGCCACCATCGCGCCGGTCTCGCCATCGGTCGCGCGGAAGACCACGCCCGACGCGTCCTGCGCGACCAGATCCTCGATATGGAATCGTTTCACCATCGATTTGCTAGCACACCGCTCCGACGTGACCAAGCGGCGATCCGCCGTCCGGTCCGCGCGGGAAAATCAGCCGGGGATGGGGGTTGGTTTCAGCTCCGTGAAGCGCTCCGGCCGGTGGAAATCCGGCCCGCCCGGCCCCAGATCCGCGGCGCTGGCGAAGCGCTGGGTGGGGGATTCCAGAATCGCCGTGACGTTCGCCCGCGTCCGCGCGCCGAAGTCCAGCCGCGCCCGCAGCAGGTCCAGCGGGATGGCCATGGCCGCCAGCCACGCGCCGTCCGGCGAGATTTCCGCGAATGTCGCAATGTCCGGCATCGCGATTTCCGCCTCATCCGCGCGCACCCGCGGCGCGGTGAATTCGCACGTCCACCACGCCCCGTTCGGCGCCAGATTGAACTCGAAATACCTGCCGCTCGCCGGGTCCGCGAGGAACAACTCCGCCACATCGTGCTTCCACAGTTCTGCCTGAAATCCGCCGGGCCGCGCCTGCGGGTGGACCTCCGCCGGGCGCCGGTGGCTCGCCAGAAACCACAGCCGCTGCGGGTCCGCCACCAGCGAGAATGCCGCCGGCGGATCGAGCGGCGCACCCGCCAGATCCTTCGCGATCCCGAACAAGGGAACGTCCAGCCCGCCCCACATCAAGGGTCGCGGAGAGGTCAGCAGCGTCATGCCGGGAGTGTGCCGGGCGTGCCGCCGCGCTGTCCAGAGCGGACCCGCCGGACGCGCTCCGATTTGTTAGCCCGGAGCGGGATTTTTCCATCGCCATCGGGAAATCCGTTTGCTGTAAATCCGCCCGAAAGACACCCCATGGCCCGTTCCCGAGAAGGATTCTACAGCACGATCGAATACATCGGCCCCCGCCCGGAAAAGCCGAAGCGCCGCAATTTCTTCGGCGGCTGGGTGATCGTGGTCATCGCGGTTGGCATGGGTTTCTGGTTCGGCCGCCCGCTCGTGCCCTTTCTGAAAGCGACGCAGGTCGGAGCCACCCCCGAGCAGGCGCAATTGCTCATCCCGCGCCTTGAGGATGCCAAGGGCTGGGGCGGCAAGCTCGCCGCCGCGGCGCTCGCCCATACCGGCGACGGCGTCCGCTACGATCCCGCTTACTTCCGCATCGCCTACCCGAATGGCGACGTGCCATCCGGCAAGGGCGTCGCCGCGGATGTCGTCGTCCGCTGCTTCCGCAAGCTGGGATTCGACCTGCAAGTGCTTGTCCATGAGGACATGGAGGCGAATTTCCGGCTTTATCCGCAGCTTTGGAAGGAAACCGGCCCGGACACGAACATCGACCACCGCCGCGTCGCCAATCTCCAGCGCTTCTTCGAGCGCAAGGGCGAAACCCTGACGGTTTCCCGCGAATCCTCCGACTACAAAATGGGCGATATCGTCGTCTGGTCGCTCGCCAACGCCGAGACGCACATCGGCATCGTCGTCCCCGGCCCCGGCGCGCGCGCCAACGAGCCATGGATCGTCTCCAATATGGGCGCCGGCGTGAAATGGGAGAACATCCTCTTCGACTACAGCATCCAGCGCCATTTCCGCTACCCCGCCCCCGAGGAGAAACTCGCCACCGTAGCGAAGTAGCCCGCCGGAGTTCAAGCTTCAGCTTGCTCTTCAGGAACGTCCCGCCACCGGAAAAGCAGCCTGAAGGCCGGACTCCCGGCCGGAGTTCAAGCTTCAGCTTGCTCTTCGACGGTGGCCCCGGAAATCGCAATCCCCGCGGCTCGACCTCAGAAAATCGCCCGCTAGCCTGCGCGGCATGGAATCCGACATCGCCCGCTTCATCGGCCTCGCCACCCGCCGGCTGGACGACAATCTGGAGCGGAAATTCGCCGCGGAGACTGAGCTGCGGAAATCCCTGGAACAGAACGCGCCGGGCCACGAGGCCGCGCTGGTCCAAGCGGTGGATTCCCTCGAACGGGCGGACAAGCACCCGCGCCGTGGCTGGTGGCGCTTCATCCTGCTTGGGGTGACGCTGGCGGTTTCAGTGCCGCTGCTGGTGACGACCGCCACAGAAATCATGAAACTGGTTCCGGTCGTTTCCGAGTTCACCAGTTTCAAACCTTCCTCTCCGACGATGACCTTTCCCCGCTTGGATCCGCAGCAACGCCTGTTGCTCTTCGGCGCGGATGGCATAGCGGACGACAGGGCGGAAAAATGGCGGCCACTGTGGCAGAGCGATCCGGAGAACCCGGTCTACCTCGCGGAATATGCCTTGGCCTATTCCAGACAGAACAGCGGTTTGTCGCCGGAAATTCTGGAGGCTGCGGAGCGCATCGACCCGGACAACGGATGGTTCCAGGCGCAAGTGGCGTCGGCGATCGCGGAAGGTGCCGTTTCCAAAGTGTCGGCCAAAACCCCGCGCGGTTTTCCGAGACGCACTCCGGTTTGGAAAATCACCAACCGGGCGAGATTGGATTCCGCGCTGGCTGCCATCCACGAGCTGGTCGGCAAGCACCGGTTCACGGCATACCGGCAGGAAATCCAGCGGGAAAGAATTTCAATGCTCCCGCCGGTGGTCGATATTGCAGACCAAATCCAGCGGCTCGGCTTCGGTTTCGGGCAGACGTCAGCTACGATCGCCCTTCGGAAATTGACGGATGTTCTCTCGGCGGGCGCGCAGGTGGCGGCGGCGGAAAAGGATGTGGAACGATTCCGGCGGATTGTCGCGGATTGGCGGGATTTGTCGGGAAAGATGGCAGCCATGGAGGGAGGGCTGGTCGATGGGCTGATTGCTAAAGTCATCATTATCGGACCAGCGCCAAACTTTAGGGACACAGCGCATTCGCTGGGTCTGGCGGAGGAGGAGGCCTTCTTTTCCCGTTTAAAAAGCATTGGCGATGCGGAGCAGGCGAGACGCGCAGGAACTTCGCCAGAGCTTGAGGCCTTGGAATCGATGGTCAAAAACCGCGGGTCTTTTCTAACCGGAATGTTTTCTCCAATGGTCGGCCGCCAAGTGAAATCCCCGCCATCGCTAACGGAATCGGACCTGGCACCCGGCCGTTACGCGGACCACGCGTTGCTGGCGTGTGTCATGGCATGGACCGGCTGGCTTTTGCTGGGGATTTGCGCCGGGGCGGCGGTGCTGAGCCGCTTCGTGCGGAACTCGCTGGCCCGGCGGCTGGCGGAGCGAATGTGGCATTTGCTGCGCCCGGCGGATTGGGCATTGATGATCTTCGGCGGCGTCGCGCTGCCGGTAGCTTCGTATTTGGCGATCATCTGGCTGACGCCGCTCAGTTCTTGGGAATGGTCGGCGGGCGCGAACAAGTTCCTCCCGCCAGCCGGACAATTCGGCGCGATGGTGGTGGCGATGATTCTGCTGCCCGTGACGATCGCGAGCGCCCGGCTGGCAATACGCGGCGCGGCGCTGGGGCTGAAAGCACGATTTCCTTGGCTCGGCTGGGTCGCGGTCGCCGCCGCGCTGGCCGCGATTCCGGCATTCGGAGGGCTGTTGCTGCCCGGAGTTTGGGGAACGGTTTTCCAGAAAATCTCGCTCGCGCTGGGAGGCGCGGCCGTCTCGTGGCTGTTCGCCGGCGCGCTGATGAGCCTGCTTGGCCGGAGCGATCTAGCGCTGCGCCGCGCCACATTGGCCCGCGTCGTCTGGCCCGCTTGGGTCGCCGGCATGCTGGCGCTGGCCGCCCTCACGCCGATTTTCCACGCGCGGGAACGCCACTGGATCCAGCAGGATCGGCTGCTACTGATTTCCGCCGAATCTCCCATGGCCACGCTCTACGAACAGCGCGTCACGGAAATCATGCGCGCCGAACTGAGGGAAATGCTGGATTCCGCGGAAAGCGGGCGGTGAGGGCTGGAACGGGAAGATTTATTTAACCGCAGATTCACAGGATAGACGCAGATGGAGAGAATCCAGATGCCATGGGCAGGGGCCCTGCATGATTTGAAAATAAAATGGGCGAGTTAATGCCGGCCAGAGCAGCGGGACTCGATTTCCCCACGCGAGAAAATCCTCGTCAGCGCGGGGGCGGTTCGGAGAGATTCGGGCCATGATCCACCCGACTGCGATTGTTTCCCCGCTCGCGAAACTCGGCCGCGACGTGCGCATCGGGCCGTATTGCATCATCGGCCCGAACGTCGAGCTGGGGGAGGGCTGCGTGCTGCACTCGCACGTCGTCATGGACGGCAATTCGAAGATCGGCCGGGACAACGAGTTTTTCGCCTTCGCCGTGATCGGCGGCAAGTCGCAGGATTTGAAATACATCGGGGAGCCGACCTACCTGGAAATCGGCGATCGCAACGTCTTCCGCGAGAACGTAACGATCCACCGCGGCACCTTCGAGACGCCCGCCACGCGCATCGGCTCGGACAATCTCTTCCTCTGCTACTCGCACGTCGCCCACGATTGCCAGCTCGGCGATCACATCATCCTCTCGAACTCGGTCGGCTTGGCCGGGCACATCGTGGTGGAGGATCATGCGATCCTTTCCGGCATGAGCGCGGTGCACCAGTTCTGCCGGGTCGGCATGCATTCGATTGTCGGCGGCTTTGCGAAAATCGTGCAGGACGTGCCGCCGTTCATGATTGTGGATGGAAATCCGGCGAGCACCCGCGGCATCAATCTGGTGGGCTTGCAGCGCCGCGGCTTCGCGCCGGATGACATCAAGGCCGTGAAAACCGCTTACAAAAAACTCTTTCTCAAAAAGGACGGCAACCTCTCGACCGCTATCAGTTCCCTGAAAGCGACCCACGCCGCCGACACGCCGCAGGTGGCGCATTTGATCCATTTCATCGAAGCTTCGCAGCGCGGAGTGTGTCGCTAGGCGCGCGGCGGGATCTTCCCGTCATGTCGGCCGTTATCGGAATTTGCGACACGTCATGCTGGCATGGCGTCTCAAGCGCCCTATTTCCACAACGTGATTCAAAACCCGTGAAATCACAACGCGTCTGCCTGACGTGTCGCCCCAAACGATATTTGGTGCGGACATGTCGCAGGAAGCCTAAGAATCGCACGTGCCGGGAAATGGCTGGGTGCCGGATCGGCCCTATGACGAGCTGCCGCTGCTCCCGCCCGCCATCGAGCTGGAGACGAAATTCGTTCTCAAGCAGTGCATTACAGCCCGGTCCGCACACGCGGAGCTGAAGCGGGCGGGGGAGTTGCTGCTGAATCAGGGAGTGCTCATCAACGTGCTCCCCTTGCTCGAAGCGCAGGCGAGTTCGGAAATCGAGGACATCGTCACCACCACCGACCGGCTGTTCAGCTTTCGCGCGATCGACGACCAAGCGGACCCTGCGACCAAGGAGGCTCCGCGCTCCGGCAGCGCCCTCCGCGAGGGATTTCTCTCGCTCCAGGAACGCCCGC
The DNA here is from genome assembly GCA_038235225.1 of Verrucomicrobiales bacterium. Taxonomy (GTDB): domain Bacteria; phylum Verrucomicrobiota; class Verrucomicrobiia; order Verrucomicrobiales; family Akkermansiaceae; genus Luteolibacter. The sequence goes on from JBBSUD010000031.1 coordinate 39,961, forward strand.
TTCCACCCGCACGGCGGACGAAATCCGCACCCGGATCAGGGGCTTGGAAATGCAGGTGCTGCGGAAATCAAGGCGATCCGCAACGCGCTTCGGGGCTTACTTTCTGCCGACGCCCTCACCCCGGAGCTTGATATCGAAGGAGCTTTCGTTCGCGTCGTTGCTGGCGATGTGAAGGTAGGCCTTCCGCCAGCCGATGGACTTTGGCTTGAAGGTCACGCGGAATTTTTCGGAAGCGCCGGCCGCGATTTTTCCCTTCTTCAGGCTGGTGACGACGAAGTCCTTCTTGTCCGCGCCCGTGACGGAAATCTCGAGCTTCTTGAGCGGCGCGGTGCCGACGTTCTTAATGGTGAAAGTCCTGGATTTTCCGGATTCGCCAACCAAGGCCGCGCCAAAATGACGCTTGGATTTGCCATCCTTGAGATCGGTGCCTTTCGGCTGCTGGACGGAAATTTCCGCTTTCGGACGGGTTGTGACGAGCTCGGGAAAGACGAAGGTGCCGTTCAGGCTCACGCCGGAAACGCCGTTGATCGAGACTTCGTAATGTCCCACGTCACCGACGGTGTAGAGCGTGAGGGTGGCGGCAGGCCGGCCTTCCACAAACTTGTCCAGCGAGATCACCGTGAACGATCCATCGGTCGTGACGGAGCAGGCGGTGGATAGGCCAACGGTGTCGCCACTGATGTTCGCAAACTCGAAGACGCCCTCGTCCTCCAGGAAAGAGCCGGACCACGAGCCCACGGTCGCGAAGGGCGCGCCGCCGTTCTCGATTGAGAAATAGATGAGCTTTCCTTCCAGCGAGCCGGGCGCGATATCCGAATCGGTGATGGCGAATGCGGCGGACAGGGTGGAAACGAGTGCGAATGCGGCGAGCGCGATGGCTTTCATAAGATGTGTCCGCTTGATGTGGCCGGAATTTCTAACATGGCAATGCGGATTTTGCGAATCCGCCGGCCCTTTTCGCGGCAGAACCACGGTGGCGTGTTGTTGGTGAATCTTTCTCGGAGCGTGAAGACCCCCCGTTAGGAACCATCTTTCGATTCAACCTCCCTTAGCTTGTTTCCCCAAGTCGCGGCAATAAACGTCAGGATGCCAAGTGGAACAAATCCATGAATCAGAATACCGAACACCCATTCGGGGAGCGCGACCGATATGAAAAATGTATTTAAAAGGAGAAACAGGTAAACTCCCCAGACCATCGATATCACATGGGTCCAGCGTGGATAATAAAGCAATGCCTCACACTCGGGACATGGAGCTGGTGCATACGATGGGAGGCCGGTGAGGCGCTCTTGAAGCGATACAAATCGATGTCCGCAGCGAGGACAAGAAAAGTATCCCGCGAATGGAACAAGCATTCGAATTCGCCGATTCATCGACTCTGTATCACGTCCTTCGCGGATCCCGCTCTGTCACTATGGGAGGCCATGATATGCTTCGATACCGCTTCGAAGTAATCTTGTGTTTGGTCGGGCTGGCCGGATTCGAACCGACGACCCCCTGCCCCCCAGGCAGGTGCGCTACCAGACTGCGCTACAGCCCGTTTCCGTGAACGGAGGGCGAAGCAAACAGGGGAAATGCGGATTGGCAAGCACGGAAAACGGTGGCATTCCCCCGCGCATGAATCGCGTCAAGACAGCCATCGTGGGAGCCAGCGGCTACACCGGCATGGAGCTTCTCCGCATTCTCCTCCTGCACCCGGGCGTCGAGCTTGCGGCCGCCACTTCAAGGCAGGAATCCGGGAAATCGATCGCACAGGTTTTCCCACGATTCCGCGGCGCGCCGGGGGCGGATCTCGCCTTTTCCGAGCCGGATCCGGATGCGATCGCCGCCGCCGGAGTCCAAGCCGCGTTTCTGGCGCTGCCGCATGGCGTGGCGGCGGAAATCGCGCGCCCGCTGCTGGAGCGCGGCGTGCGCGTCATCGATTTGAGTGCCGATTTCCGCCTGCGGGATGCCGCGGTTTATGAGGAATTCTACGGCCAGCCTCACCCCGCGCCGTGGCTGCTGGCGGAGGCGGTTTACGGGCTGCCGGAAGTGCGTGCGGAGGAAATCTCAGCCGCGCGCCTGGTCGCCGCGCCCGGCTGTTACCCGACCAGCGTGATGCTGCCGCTGCTGCCGCTGCTGCGGGAAAATCTGCTCGATCCGGCGACGATCGTCGCCAATTCCATGAGCGGCGTGAGCGGCGCCGGGCGCAAGGCGGACCTCAGCCTGCTCTTCTGCGAGTGCAACGAAAGCGCGCGCGCCTATGGTCTGCCGAAGCACCGCCATCTGTCGGAAATCGAGCAGGAACTCGCCATCGCCGCCGGGGAAAAGGTCACGATTTCCTTCATTCCCCATCTCATTCCGGTGAATTCCGGCATTGCCACCACCACCACGGCGATGCTCCGCGATGGAGTCTCCGCGGAGGCCGTGGGAGCGGCGCTGGAAGCTGCTTATGCCGGCGCGCATTTCGTCCGCTTACTCGGAAATGGCGGATTCGCCGATACCAAACATGTCAGCCGCACCAATTTCATCGACATCGGCTGGCACCACGACGCCCGCACCGGCCGGGTCATCCTAACCAGCGCCGAGGACAATCTGGGCAAAGGTGCCGGCGGCCAAGCGGTGCAGTGTTTCAACCTGATGTTCGGCCTTGAGCAGACTGCCGGGTTGCAAAATTTCTAGGGAAATCCCAGCCTCCGCCGCTTCGTTTTTCCCACCACTGTCATGGATTTCCCACACACCCGAATCGAAGGCGGCGTCGGCGCGCCGCAAGGTTTCCTAACCAGCGCCACAAGCTGCGGCATCAAGAATCCCGATGCCACCCGCCTCGACCTCGCACTCATATACTCCGAGAAATCCTGCACGTCCGCCGGCGCTTTCACGACAAACCGCGTGAAAGCCGCGCCAGTCCGCGTTTCCCAAACCCACCTTCGCAAGGGCGATTTGCGCGCCATCATCGCGAACTCCGGAAATGCCAACGCCTGCACCGGCGTCCAAGGCATTCGCGATGCCAACGCGATGTGCGACGGCGTCGCCAAGCCGCTCAAGCTCAAGCGCTCGGAAATCGGCGTGGCCTCGACCGGCGTGATCGGATTACCCATGCCGATGATGCGCGTCGCTCCGCATTACGGCGAACTGCTCGCCGGACTTGGGCCGGAAAATGGCTCGCAAGTCGCCCACGCCATCATCACCAGCGACACCCGCGCGAAGGAAATCGCGATTTCCTTTGAACTGGGCGGCCACACCGTCCGCCTCGGCGGCTGCGTGAAGGGCGCCGGCATGATTTCGCCGAGCATGGCGACCATGCTTTGCTTCATCACCACCGATGCGAACATATCCTCGGAAAATCTGCGCAAGGCCACGCTCGAATGCGTCGAGGAAAGCTTCAACCGCATCACCATCGATGGCGACATGTCCACCAACGACACCGTCATCGTCCTCGCCAACGGCGCGTCCGGGATGCCCGCCGTCCGCCGGAACTCATCCATTTGCAAACAGTTCCGCGAGGCTCTCCACCTGCTGATGCTGGAGCTGGCCAAAGCCGTCGTCCGCGATGGAGAGCGCGTCACCAAGTTCGTGACGGTGAATGTGATCGGCGCGAAGACCTATCTCGATTCCAAGAAAGTCGCCGAGGCGGTATGCAAATCCGCATTGGTGAAATCGTCTTGGAATGGCGGCGATCCCAACTGGGGCCGCATCATCCACGCCGTGGGTTATTCCCGCGCGCGCATCCGCGAGGAACTGGTGGACATCCGCATCGGCGGGAAAGCCGCCTGCCTTGGCGGACTCCAGGCGGACACGCCGATGGACGAACTCCGCGAAGCCGTCGCCGGCCCGGAGTTCGTGATCGAAATCGATCTCAACCAAGGCGACGCCACCTACACCATGTATTCCAGCGACCTCTCGCCCGAATACATCGATTTCAACCGCTCCGAATATGCCTACTGGAAGCAGGCGCGGAAAGACGGACTGGTCTAAATTCCCGCCAGCGCCTAAGGCATTTTCTCTAACCATTGTGAACGGCGGCGAGGGTTCTTGACGTGCCGGTCCGGGTTCGACAGCCTGCGAATCCTTCAAAAAACCAAAAACCATGGAAATTCCCGGCACCGTTTACGACCTCCTGCACAACAAACAGGGAGAAATCTTCACCACCCACCCGGCGGACACCGTCTATGACGCCATCCGCAAAATGGGCGAGCGCAACATCGGCGCGCTCGTCGCCGTCGAGGGCGGCGAGGTCGTCGGCGTGCTTTCCGAGCGGGATTATAGCCGCAAGGTCGTCCTCCAAGGCCGGACCTCCCGCGATACCAAGGTCGGGGAAATCATTTCCCGCCCCGCCATCGTCGTCCGCAGCAAGGACAGCATCGAGAAATGCATGCAGCTCATGACGGGGAACCGCATCCGCCATTTGCCCGTCGTGGATGACGGCCGCCTCATCGGCCTGATTTCCATGGGCGATCTGGTGACGTGGGTCATGCAATCGCAGCGCGGCACGATCGCCCAGCTCCAGAGCTACATCGCCGGGGATTATCCGGGGTGAATCGAGCGGGCTTTTGACTTGCCGGCAGCGGGACGAACCGGCGCAATCTCCGGCATGAATGTCGTCTTCCGTCTGCTGGCCTGCCTCGCCTTTTGCGCCGCAGGCATCACTCCGGCTGCCGCCAAGGACTGGTCCGGGAAGGACAGAATTCTGGAGCGTGCCTGGCTTGTCCATCTTTCCGGCTTCCAAACGAAGCTCCACGGAACGGTGATCGCGATCCTTCCCGACGATAACGATGGCAGCCGCCACCAGCGGTTTATCGTGAAACTGGCGTCCGGGCAGACGATTCTGATCGCCCATAACATCGACCTCGCCCCGCGGGTGAAGCGGCTCCGGGAAGGCTCGGTGATCACCGCGAAGGGCGAGTATATCTGGAACGAGCAGGGTGGAATCGTCCATTACACCCACCTCAGTCCGTTCGGCACCCATCCGGGCGGATGGATCCAGTTCAACGGGAAAAGATTTCGTTAGGACATCATTTGATTTTCAGCCTAATGGCGGATCATGTCGCCTGTTAGTTTGGTCGCCGGGGCGAGTGAGGCGGACCCGAAATTCCGACCACTGAGGAGCTAAACTAAGCTATGGTGGCGGGGTGCGGAAAAGGGATAGGAGATCAAGGGTTGGGGATCAAGTGGGGAGTGGTGAAGGACTCTATTTTGGGCAGACGTAGCGGAAGG